>JBDRLY010000067.1:0-3989 GCA_043812735.1 Candidatus Omnitrophota bacterium | reverse complement strand
TGCCCTTTCCTGACCAATAAATCGCATAAATGCGAGCCTATAAACCCCGCCCCGCCGGTTATAAGTATCCTCATACGATGCCTCCCATAAACCACTGTACGGTAGAGCGCAATCCTTTTTCAAACTCAACCAATTTATTTATCCACAATAGGCGCCGCAATTTTGATATATCGGCGTAGGTTTTGCGGACATCGCCGGGCCTTTTTTGCGCATAAAGCGGTTTTGGTGTTTTACCCAGAATCTTATCAAGAGACTTTAGTATCTCCAGGATTGAAATCGTAGAACCGCAGGCAACATTAATCACCTCTCCAGAAATACCCTTAGCCCTCGCTGCCTTTATATTCGCCTCAACAACGTTTGCCACGTATGTAAAGTCGCGAGACTGCCTGCCGTCCCATTCTACTACGGGCGGCTTGTTCTTCAGTATCCTGGATAAAAGCGCCGGGATAACCGCGGAATACTTGCTTTCCGGATTTTGCCTCGGCCCAAAAACATTAAAATAGCGCAGTGAAACTGTTTCCAGCCCAAGTGTTTTTGCGAATGCTACAGCGTAATTCTCGCCTGCTAATTTTGATACTCCGTACGGGGATATCGGCTTTGCGGGCATGGATTCTTTCTGCGGAAAACTGCTTACATCGCCGTATACCGAGCTTGAAGAAGCATAAACAAATCTTCTGACGCGCGCCTCTTTTGCAGCCATAAGCATATTCAGCGTGCCCAGAACATTTATTTCATTGGTAAGAAACGGGTTTTCTACTGATTTCGGGACAGAGCGCAGCGCCGCCTGGTGTAAAACATACTCGATGCCTTTCGAGGCCTTCTTGCAGGCATCCAAATTGCGTATATCGCCCCTGACTAATTCAAAATTTTTCTTAATAGCTGCTTGGCCTTTTGATTTTGCCGCATTTTCCAATGCAAGCGTTATATTATGCTTTGTACCGGTTAAGAAATTATCCAAAACGCGGACCTTTTCCCCGCGCCTTAACAATTCTTCTACTATATTCGAACCTATAAATCCAGCTCCGCCCGTAACTAAATACCGGCTCATAGTTTTATTACCTTTTTATTTTTTTGTTTAATTGCATTTCTCGTGTCAAAAATAAGCTCTGCGTTCTTTATGACGCGTGCATAGTTAACATTTGCATGGTCAGTTATAATTGCGACGCAGTCCTGCTGTTTTAAAATACTCTCGCTAAGCGGCATTGATTTAAAGTCTGCGCGGTTTACCCTAAGCGCCGGCACATAGGGGTCATGGTAAGATACAAGCGCACCTTTTCGCTTCAGAAGCTCTATAATTTCAATTGCCGGAGATTCCCTGGTATCGTTGACATTTTTCTTGTAGGCAACTCCCAAGACTAAAATCTTTGAACACTTAAGTTCTTTTCTATGCTTTCTCAAAATCTCAGTTAACCTTTCAACCACATACTGGGGCATGTACGAGTTTACCTGCGAGGCCAATTCTATAAAGCGCGGCTTCAAGCCCTCCATCCTCGCCTTCCAGGTAAGGTACAGCGGATCTATCGGTATACAGTGACCGCCCAGCCCGGGGCCCGGATAAAAAGCTATATACCCAAACGGCTTTGTCGCTGCCGCATCTACAATTTCCCAGACGTCTATACCCATTTTATGGCAAATTACGGCGAGCTCATTCGCTAACGCTATATTGACGCTCCGGAAAGAATTCTCAAGCAATTTAACCATTTCCGCAGCCCTGGAAGAAGAGACAACTATTACCTTAGAAATTATTTTTTCGTATAGAGCCTTTGCGAGTGATGCCGAATCACTGCTTACTCCTCCGATAACCTTTGTAATATTTGAAGTAGTGTATTTTACGTTTCCCGGGTCTATGCGCTCCGGAGAAAAAACCAGATAAAAATCTTTATCAAGTTTCAGGCCTCTTTTTTCAAAAATAGGAAGCACCCGCTCCTCGGTTGTGCCGGGATAGGTCGTGCTTTCAAGCGAAATAAGCGTTCCTTTTTTTAAATACTTAGCGAGTTTTTTCGCGGCATCAATAATGTAGGATAAATCCGGTTCTTTTGTCTTGCGCAAGGGCGTCGGCACGCATATTATGAGCGCATCCAATTTACTGATGGCGCTGTAATTGGTAGTGGCGATGAATTTCTTTTGGGTTATGGCGCGGCGGATTTCGTTATCGGGTATATCGGTAATCTGGGATTTGCCTTTGTTTATCGCATTTACCCTTTCATTGTTAATATCTATTCCCAGAACAACGAAGCCTTTTTTTGCAAATTCAAGCGCCAGGGGCAGGCCTACATATCCCAGGCCGATTATTCCGATATTTGCCTTTTTCGTATCAATTTTTTTCTTTAAGTCTTTTATCATACTCTCTGCCGCCAGTAATCCAGGAGGTCCTCGAGTGTTTTCTCAAACGGAATTTCCGGCTTCCAGCCTGTTTTTTCCCTGAATTTTGTGCTGTCTCCTATTAAAACAGGCACATCGCTAGGGCGCATTCTTGCGGGGTCGGCTTGTATTTTTGGCTTAACCTTTGTATGGCTAAGCAGCATATCAAGCATTTCTTTAATCGAATATGCCTTTCCCGAACAGATGTTATACACTTCGCCGGGAGTGCATTTTTCAAGCAAAACCCAATACGCCTTGACGACATCGCGCACATCCGTAAAATCCCTTTTGGCATCCAGGTTCCCGACATAAATTATGGGTTCCTTTTTTCCTTTTTCTATCAGAGCAATTTGCTTTGCGAAATTGGATGTCGAAAACACATCTCCCCTGCGCGGGCCTTCGTGATTAAACGCGCGGCTGCGGATTACATTTAACTTATAACTTCTATAATACTGATAAGCCAATAAATCCTGTCCTACTTTTGAAACTGCATAGGGGCTAAGCGGCCTTAATTCGTTTGTTTCCTTCACGGGCAATTCATTTTCTTTGACTGCGCCGTATTCTTCGCTGGAACCCGCGATTTGTATAAGCGGATTAATCTTAAGCTCCCTTATTGCTTCAAATATGTTCAATTCGCCTATGATATTAGTCGTAAGGGTCTCGGCCGGCGCCGACCATGACATAGGCACATATGACTGTGCCGCGAGGTGAAATACCTTCTGCGGCTTGACTTCGTCCATAACCTTTGACACGCTTGACGCATCCCTTATGTCGCATTCGTGCAAATGCAGTTTATCTTTGATATGCTCCACATTTTCCATTTTTGAGCGCCATCGCTCTATGCCATAGACTTCTATATTCTTCTTTTCTAGAAGGAATTCCGCGAGGTAGCTGCCTACAAAACCCGTTATTCCCGTAATTAATACTCTTTCCATCGTCACATCCTTTTTTAGGTTAAATATTCTTTTAGCGCTTCATCCCATGGACGCAGCGTTTCGCCGAATAATTCTTTGTATCTTTTGTTTTCAAGCAGAGAATTTTTCGGGCGCTTGGCCGGCCTGTCTGCTTCTAAAGAAGTAACCGGGTTTATTTCTGTATTAGAAAGCTGCGCGTATTCCAAAGTTTTTACTGCTTCTTCATATCTTGAGCAAGATCCGGCGTTGGTGACGTGGTATATTCCCCATAAACGTTTCGCGCCAAAAGCTGCATCTTTAATTTTATCTATCAATTTTGCAATTGCTTTTGCCAAATCGGCGCTCCATGTCGGGCTGCCGAACTGGTCATTGACAATTTTTAGCTCTTCGCCCCGCTTGGCGCGCTCGATTACTCCGCTAACAAAGTTTTTGGAATTCTTTCCGTACAGCCAGCTTGTGCGAATTATTAAATGATTATTCAGAATAGATTTTACAAATTTTTCGCCTTGCAGTTTGGAGCGGCCATAAATATTTACCGGGTTGGTTGCGTCATTTTCGCTATACGCCGCATTTTTATTTCCGTCGAATACATAGTCTGTTGAAATATACAAAAGCGGCACCCCCGTATCCCTGCAAGATATCGCTATATTTTCCGTGCCTGAGCCGTTTATCCGGTATGCCAATTCAGGATTAATCTATCAGCCGTCAACAACA
>JBDRLY010000066.1:0-22205 GCA_043812735.1 Candidatus Omnitrophota bacterium | reverse complement strand
AATAGCATGGGTGCGCAGGCTATAAGCGGCTTTACGGCATAAACCCCAAAATTAACAGGTAGTTTTTTGGTTAAATACCTATAGCACCATGCCGCCATAAAAAGCTCGCAAGTAACAGTGGCTATTGCCGCGCCAATCATGCCGAAAACAGGTATCAACGCCGCATTGAACACTACCGTAGCGATACCCGTATATGTTATAACTTTTGCGTACCCTTTTCGGTTATCGCAAGCCAAAAGGCCGCGCCCCAACAGACCGTTAAAATAGGCAAGCGGAATAGTCAGAGACAGTATCCTGAGTGTCTCGGAGGCAGCTGAAAATTTCTCTCCATACAACAGTCGCACTACCCCTGTGGCCGCAGCGGCGCCGCCGCAGGCAAAGGGAATAGCAAAAATAAAAAGGAGTTTCATTGATTTATTCAAAATTGTCTCAAGTTCCTTGACGGAATTTTTAAAATAAAAGGACATGGCAGGAAATACGGCTTCATTGTATAGCCCCGAAAATAAAAGGCAGAACAATACCACCTTTTGCGCGGCGCTGTAATACCCAACTTCGGCTTTTGTACTTAAAAATCCCAGCATTAAAATGCTTAAACTTGCCGAAACGTTCATCATCAGCGTCGAATAGCCCACAGGGGCGGATTTCTTTAAAATGTTTTTCCCAAATGAAAAATCGTACTTGAGGTGTATATTTCCGAATTTTCTTTTGTAAACAAGCAAAAGCCAATACACAGAAGCAAATATGGATATGGCGTAAATCACCGGCACCTGGTTAATAGCGGATACGTTTTTAACTAAAACAACTAAAAGTAACAGCTGTATTGCCTGTTTTATAACGCGCGAGATGCCTATATATTTCATCCGCTCCATGCCCTGGAAGGCCCATTCAAGCAGAAATATGTACGGCAAAATGGATATCCCATATAAAATGGAAAGTGTCCGGGTAGCCCTGAACTCAGGAAGGATATTTACAAAAAGTAAGTAGCCTACAAAAGATAATACGCCTATGAAAATCCTGACGGTTATTATATTGTCTACATATGGTTTTAATTTTGACTTATCCCTGGCTATTGCCTGCGCGCCTACAATCTCCAGGCCGAAACCCGCAAAGGTGTAAAAATAAACCAGTGCGGCAAGAATAAAACTTATGCTTCCAAAGCCCGATGGCCCCAATACGCGCGATAAGTAAATTACCGTAAAAAGAAAAAGGCACCTGTAGCCGAGTTCTCCGGCAACAAGTGCCATATAATTTCGCAGTACTGCTATAAACCTATCCGCCCGGGAACCTGAAATGCTAGAATCTTGCAAATATATTACCAGTCCTCTTGGAATGTGCGCTCAATAACCCGGCGGGCTAAATCAACTAAGGCGTCGTCCACGGCTTGTGTTTCAGTTTTGGAAAATCTGCCTGCTGTAACTTGGCTTGAATCTCCGCTCAGGCTTCCTTCCCATAAAACCTTCTTTTCTTCGCTGCGCATATCTATTAATTTAAAATTAACTGTTACGTTTACCCTGAATTCTTCTATAGTCTGCTCGCTTGAATATCTCAAGGCCTGCCTGTTGTAATCAACGAGTTCTCCAAGGAGCTTGGCATCGGCTTCTTTTTCGGACGAAACCACCTTTATGCCGCCGTCATACAAAAACCTGTTAATGATAACTTTTGTTGCCTCAATTTCAAGCCCGGGCCGATATGTTTTGTATCCTGAGCGCTCCGATATTTCCGCCCCGATATTAATTTTATTCTCAATAGTTTTTATGTATATCGATTTTATTTCTCCCACAGACGGGGCTTTGTGGGAATAACCGAATATGCCCAGCATCATAACTATCGGAAGCACGCAAAGAAAATTTCCAGTTCTTTTCATATTTTCCTCTGTTTTATTTATCTGCCGTACTGCTCAAGCGTTCTGGGTCTTGCGAAACTCTTGCTGAAAGCAAGCGGAATATCCGGGAATGCCTTCAGCCTGAATATCACAAATATTGTCCTCCCGTAAGGCCCTGAACGGTTATACCCGACTTCGGCTTCCCAGCAGTGAAGGTCGCGCACTATAGCAAACTCCTTCTCTTTGCTTTTACCTGTTTGAAATTCATACTGTTGATACACACGAAATAGCCACTTCGGCGTTACACGCCATTTTACTTCCGCAGTAAGCTGCGCGCTTTCTTCCTGCAAATATCTATATCCTAAAGCCGCTTTTACAATTTCTTTTTTATCCTGGAAAAGCACATCTAAATTGTATGTTTCGCAGCGCCCCAACTTAGGGTTATATGAAGCATCCGAGCTCAATCCCAACCAGTGATAAGGCCTTGTTTCAAGATTAAAAGATATATTATCTAATCTCCCTCGCCCGTTTTCTCTGAAAATATAGTCTGCGCCGATTATAAACCTTGCCAAGTCATGTATCTTGGGCTGTTTATCCTCGAACCATTTTGTCTGGAAATAATTTTCAAGCGCTATAGTTACTCTATTCTTGGTGGTAATCGAGTCTACGCCGTCAAACTGGATGATTTTATTCTGGGCTACCGTCGGGCTGTGCTGATAAAAGTATTTTACCGTCGGCGTAATGGTATGCTTTATTTTATTTATCTCGATACCCAGGACATCGCTGAAACAATTAAACACCCTGTAAAATCTTGTGGAAAAATCCACGCCGCCATAGAATATGCCTCTCATCAGGCTGTTGTCGCCTGAAATATCCTTCGAATAATATGTCTGGCGGGTCCCGGTATAAGGCGTTACCGATAGCCATCCGAATAATTTCTCGACATATGAAAGCTTGTTATCCAAATCCAGCCTGTTGGCATTATAATGAACCTCACTACTGGCGAATCTCGAAGAGAGATTTCCTGCGGTACCCGCCCCGTTATAATAGAATTTTGAACCGCCTATCTTTAGCGCACTCGTCGTCAATCCGACTTCTGGTAAGTATTCGACGGCGGTTTCGAATCTATTTACCCTTTTTTGCGCCTTTAAATTAACGGAATATGCCGGTTCATATCTTGTCAATGAAATATATGTAGGCGGCTGGGGATCTATTTCATATTCTTCTCTGTAAAAGAAGTCCTTAATAAAGGTGTTGTCGGATGCCTTGTGATATTCAAGTATAACGTTGGTTTTCGCATCAGGCAGCCATCTATGGCGCACCTGGAAACGGTATCTGTTTCTGAAATCGCGGGGCCGATTTTCCCTCTTCCAGGAATTCTTATCCCTGTCTTCCATGTAATACGCCCTGAATGCGCCGGAGCCGAATTTCTTCGTTTTGTAAAATACATCCAACCCGGGAGCCCACCCTCTATATTCGCGCCAGTCAACATGGATATTGCCCCGCAGATTCGGATCTAAATTGTAGCGCCATTTGGACAAAAGGAAAAATCCCCATTTTTTACTGCTGCCGGGTACAAAACTTACGTCCGGAACTTTTTGCTTGGTTGATTGCACATAATACGGAAAATAAAATATGGGTATTTTCCAGACATACAAGACCGCGTTCTTAGCAACAACTTTATTATCCGGGTATATTTCGAGAGTTTTTGCCTGCACGCGGTAATGGGGGTGTTCCTTGTTGCAGGTAGTCACATAGCCCTGCTTAACACCGTATTTATCTTTATCCATCCTTTCGCATTCCTTGCAACCGGCATACCAGGGGTGCATTTCCGCGCGCGCATCTTCTACTTTGCCGCGCTGCGCCTCAAAATTGTATGTAGCGTATCGCCCCTTGAATACACCATCCGATGTGCGCAATATTACGTTGCCTTCCGCGATGGCATCTTTTGTTTCGGTATAAAAAGTAAGTTTATCGCAGGTAAGCTTCATGTCTTTGTATATAACCGTAACATTTCCTTCGCCTACCGCCATTTTCTCGTCTTCAAAATATTCAACAATATCGCCGGTAATGGAAACAGGCAATTTCTGCTCTTCGGCATATAAAGCAGTTGTAAGTTGTAAGTTGTAAGTTGTAAGTAAAACGATTGACACAATGACACAATGACACAATGACACAATAGACTTCTTCATGTATTTTCCATAACAAGGGCGGCGGCGCCTATTAAACCGGCGTCTTCGCCCAATTTGGCAGGTAAAATCCTGCATGCCTTAGCAGGAATAGCCATTGCCTGTCTTAACACCCTCCGGCGCAACGGCTCAAACAAAAACTTTCCAGCCTTAGAAACCCCTCCGCCTATTATGATACGCTCTGGGTTTAATAAGTTAACAACCCCGGCAAGCATGAACCCCAGATGATTGCCTATTTCATTCCACATATTTTTTGAAAATTTATCGCCTCTTTTAGCGGCCTTGTATAAAACTTCCGGTGTTATATCACTCAGGCGCTTTACAAAATTAAATACCTTGCTTTTTTCACCGCGCTTTAATTTTTTTATAACTTCCTTCGATACATAACGGTTGCCTACATACGCTTCAACGCACCCATTTCCCTTGCAATTACAGTGCGGGCCGTCTTCATTTATGGGTATATGCCCTATTTCACCTGCCGAGAAACTTCTTCCGCGATATAACTTACCGTTAATTATAATTCCGCCACCTACGCCTGTGCCTACAGTCAGGCACACTATATTTTTTGCTCCTTTGCCGGCGCCAAAGACTAATTCGCCAAGTGCCATAACATTCGCGTCATTATCTACAAAACACGGTAATTTTAGTTTACGCTGCAAAATATCTTTTAGCGCAACATTGTGCCACCCGGGGATATTTATAAGGTTATGAATAATACCCCTATTGTAATCAACCAGCCCCGGCACTCCAACGCCCATACCTTTTACCTTGGACTTGCCGATGCCGTTACCTAGAAGCAGCGCTTGTATTGTTTTCTGTATTGCTGCAATTAAGGCTTTTTTTCCTTTATAGGCGCGGGTAGGTATAGATATTTTCTTTAGGATTTTTCCCCTAAGGTTTAATAATGCCAGTTTAGTTGCTGTCCCGCCTAAATCAACGGCAAGTATACATGTTTTTGACATTTCTGTGTATTTTAACTCAAATTCGGACGTATTGCAACCACTGTTTAAAAAACAGATACCTTGTTTCTGCCGGAACCCTTCGAGTGGTAAAGCGCCTCGTCGGAGCGTTCTATGAGATCCTCCATCTTCGATCCGTCCGAAGGAGAGGTGCATATACCTATGCTTATGGTTGTCTTCAGCGTTTCGTCATAGGCCCTGAACTGATAAGCATCAACTGCCTGGCGGATACGCTCGCCAACCTGATATGCATCAGCCTTTGCGGTATCCGTCAATGCAATGGCAAACTCCTCCCCGCCGTAGCGGCCGATAAAATCGACTTCGCGGATATTGCGCTTGAGAATATCTGCCGTCTGTTTTAAAACGGCATCCCCCACCAGATGCCCAAAGGTATCATTTAATTTTTTGAAATAATCTATATCGAGCAAAAGCAGCGAAAGCCCCGAACCGTGCCGCAGCGAACGCGCCAGTTCTTCGCTAAGCCTTTCCATAAAATGCCTTCTTACAAATACGCCCGTCAGGCCGTCTACTATAGCCAGCTCCTGGACTTCCCCGTATAGGTTCACCTTTCCCAGCTGCAACGAAAGCTGCCCTCCTAAAACCAAAAATCTCTCAAACTCGCCCTCAGGAAGATTTTCAAGCACCAGCACATAACTCGTCTTTGCGCCGAACGCTATAGGAACGGCCATAAAAGTATGCACGCTGCGCAGAAGCTTCATTTTTTCCCTGTAAAACATCTCCTGGGGAGACGGAATCGCAACATGCATTTTATGGGAAACTAATAAATCCAAAAGCTCCTTCTCGTAAGCCACTTGCGTATCGCGCTTAACACATGTTTTTTTAAATTCAAATCTCTGTTCAATATTAAAGGACGCGCCTTCCCGCCTGGCTATAAGCAGGTAGGCACTTGTGTACGAGAAATTCTTGGTCATAAAATTGCACAACACATTCAGCATTTCATTGAATTCCAGTGTTGCCGAGAGTTCTTTTGTCACGTCGTACAAGCGCGCAATTTCGGCAACCTGCATTTCTATACGGTTATTGAGGTTTTTTATCTGGTCCCGGTCGTGCTTTAGGAGTTCGTATGATGCCTCTCTATCCTTGTACCTTGCGGCAAGTGATCTCTCTATAATGCCGGATGTCTTTTTTATCCAATAAACCACATGCAGTAAAAGTGTAAACCCCAGAAACGAAATAAGCACTGCCAAGGGCGGTACGCCAAAAAGTAAAAGCGAGGCGGCGGCTATGCTTGAGAATATCCCTAAAACTACGGAAAACCAAAAATTCTCGTAAGCGCCCGCGAATAAAACCGCAAGCGCCAATAAATTCAGCGAGGCGGGATATGCGCCAGACTTTGCCGCCTGGACATGCGAGATAACGGCAATTAACACCGCGACAAAAAATATTATTATTCGCCGCATACTTTGTTTTTCCCAGCCTGTTTTGCTTTATAGAGGCGCGCGTCGGCGAGTTTTAAAATTCCGTCTTCCTCACGCGCATCTTGCGGAAAACTGGCAACTCCCAAAGAAACTGTTATGTGAGTTTCTTCCCTGCGCAAAACCACATAGGTAGACCCTACTTGCCTGCGTATAGCCTCCGCTAAATTCATGGCTTTTTCCTTATCGGCGCCCGGAAGTATCAGCGTAAATTCTTCCCCTCCGTATCGCGCGACTAAATCCCCGGGCTGGCTTTTCTCCCTGAGTATCTGCGCAACGTTTTTTAGTACAATATCGCCGGCGGTATGGCCGTATTTATCGTTGTAATCCTTAAAATAATCTATATCCAGCATAATCAGGGAAGTTTTTATGTTAGTTTTTCCTGCGCGCAGAATTTCTTCCTTTAGCCTTTGTTTGAAATAGCGGTGGACAAATAACCCCGTTAAGCTGTCCCTTATGGCCAGTTCCTGCGTTTTTAGATAAAGCATGCAATTTTTAATCGCGGCGGCGGAAAGGTCGGATAAAATATCAAGTAATCTCAAATCATCAGGCGTAAAACCTGCGGCTTTCGGGCTATCCAGGCGCATCACGCCGAGCACCCTGCGTTCAGTCATAAGCGGCGCCGCTATAACCGATGTATACAGATGTTCCCCGGCGGTAATTTCACCAAGATTAAAGCGGTAATCTTTTTTTACATCATCCACGATAAGCGGTGTATGTTTTTTTAAAACCCAGTTGTCAAATATGTCTCCTAATTTAGAACGTATCTTGATGGACTCGTTTCTGGTAATCGAATTTTTAAGGGCCAATGTTTGGCTGCGGGGCTCCAAAAAATAAAGCATTGCCGCGTCGCCCTTATTTATTATGGTATAGGCCCGGTCTAAACTATATTTGGAGGCTTCATCAAGCGAAAGTTGAGTGCCGAGGGTCTGGGTAACGTCCTTAAGTGAGCGGTAACGTTCGTATTTTTTCTGAAGTGCAGACGATAATGTTCTTTCGCGGACAATATCGGCTTTTATCGTATTCGAATCCTGGTCTAACTTATCAGTCTTTGCATGATGGATTTCGAAAAAGGCACGCATTTTTTTTGAGAAGGCATGGGCGATATAAGCGCTGAGGGCATAGCTTAAAAGATGCAGTGAAAAAAATGATTTTTCAGAAAAGGCAAATGCCAAAAACGAAATTATAAAGGAAAATATCAGGATAACAAACCCAAAAACCGTGCCTACCCACAGCCACGCCATAACAATCAAAAGTATGTAGATAAGCGGTAGCGAATCAAGAATGCCCAGAAATAACTCTGGATTTGACAGTCTTACTGCAAATGCGGAAAAAATAAGGCGTGCTACGAGGACTTGGGAAATTAATATTAAAAAAGCGGCGGCTATCCCGAATGGAGCAGGTAATCTGGCTGAACTTCGGGACCCCGATGATAGACTCCAATGGGTCTCTTCATTCGGGGTCCTACGTGATAGCTTCATCTGTGGTTTTGTCGAAGAAGTGAACCTTGCTCATGTCAAAAACCAAATCCATTTCCTGGTTCAATTCAGGTTTGTCATGGGACCCAACCCTTGCGACAAAGTTATGCCTGCGTGTAGTCAAATACAGGAATACTTCGGCGCCCATCGGTTCGACAACTTCCACTGTAGCTGTAATGGTATTATCCGGTGATGCCTCTGAAACAAATAATTTATCGTATATATCCTCGGGCCTTATGCCAAACACCACGTCTTTTCCTTCGTATTTGGCAAGTTTAGGGAACATGTCATCTGTGAGTTTTACCCTGAAAACCCCTTCATCAAAATGAAATTTGCCTTCTTTTTTGATTATTCTGCCATTCATAAAATTCATCGGCGGAGAACCTATGAACCCCGCGACGAATTTATTTACCGGCTTATCGTAGAGTGTAATCGGATCTGCCACCTGCTGGACAAGGCCGTCTTTCATAACAACTACCCTGTTGCCGAGCGTCATCGCTTCTGTCTGATCATGCGTGACATATATCATTGTAGACTGCAAACGCGTGTGAAGCTTATTTAACTCTGTTCTCATCTGTACGCGCATCTTTGCATCCAGGTTCGAGAGGGGTTCGTCGAATAGGAACACAAGCGGTTTTCTTACTATCGCGCGGCCTACAGCAACCCTTTGGCGCTGGCCTCCGGAGAGTTCTTTCGGTTTACGTTTTAAAAGTTCTTTTATACCAAGGATATCCGCTGCGTCCTTGACGCGGTTTTCTATCTCGACCTTGGGATAACGGCGCAGTTTCAGGCCAAAGGCCATATTTTCATAAACAGACATGTGCGGATAGAGCGCATAATTCTGGAATACCATTGCTATGTCCCTATCTTTCGCGGGTACGTCATTTACCAGCCTGCTGCCTATGTAAACCTCGCCGCTTGTCACTTCTTCCAGGCCGGCAATAACACGAAGTGTGGTTGATTTACCGCATCCGGATGGGCCTACTATAACTACAAATTCCTTCGATTCGACCCCCAGACTCACTTCCCGAACTGCCGGAATATTGCCCGGATAAATCTTGGTTACGTCCTTTAAGCTTACCTGTGCCATAATAATACAGTCTTAAGTCGTAAGTTTTAAGTTGTAAGTATTAAGTTGTAAGTATAGCAACATGAAGAAGAAAAATCAACTTAAATACTCCAGCAGCTTGCTGACAGTGCCTTTAAGGTTTTTGCGGGGCACAATCATATCCAGCATACCGTGCTCGAGCATAAATTCCGAGCGCTGAAAACCATGGGGTAGTTTCTGGCGTATAGTCTGTTCGATTACCCGCGGACCCGTAAATCCTAAAAGCGCCTTCGGCTCCGCCAATATAACGTCTCCCAACGACGCAAAACTCGCCATCACCCCTGCCATGGTTGGATTTGTCAAAACAGAAATATAAATTCCTCCCGCGCCACGAAATCTCGCTATCGCGGCAGATGTCTTTGCCATCTGCATAAGTGACAACGCACCTTCGTACATTCTTGCGCCTCCGCCTGAGCCAGAAATTATTACAAGGGGCAGTTTATCTTTCATTGCTCTTTCTGCGGCACGCGTCACCTTCTCGCCTAAAACAGAACCCATGCTACCCATAATAAACCTCGAATCCGTAACAACCAGCGCTATTCTTTTTCCGTTTATAAGCCCGGGGCCCCACAGGGCCGCATCTTTTAAGCCGGTAGCTTCCTGATCCTGTTTTAGTTTTTCCTGATAACTTTTAGGCCCCTGAAACTGCAGGGGATCCATGGGCGCAAGCCCTTTATCCTGTTCTTCAAAGGTATTTGCATCAAGAAACTGCCCTATCCTTTCTGTTGCAGTAAGGGTAAAATGAAAATTGCACTTCGGGCATACCTTTAAATTGTCCTCAAGGGTCTTATTAAAAATAATCTCCCCGCAATCCTCGCATTTCGTCCATAATCCGCCGGGGATTTCCTTGCGCTTTGCTATTTTTACTATAGTATATTTAGGTTTTCCGAATAACGGCATCGTTAGAGCAGTTTATTGACTACCAACCCGCTTAATAGTTTCGGGTAAAAGTAGGTTGATTTTTGCGGCATTACCTGTTTCGCCGCGGCTATTTTAACAACATCCTCTATTTTTGTAGGGTTAAGGTAAAAACACGCCATTGCCTTCCCCTGGTTTACAAGTTTTGCAGCAAAGGCAGGGTCGCTTGTATAAGTTATATTAAATTCGCCGCCTATTTTCTCCTTTAAGCCCAACATCTTGGCAAAAACAGCTTCATGTAAAATAACCGTATCGAGCTTATTATACACCTTAAGCTGCTTTTTTGCCATCATAGACTGAAGCACCCTTAAATGTTTTGGCTCGAACAGATAAAACTTGCTCCCGCCTAAATACGCGCCGAATACGCCGTTTTTGTGCCTTCTTTTTGAGAGTTCCTTTAACAATCTGACATGGCCCACGAATGCTTTTATATTAAAATATTTTTTGAGCTTCCTCAAAGAAGCCTCAAAGTTATCTAATTTCTTTACTATTCTATGCGTTGGAAGTATTAATAACCCTTTATCATCCGCGCTTGCCAGGTATGTCATGACATACTCACAAGAGGCGTTCTTGCCTGAGTTGGTCTTACTGCGCAGATAATTGCATATGCCGACTGACGCATTATACCTATGGTGCCCGTCAGCGATAAAGATGTGCTTCTTCTTTAAAAGCGCGGTTATTTTATTATGTATTGATTTATCGGTTACGCGCCAGAATCTGTGCCTTATATTATCAAAAAGTATATCTACAAAAGGTTTTGCCCCGGATACGGATTTCTTTAAAAGGCATTCTGCCTTCGCTTTTTCATCGGCAAATACGCCGAATATCGGGCAGAGGTTTGCCTTTACTTCCTTCATCAAGTTGAACCTATCAAACCTTGGCGCGTCAAATATCCGCTCATGGCCTAGTACTTTTTTTGCGCCTTTAGTCTCGAGTTTCATTAATGCGATAAACCCGAGGCGCGAGAATTGTTTTCCGCCGTATTCAAAATCCTGCTTGTATACATACAGCGCCGGCTTGATGTCCTGATGCAGCATTCCATCGCTCATCCATTGCTTAAAATACTTCGCCGCACGTTTATATTTATTATTTTTTGCGTTATCGCCAGGCGATTCTTTACTTAAAATAAGCCGTATGATATTATGCGGGTCTTTTGCGTAGAGTTCTTCCTGTAATTCTTTTGATATGATGTCATAAGGCGGGGCAACGATTTTCGCGAAATCGGAAATTTTGTCTATGTTATATACTATTCCCTTAAAAGGTATTATCTTAGCCATTAATGTGTATGTTCCGCCCCTCCCTGGCATCCGCCGCATGTTTTCGCCGCGGGACAAGTGGGCGGGGGCATGTCTTTTGTGTCTTTGGTTTTGTTTTTGTAATCTGTGGCGTAAAACCCCTTTCCCTTGAATATTAACCCTGCGCCGGAACTAATCAGCCGCCTAGGCTTAGCGGCGCAAAACGGGCATTTATTAAGGGGCTTATCGCTCATTTTCTGAAACTGCTCGAATTTTTTATTGCATTTCGGGCATTCGTATTCGTACGTCGGCATATATCCTCCTATTTAAACAAATGCTTTATTTTATCGACGAAAGACGTTTCGGTCGGATAAGTGTTATCGTTTGAAAGCTCCTGAAATCGGCGCAAAAGTTCTTTTTGTTCATTAGTTAAATTCGTGGGCGTTTCCACTATTACCCTTACCATTTCGTCGCCACGCCCGCCGCCGTGGATACCCTGTATCCCTTTTCCCCTTAGCCTGAAAATTTTCCCGCTTTGCGTCCCGGCGGGAACCTTCATCTTTACGTTGCCGTCCAGTGTCGGCACTTCCACTTCGGCTCCCAAAGCAGCTTCTACAAAACCGACAGGCACTTCGCAGAGTATATTGTCATTCTGGCGCTGAAAAATTGAATGCGGTTTGACATAAACAAGCACATATAAATCCCCGCGGGGGCCGCCGCGAACACCGGCCTCGCCTTCTCCGCTTATACGGATGCGCATGCCTGTTTCGACGCCGGCAGGAATTTTTACGTGAATTTTCCGCTCAACGCTCAAACGGCCCTGCCCTTTGCACTTGGGGCATGGTGTCTGCATTATCGCACCTTCGCCGGAGCATTTATTGCATGTCTGTGAGATAAAAAAACCGAATGCGTGTGAAGACGTTATTTTTCCGCTGCCGTTGCATTTTGAACACTTTACTTTATGGGTTCCCGGGGCAGCGCCTTCCCCCTTGCAATTGCTGCAGGTCTCGTAACGTGGAATTGCAAATGTACGTTCTGCCCCGAAAGCGGCTTCTTCGAAAGTAATTTCTACATCATGCTGCAGATCAGAGCCGCGCCTAGGGCCTCTGCGTCTCGAAGAGCGCCCGCCGAATATATTCAAACCGAAATCGCTGAATACGTCTTCAAAAATACTTCCCCCAAACCCCAAATCTTCGAAAATACTTGAAAAATCCGCGCCCCTGAATATATCCTCAGAGGAATACCTGGCGCCGATACCCTCGTGGCCAAACTGGTCGTACTGCGACTTTTTCTGCTCATCCGATAAAACGGCATAGGCCTCGGATATTTCTTTGAATTTTTCCTCGGATTCTTTTTTCTTCTCGGCAGGCACCCTGTCAGGATGGTATTTAAGCGCAAGATTCCTGTACACTTTTTTTATTTCATCCTTTGAGGCGTTTTTACTTATGCCTAATATTTCGTAATAATCTCTTTTAGCCACGTGCTATTTCTTTTTATCCTCGCCGTCAACTCTGTATTCGCCTTCAACCACATTATCGTCTTTTGCCTTTTTATCCGGCCCTTCTTGCGCCGGCCCCTGCTCAGGCTGTTGCGGCTGCGCCTGTGCCTGAGATTTTTTCTGTACTTCTTTATAAATCTCCTCAGCCAGCTTATGCGATGCCTTGCCAAGCTCTTCCGTAGATTTTTTTATCGCCTCGGGATCTTTGCCTTTTAGCGCTTCTTTTGCCTTTTCAAGCCTATCCTGAATATTTTTCCTTTCGTCTTCCGAGACCTTGTTGCCGTAGTCCTTTAGGCTTTTCTCAACGCTATACACTAGTGTATCCGCCTGGTTGCGCAATTCTACTTCTTCCTTTTTTTTCTTATCCGCATCGGCAAATTTTTCGGCTTCCTTTACAAAGTTGTCGATTTCATCCTTAGAGAGCTTCATGGGAGCGGTTATGCGCATGGACTGCTCCTTGCCTGTGCCTAAATCTTTTGCGCTGACATGCAGAATTCCGTTCGCATCTATGTCAAACGCGACTTCAACCTGCGGAATGCCGCGCGGTGCGGGAGGTATCCCTATCAGGTCAAACCTCCCGAGTTCTGTATTATCATCCGCCATTTGGCGTTCGCCTTGTAAAACACGTACCGTCACTGCGGTCTGATTATCCGCGGCGGTTGAGAATACCTGGCTTTTACGCGTAGGTATTGTCGTGTTGCGCTCGATTAAATGCGTAAACACGCCGCCCAAAGTTTCGATGCCAAACGTAAGCGGCGTTACGTCCAGAAGTAAAACCTCTTTTGCGTCGCCTTTTATAATCGCCGCCTGAATAGCGGCACCCAATGCGACGCATTCCATGGGATCGACGCCGCGCTCAATTTTTTTGCCGACGTAATCCTCGACAAATTTTTGCACTATCGGCATTCTTGTCGGCCCGCCGACAAGAATTACCTTGTTTATATCTTGCGGCGAGAGTTTTGCGTCATTTAGCGCCTGCTCCATGGGCGCGCGGCACCTGTCAATAATCGGTGAGATTAATTCTTCCAGTTTTGCGCGGGTAACGCTCATTGTCAAATGCTTCGGGCCGGCCTGATCGGCGCTGATAAAAGGCAAATTTATATCCGTCGTAAGTACGCTTGACAATTCAACCTTTGCCTTTTCTGCCGCTTCGCGCAACCTCTGCGTCGCCATTTTGTCATTGCGTAAATCAATGCCGGTATCTTTTTTAAATTCCTTGGCGATATGTTCTATTATCACGTTGTCCATGTCTGTTCCGCCGAGCTGCGTATCGCCGCTTGTGGAACGTACTTCAAATGTTGCCGCGTTATGTTCGGTATCCCAGCCCATTTCAAGAATTGTTACGTCAAGCGTTCCGCCTCCGAAATCAAAAACCATTATCTTCTGCTCTTTTCCTGCCTTATCCAGGCCGTAAGCGAGGCACGCGGCAGTGGGCTCGTTTATTATCCTTAATACCTTTAAGCCCGCTATCTCGCCGGCATCTTTTGTTGCCTGGCGTTGGTTATCGTTGAAATACGCCGGGCAGGTTATGACCGCTTCCTGAACGCTATCGCCCAGATACCCTTCTGTGTCCTGTTTTATTTTCTGAAGTATAAACGCGGACACCTGCTGGGGGGTGTATTCTTTGCCGTATACCTTAAATACATGGTCGGTTCCCATTTTTCTTTTGGCCGCCATGACTGTTCCTTCCGGGTTTATTACCGCCTGCCGGCGCGCCGGCTCTCCCACAAGGCGCTGTCCGTCTTTCGTAAAAGCGACATATGACGGAAACGCCTTGCCGCTTGCAACGCCTGCGCCCTCGGCGCTCGGTATAATAACCGGCCTACCGGCTTCCATGTATGCCGCCGCCGAATTTGACGTACCTAAGTCTATTCCTATTACTTTTGCCATCTCAATTACCCTCCTTGTCGCTTTGCAACTTTCACCTTAGCGGGCCTTATAACCCTGTCATTCAACATATAGCCTTTCTGCAGTTCCTCAACGATTACATCTTCTTCGGTATCCTGGGTATCAACTGTCGCAACTGCCTCATGCTTTGCAGGGTCAAATTTCTCGCTTACTGTCCCTATGCGGGTAAGGCCCCAGTTCTCTAAAATTTCGTAAAGATCTTTGCGCGTCATTTCAAGCCCCTGCGATAAAAGCGCAAAATCCTTTGAATTCTTTGCGGCATCAAGCGCCCTGTCAAAATCATCAAGCACTTTTAAGAGTTCCAGTATTATCGATTGACTGGCGAATTTCAGAAACTCCGCGCGTTCTTTATCGAGGCGCTTTTTGTAATTCTCGAATTCCGCGTGAGCACGCAGGTATTTATCCTGAAAATCGGCGGCGGCCGCCGCTTTCTCCTGCAGCTTGTTTAATTCCTCCGCGGGAATCGAAATAATATCTTCTGCTTTGTCTTCGTCTTTGGCGTTTTGGTGTTTTTCCATCTATAATAGAATTTTTTCGGCAAGATTTGACAGGTATTCTATTCTCTTAACCAGTTTTGCATAAGCTAACCTTGTAGGGCCGACTACTGCTACGGTTCCGGCAGATTTGTTTTTGGTTTTATAAGGCGAAACGACTATGCTGCAGTGATGCAGTTCGCGGTATTTATTTTCGGTGCCTATGTGTATGCATACATTCTCGCGTAAAAGATCTTCGGAGAGTATGTCCACGAATTCTTCTTCGTCTTCCAGGGCGCGCAAAAGCGACTTACAACAGTTGACATCGCTAAATTCCGGCTGGCCTAAAATATTCGTTACTCCGATAAAACGCAGTTTTCCTTCGCTAAAGCTAACCGCCAATTGTCCGCTCATTAAGGCAAGTATACGAGAGAGCGCTTCATTGAGTGATTCGACATACCTTAGCGTATTATCAAATTCTGTTTTAATTGCTGCCTGTTCATGCGTGTTCAATTCCTGCGGCTGCATCAATTCATCTACGTAAAAACGGTATCCCGAATCGGTTGGCACTCTTCCCGCGGAGGTGTGCGGATGATACAGATAACCCATTTTCTCCAAATCTGCCATAATATTCCTTATTGTGGCAGGCGAAAGGCCCAGGGCGCATTTTTGACAGATATAGTCCGAACTAACGGGCGTAGCCGTTCCAATATAGGTATCAATTATTAATTTTAATACCTTATTCCGCCTTGAAGCTGAATCGGTTACAACCACATTACCTCCAAACTTGTCCGAGAAGGCAAATTAGCACTCTATTATTCAGAGTGCTAATTCTACCACCAGAGGCTATACTGTCAAGGAAAAATTAATCCTTCCCGCTCAAGCAGGTACTTCACGCCGGCAGGTACTTCCGCCTCGATATATACTCCCTGGGGGGTGTACTCTTTCTTTATCACCCTGCCCTCGTCATAAACGCGGCTCAATAGCCCCATTTTCTGCGTGGGTATCGTAATCTCTATCCTAAGCACTAAGTCCGAGAGCTCTGCCATGACCCTTGCCATAAGGGAATCTATACCTGTTTTCTTTATGGCGGATATTGCAACGGGGTTTCTTATGTTGCGTAAAAATCTGTTTACTGTATTCTCGTCTACGCTATCGATTTTATTCAACGCGTTTATCAGGGGCTTATTTTCAGCGCCTAATTCAGTAAGTACCTTATGTACCGCCTCGCTCTGCTGAGTAACCTTGGGATGTGATATATCCAGGACATGCACCAGTATATCCGCCTGCACAACCTCCTCAAGTGTCGCTTTAAAGGCATCAACTAAATGGTGCGGCAGCCTGTGCAGAAAGCCTACGGTATCTATAAAAACTACTTTTTGGTTATTCGCAAGGACAACCCTCCTTGCCAGCGGATCCAGTGTTGCAAACAACCTGTTGTCCGTATACCCTGCGGCGTGCGTGAGCGCGTTAAGAAGCGTGGTCTTGCCGACATTGGTATAGCCGACCAGCGCCACCGATGATACCGAATGCCTGACGCGGCTTTTGCGCATAGTATGACGGCGGCGCTTTACGCTTTCGAGGTCCTCTTCTAATTTGCCTATTCTTTTCCTTATACGCCGGCGGTCCACCTCAAGTTTTTTCTCGCCAGGCCCCATTGTGCCTATGCCGCCGCCCAAGCGCGAAAGCAAAATACCTTTGCCGGTGAGGCGGGGGAGCATATAGAATAACTGTGCCAGTTCCACCTGAAGTTTGCCCTCCGTTGAATGCGCCCTTTGCGCAAATATATCAAGTATCAGTTGCGAGCGGTCTATTACTTTTCTTTTGACTATCTCTTCAAGGTTTCTCTGTTGGATAAACGATAAGTCTTCGTTGAATATAACGACATCCGCATTTGCCGCCTCGGCCCGCTCGGCTATCTCATGCGCTTTACCTTTTCCTATCAGGTATGCGGGCGTTGGGGTTTCGCGATGGCAAATAATTTCATCGAGGATGCCTGCGCCGCTTGAACGCACAAGTTCGCGCAGTTCCGATGCCAGATCGCTGCTTGTCCAATTTTTTTCTTTGCCCCAGTCAATTGTTACAAGTACCGCCTTTTCCATTATTTCTCAACCAGAAAATCGCCTATCGCAAGGTACCGCAGGCCGCTATTCTCAAACATATTAACCGCATCCTTCGGCGAACAAACAACTGGCTCCCCGCGGCGGTTAAGGGATGTATTTAACACGCATGGGACTTTAGTTCTTTCATAAAACCTTTTTATCATGTCATAATATACAGGCGCGGTTTCTTTATCGACAAACTGCGGCCTGGCGGTGTTATCCACATGCACAACTTCTCTTATCCTAAGGCGCCACTCGGCCCTCACAGCGAAGCTAAACGTCATAAACGGCGAATCATGCTTTGTTTCAAATATTTCATACGCATACTCTCTTAAAATTGACGGGCAAAAAGGCCGCCACGGCTCTCTAAACTTAATTATTTCATTTATTTTATCCTTCATCCCCCCTATTGAAGGATTCGCCAATATGGAGCGCGCACCAAGCGCCCTGGGACCCCATTCCATTTTCCCCTGGAACCACGCAACTACTTCGCCTTTCGATAAAAGATGCGCCACTTCATCACTAATTGACGTACATTTCTTATATTTGTAACTGGTGAAACGCAAAACATCTTCTATTTCCTTGTTCGAATATGCCGGGCCATAATAGGCATGCGTCATTTTTTGTACTTTATCGCCTGATAACACTGCTGCGTACGCCGCCGCGCCTAACGCCAGCCCTGAATCGCTTGATGCGGGCTGCACCCATAACTTTTTTACCAAAGGATGCGAAATAAGTTTGCGGTTTAAGGTAACGTTTAAGGCGCAGCCGCCCGCAAAACATAAATTGCCGTGTCTTTTTAATTCGCTGCCTAAATGGCGCTCCATCATATAAATTGCCGCTTCTTCAAACTTCTTTTGCGCGGCTGCGGCAATATTTGCGTATTTCGGCTCTAAGGCATCGCCTTCTCTGGGCGGCCCGAAACGCTCAACCAATTTCTTTGAATAGCCGACGCTGTCTTTATATCTTCTACGCCTGGGGTTGCCGTAAAAATAACCGTCTTGCACCTTAAAAAGCTTATCTTTCAGGGTGATTATTCCGTCAAAATTAACGCGCAAGGCATCCCCGAAAGGCGCCATGCCCATAAGTTTATATTCACCGTCGTTGGGCTCAAAACCCAAATACTCGGTAAATGCCGAATAAAATGCGCCAAGCGAATCGGGCCATATGATTTCGTGTAATATCTTTATTTTATTTCCTTTTGCGCTCGCAAATATTCCGGAGAGAAATCCGCCAGCTCCGTCAAGCGTCATTATCGCTGCATCCTCAAAGCCAGAGAAATAATATGCGCTTGCCGCATGCGCCATATGGTGCGAAAGAAAACTGATTTTTGTACTTGACGGTTCAAAACCCGCTTTTTTTAGTATTTCATTTATATTTTCATAAGTTGCCTTGGTGTATTTGCCGAAATTAACAAGCGTCTTCCACGCGCGGGTAGGATCAAACGTAAAGGTCCTGAAGAAAAATGGCAAAACATAGCGGCTGTCCCGTTCTTGGGACCAGGGTATGGCAACTATATCTATATCTTTGGGCGAAAGTTTGGCCTCTTTTAAGCAAAATTCTATTGCATTAAGCGGAAATTTTCCTACGGCGTGCTTCTCGCGTATAAAACGTTCCTCTTCTGCGGCTGCAACAATTTTTCCGTCAACTAAGATAACAGCAGCCGGATCATGGTCGCTGTTGGTCTGCCCATAAAAACCTAATATTTTCATCGTGCCCTCCTAGGCTGCGTAGCGGCCATGCCGAATTCAGGCGAGCAAAATATCAAGGTGTTTTTGCCGAGAAATTTTGCCGCCGCTTTGAATTCGGCGTATCTCATAGCTCAACCCACTCTATTGTTTTATCTTTTCTAAACCATGTAAGCTGCGCTTTGGCAAAATGGCGCGTATTTCTTTTTGTAAGCCGCTTCGCTTCATCAAGGGAATATTCGCCGTTGAGATGCCCGATTATTTCTTTGTAGCCCAGCGCCTGGGCTGCTGTCCTTGAAAACTTTCCTTTTTTTAAAAGCTTCTTTGTTTCTTCAAGTAGGTCGTCGTCAAACATCCTGTCAACGCGCGCATCTATTCTTTTATAAAGTTCGCCGCGCTCACGCAAAAGGCCCATTATTTTTACATCATATTTATCCTTTATGCCATGCGTTTCTTTGCGCAATTGCGTAATCGGCGCATTTGCTTTCTCACATACCTCAAGCGCCCGGACTATTCTGCGTAAATCATTGGGTTTAATAGCTGCCGCTGCGCTTGCATCAAGAGTTTTAAGCCGTTCGTATAAATACTCGTTGCCGTAGATTTTTGCCTCTTCATAAATCCGTTCGCGCAAATCCCAGTCTGCACCCGGCCCTTGAAAAAGGCCGTCTATTAACGCACGCACATAAAGCCCGCTGCCTCCGACAACTATAGGAGTTTTTTTACGCGCAATTATATCTTTAATTAACGCTTCCGCTTTTTCTCTGAAATCCGCACATGAGTATTCTTCATCTGGCTCTATTATATCTATTAAGTAATGTGGGATTTCTTTTCTCTGGTGGCCGGTTGGTTTTGACGTGCCGATATCCATGCCGCGGTAAACCTGCATTGAATCCGCAGAAATTACCTCGCCATTGACTTTTTTTGCTAGTTCAATTGCGTATTCGGTTTTGCCGACTGCAGTAGGGCCGACAATGAATATAACTCGGTTTGCGGTTTGCGGTTTGCGGTTTGCGTGATTGTTCATAAAAAATTATAGGCTAGCAACCTCTCCTATAAGCGTGTGAGGGGTTACCTGAGTTATCTTGACATTCACAAATTTGCCTGTTAAAGCAGGCTGGCCGGGAAATATCACAATTTTATTAGTCCGCGTCCGGCCCATCAGGCCTGTCCCTTCTTCATCCCTTTTCAATCCCCTATCATCCCTTTTTACCCCTTTTCTATTTTTTCCCTCCGCCATGACTTCAACAGTTTTCCCAACAAGCCCCTCATTTTTCTTTCTGGAAATTTCCTCCTGAAGCGCAAGCAATATCTGATTGCGCTCTTTCTTTGCATCCTTGGACACGTCATCGTTTAATTTTTCTGCTGCTGTATGCGGCCGCGGCGAATATTTAAATATAAATGCGGAATCAAACTCAATGTCAGTCATCAATTTTCTGGTAGCATTAAAATCTTCTTGGGTTTCGCCGGGAAAACCTACGATTATATCCGTAGTTATCGCGCACTCAGGCACGTATTTACGCAATTTTTCAACTAATTTTAAATAATGCACGCCTGTGTATTTTCTGTTCATTGCCTCCAGAATCCTATCGGAACCGGACTGAAGCGGCAAATGTAAGTATTCACATACGCTTCCAAAATCCCTCATCGCCTCAAATAAGTCTTCGCTTGCATCTTTGGGATGGCTTGTCACAAAGCGTATTCTGCAATTTCCGGCGATTTTGTCTATTTCTTCTAATAACCTGACAAAATCGCTCGGTGCCTGTGGTTCGGCCGCTAACCGAGAACCGCTAACCGCTAACCGATTTATATCTTTATAAGAACTAACATTCTGACCCAATAAAGTTATATCCTTATAGCCATTATCAATTAAACATTTTATCTCGTTTAATATTTCCTTGGCGGGCCTTGAGCGCTCATGTCCCCTTGCATACGGCACAACGCAATACGAGCAGAAATTATCACACCCTTCCATAATAGAGACATAGGCGCATATTTTGGCATCGCGCGTCTGGTGATTCGTCTTATCTTCAGGCCTTGCCCCGTTAGAAATTGCATTTCTAACGGGGCGGGTTTTCTTATCAGTTGCAACTATTCTTGTTGTGCCGTTTTGTAATTTTTCCAACAGCTTGGGGATATCATAAATATTCGCAGGCCCACATACCAAGTTTACATTCGGCAATTTGTCAAATATCTTCTTACCGTATATCTTCGCCATGCAACCCACGAGCCCAATTATTTTTTTTCTTATATTCGGGCTGGTGAACTGCTTTAATTGCCCCCAAACTCTATCTTCCGCATGCCCCCTCACAGAGCAGGTATTATACAAAATAATATCCGCCTCTTCAGGATTTAAAACAAAGCTGTATCCCTTATCAGCGAGCATACTCTTCAGTATCTCAGTGTCCCTGTCGTTCATTTGACAACCAAACGTCTTGATATAAACTGCCTGACGTTTGGTTGTCATGTCCGAGCCGCCGTGGAGTAAATGTTGCGAAGCATCCCCACAAGGGGATTGCGAAGCAAGATTTACTCCACTCTCTTGGCGGCCGGATGAACTTTCTTTCGACCGCTTTGAATTCGGCAATTTTGGGTCTTTTTTATTGCTCATCTTTTTCATCCGAACGCGCGTATGTACACACTCTTTTTCATATAAATCCTATTTCTCAAATATATGTTTAGTTTTTAAGCACACCCTCACTAGCATAAGCATAACCGGCACTTCTATCAAAACACCTACAACGGTAGCCAATGAAGCTCCTGATGATAACCCAAATAGTATCGTAGAAGTAGCAATAGCAACTTCGAAATGGTTACTTGCGCCGATCAGCGCAGAAGGCGCAGCATCTCTATAGGATAGCTTTAACCGCCTTGCTATCGCATATGTTAAAGCAAATATAATACAGGTTTGAATGAAAAGTGGGATTGCTATTAAAAATATTATCTGGGGCTGTTTTACAATCAACTCCCCCTTAAAGCTGAATAAAAGAATAAGGGTAAGCAATAAAGCGCCTATTGATATTGGTGTTAAATGAGGTACAAATTTTTCTTCAAACCACTGAAATCCTCTTTTGGCAATAATCCATTTCCGTGAATGATATCCCAGAAAAAGCGGCAATGCAACAACTGATAATGCAATGGTCTGCCACGGTATAGGCATTTTATTGACGCCTAATAGCCACCCACCAAGAGGAGCATACAAAAATAACATCGTTAAAGAATTTATTGCCACCATCACCAACGTATGGCCGTCGTTGCCCTTAGCAAGATGCCCCCAAACAAGAACCATGGCTGTGCAAGGTGCAACACCTAATAAAATACATCCTGAGATATAAGACCTATATAATTCTACTGTTTGCCCTGACTTAATAACTTCAAGGCCCGGCAAGAACCC
>JBDRLY010000065.1:0-11446 GCA_043812735.1 Candidatus Omnitrophota bacterium | reverse complement strand
GCATCGAAACTGGAGCAATGTCTTTTTCTGTTAGCGCTGTCCTTTTTAAATACCACCCCAATAACCTATTTACACCGGGCAATTCCATAGGCTCGCCATGGAATAATCCTTCATTGCCGCTTTTAGCTTCAGACTCTTCTTCTTTGAGTTGCGGCTCTTTATCTTCTTTGAGTTCCTGCGAAAATTCTATTTCTCTCTTCGGAGCTTCAGACTTGGGCTTTGGTTTTTTAAATTTGGGTTTCGGAACTACGGGTACGCCTGGCTTGGCGTTTTTTATGTCAAGAATTATAGCCCCGCCCCTCAAGGAATCCTCATACTGTACCGAGCGTGTCAGTTCTACCGTTATAAAATCCACATTTCCGGCTTTAAAAACTTTTGTAAGGGTAGCTACGCTGCCTTTATTTACTTCAATTACCTTCTCCCTGCCGTCAGAAATGGGCGTAAGGAAATCCACGATGATTTTCTTTCCGTCTTCTGAGGGGAAAACTATGTAGTCAACCGGCGCCGTAGTATCGATAGCCAGTACCACGCCGTTATCGTACTCGACGGCGTTGATTTTACCTATCTTTGCTTCTGCCGCAAAAACAGCATTTGTAGCGTACAGGTTGCAAACTACAAACAAAGCTACGATTGCAACTGGAAGTTTTATCTTCATCCGGAATTCCCTCCCATTAATTTAACTAATATAGCTTTCTGTATATGCAGGCGGTTCTCCGCCTGTTCATAAACAATCGAGTGCTTGCCGTCAATAGCATCGTTTGTAATTTCCTCGCCCCTGTGCGCCGGCAGGCAATGCATAACGCTAACGCTATGCTTGGCTTTCTTTAAAAGCGCGGTATTTACCTGAAATCCCCTGAAGGCCACAAGCCGTTTTTTATATTCGGACTCCTGTCCCATCGATGCCCATACATCCGTATAAATAAAGTCCACGCCCTTTACGGCGTCTGACGGGCTATGGGATAATTTTATCACTGCTTTTGATTTTTTTGCATCAATTTTTGCCTGTTTTAAAACGGACCCGGCGGGCTCGTAACCGGCCGGCGCAGCTATGCTTAAATTCACTCCAAGTTTGCCGCATGCATGCATAAGCGAATGCAAAACATTATTGCCGTCGCCCACCCATGCTAAATTTATCCCTATAAGTCGTCCTAGTTTTTCTTTCATGGTCATCACATCGCCCAGCGCCTGGCAGGGATGCGATAAGTCGCTTAATCCGTTTACTACCGGCACCGTTGCGTATCTCGCGAATTCATCGATATCCTTTTGCGAAAAAGTCCGCAGTACAATAGCGTCTATATACCTTGATATTGTTTTAGCAAAATCTTTTACCGCCTCCCGCTTGCCCATGCCGACTTCGCCTGAGCCTAAGTATATGGCCTGTCCGCCCAGTTGATAAATGCCCACCTCAAAAGATACCCTTGTCCTCATGGACGGCTTTTGAAAAATAAGCGCAAGCGTTTTACCCAAAAGGGGGCAGCCGAAATCCCTGCCTTCTGCCTTTATCTTAAAAGCTAATTCTATTATTTCATTTATTTCCGACGCAGTTAAATTTTGCAATGTAATAAGATCTTTCATGCTGAAGCCTCTCTCAATACTTCTTCCAGTATGGCCAGCGCCTTTTTGGATTCCTTCCTCGTTGCGGACAAAGCCGGCAATAATCTCAATACCGCCTCATGCGTACAGTTGATCAAGAGCCTCTTTTCGATGCATTTCTCCACAACGGGTTTTCCGGGCTTTGTCAGTTCGATGCCGATCATAAGGCCCTTGCCCCGTATTTCTTTTATTATAGGGTATTTTTTCTTGAGTTTGCTTAATTTTTTGAATAAATATTCCCCCAGCCCAGCGACGTTACTCAGCAATTTCTTCTCTTCTATAGTTTCGAAAGTTGCAAGCGCCGCGGCGCATACCAGCGGGCCGCCGCCGAAAGTCGAAGCATGCATGCCGGGTTTCAAGGTGTCGGCAATTTTTCTATTCGCTACCATTGCGCCTATAGGCACACCGCCGCCGAGTGATTTAGCCAGCGTCATAATATCGGGTAAAACACCGTAATGCTTAAAACAAAACATCTCTCCGGTCCTGCCGATGCCTGTTTGGACTTCATCAAAGATTAACAGGATATTCCGCTCATCGCAGAGTTTTCTTAAATCCGCGACATAGTCTTTATCGGCGACATTTATTCCGCCTTCCCCCTGAATTAGTTCCAGCATAACCGCAACTGTTTTATCGCTTAAATTTTTCCTTACCGCTTCGATGTCGTTAAAAGGCACGTGTATAAATCCCGAAACTAGCGGCTCGAATCCTTTCTGGTACTTTTCCTGCGCTGTCGCGGTTATGGCGGCAAGCGTCCTGCCGTGAAAGGAATTCTGCATGGTTATAATCTCGTACCTGGCGGGATTGCCGTATGCCCTAGCCAGTTTTATTGCCCCCTCCACAGCCTCTGCGCCCGAATTGCAGAAAAATACCTTGCCATCAAAAGAATGTTCAATAATTTTCTGCGCGAGTTTCCCTGCAAGTTCGTTGTAGTAGTTATTTGAAACATGTATCAATTTTTTAGCCTGTTCTTTTACCGCCTTAATAACGTTAACAGGCGCATGCCCGAGCCCTGAGACCCCCCAGCCCGGGAAGAAATCCAGGTATTCGTTTCCTTCGGCATCCCATACCTTAGACCCCTTACCTTTTACAAGCACAATAGGGCTCCTGGTATAAGTATTCATCACGTACTTATCGTAATCCTGAATTATATTTTGTGTTATTTCCATCTTTTAACTATTTTACTATCTCCGTGCCGACGCCCTTTTGCGTAAATATCTCAAGCAGTATCGAATGCGGCACCCGCCAGTCTATTATATGCACCTTCTTTACGCCGTGCGTAAGCGCTGAAATCGCGGCATTAACTTTGGGAATCATGCCGGAATCTATAACATTTCTTTTTACGAGATGCCTGGCGCCCGCGGTGTCGAGCGTCGATAAAATAGAATTTTCGTCATTATGCCTGTCCGTCATTATGCCCCGCACATTGGTAAGCAATATTAACTTCTCTGCGCCGAGAGCGCACGCCAGTGCCGCCGCCACTTCATCCGCGTTAATATTGTAAAGTTTTTTGTCCTTGCCTATCGCCACAGGGGACACAACCGGAATCGCTCCTATTTTAAACACTTTTTTTATCGGCGCCACATTGACCGATTTTACGTCCCCGGTATATCCGAGACTTTTCTTGCCGATTTTTTTCTTAATTGCCAGTATAACCTTGGATTTTCTGCTGAGTACGCCCTGGGCTTTCGCGCCTAACGATTGTATTTCGCGGACAATTTTCGCGTTTAATTCCGAAAGGACCTCATCCACGATTTTTACCGTTTTTAAATCCGTCGCCCGCAACCCTTCGACAAAGCTAATTTTCATGCCCCTCTGCTGCATTCTTTTTGTTATTGACGGGCCGCCGCCGTGAACCAAGACAGGCAGCGTTCCTGCCGTGTGCAGAAATACTATATCCTCAAGCACCCTGCTTCTTATTTGTTCATCTTCCACGCCGGAGCCGCCGTATTTGACAACAATAACTTTTTTGTGAAACTTCTGCAGATAGGATAATGCTTCAATCAGTACATCGGCTTTTTTAATTGCTTCTTCCATCAGGTCTCGTACCTCGCATTTATATGAATATAGCTATCCGTCAAATCGCAAGTCCACACTCTTGCATTGCCTTTGCCGGATTTTAAATTGACCGTTATAAACACATCTTTTTTGGAAACAGCGGCCCTAAGTGCGCTTTTGTTTACTTTAACGGGCACACCGTTTTTCACGACACATTTATCCCCGAGGGCGATATCTATTCTATCAGGATTAAAAATCGCGCCTGATGCACCCAATGCCGCCGCTATCCTGCCCCAGTTCGGGTCATCGCCGTAAATCGCGGTTTTTACCAAAGGCGAGTTGGCGATTTTTTCCGCGGCTTTCTTCGCGTCGCCGGCGGATTTGGCGCCGAGGGCTTTAATCTCGATGAATTTACTCGCGCCTTCGCCGTCTTTGGCTATCATTTTCGCCAGCGCCCCCATGACAAAACTCAACCCTTTTTGAAAACTTTCAAAGTACTTGGTATTATTCCCTATCCTCTTATTGCCGGCAAACCCGTTTGCCATAATGATAAGCGAATCATTTGTGCTCATATCCCCGTCGACGCTTACGCAGTTAAAAGAACTTTCCAGGGCTTTCTTGAGCGCACTTTTCAAAGCGGGCGGCGCTATTGAGGCATCGGTTGTTATAAAACAAAGCATCGTCGCCATCCTGGGCGATATCATACCGGCGCCTTTTGCTATGCCACCTATTTTTATAATATTTTTACCGATTTTAAGTTTTACGGCAATTTCTTTCGGCCTGGTGTCTGTCGTCATTATAGCCAATGCGGCATTGCGGCCGGCATTTCTGCTTAACTTACCAATAAGGGCGCCCAGTTTTGATTTTATCTTTGTAACAGGCAGCCTGTGCCCTATAACGCCCGTCGATGCCATGAGGCTCTCCTGCGGGCTTATATTTAAACTGCTTGCAAGCAATTTTGTCAGGTTCTCGGCGTCTTTGAGGCCCTCTTTTCCGGTAAAGCAGTTTGCATTGCCCGAATTCACCAATACCGCCTGTGCCCGATTTCCTGATAATTTCCTCCTGCACAAAACAACCGGTGCCGCTTTTATTTTATTGGCGGTAAAAGCACCGCAAGCCACCGCCGGCACGACTGAAAATATAAGCGCCAAATCCTTCCTGCCGCTTTTTTTTAATCCTGCGGCTATGCCCGCTGCCCTGAAACCCAACGGCGCGGTTATGCCGCCTTTTATTATTTTCATCTTAGTCACAATAACTTATTTCACAGATACACACAGATAAAATCGATGATACACACTGATATTTTTTCATAAAATCTGTGTGCATCTAATTTTTCATCTGTGTGAATCTGTGCCTCATTTATAAAAGTCCCTCGGTTTCCTTAAGGCCGCAGATAATGTTCATATTCTGCAGCGCCTGGCCCGCGGCGCCTTTAGAAAGGTTATCTATGCAGGAAACTACGATAGCAAGGCCCTTGTCTCTGTCTACCTTTATTCCTATATCGCAGAAGTTCGTATTTACAACATCTTTTATCTGCGGATATGCGCCTTGTTCATAAATTCTCACAAAGGGTTCTCTCTTGTAGAAATTTTTGTAAAATTCTAAAAGCACCTCAGTGGTTAAATTCTTTTTTAACTTCAGGTATATCGTCGAGAGGATGCCCCTGTTTATCGGTATAAGGTGCGGCACAAACGTTACGCTGATTTCTTTGCCTGCGATATTGCTCAATTCCTGGTTTATCTCCGGCATATGCTGATGCTCGTTTATCTTATAGGCTTTTAAATTCTCGTTTACCTCGCAAAAACTTAAAGACGCTAATGCCTGCTGGCCGGCCGAAGCTCCAGCGGAGGCTGGCCGGCCTGCTCCGCTTACTCCAGATTTTGCGTCGATAAGGATATCATCCTCTATTAAATTTTTTCCGCCCTCCGGGAATAGCGCCGGAGCAATGCCTAAAATTGCCCCCGTAGGATAGCATCCCGGGTTCGCTATAAACCGCGCCTGTTTAATTTTTTCCCTGTAGAGTTCCGGCAAACCGTAAACTGCCTCTTTAATAAGCGCGGCGTTTTTGTGTTTTACGCCATAGTATTTTTCGTAAACATTTGTGTCTTTCAGCCTGTAATCCGCGCTCAAGTCTATAACCTTTTTTCCGGCCTTGAGAAATTCAGGCGCATACTCCATCGAAACCCGGTGAGGCAAAGCCAGAAATACAACCTCTGATTTCTCCAAAATTTCCTTTATATCCGGCCCGGCGCATACTAAATCCAGGCTCCCCTTAAAAGCAGGGAATATCTCGGATATCTTCTGCGGTTTATCTATTTTAGCTGAAACCGAAGTTATCTTTACCCCCGGGTGCCTAAGCAGGACTTTTATAAGCTCCTCGCCTGCGTAACCGGTCGCACCAACTACCGCTACATTAATCATGTTCACCCCTATTTTTATCTACGTTAATCTGCTGCTTAATCATAAAATAAATAACCCGCTTTGTCAAACCATTTATCGACGAAGCCCCGTTAGAAATTCCATTTCTAACGGGGCGAAGCGGGTATTCTTATCTGCGTTATTTTTTCAATCTGCGTTAATCTGCGATGTTACCTCTTCGTCCACTGGAAGCGTTGACGGGCGCCTTTCTGGCCGTACTTCTTGCGCTCTCTCATGCGAGGGTCGCGGGTTAAAAGACCCGCCTTAACAAGCGCCGGCCTCAAATTCACATCCAATGCTGCAATCGCCCTTGCTAACCCGTGGCGCAATGCCCCTGCCTGCCCTGAATTACCGCCGCCGTTAACAGTAGCGGACACGTTATATTTGCCCTGCAGCTGTGTAATGGCAAGCGGCTGCATTATAAAATTCTGCACTTGTACTTTCGGAAAATAAGCGTCAAAAGGCCTTCCGTTAACGGTAACCTTGCCTTCACCCGAAGATAAATTAACCCGGGCTACCGCCTCTTTCCTCCTGCCTGTAGCTGAAAATTTAGCAGTTAACTGTTCCTGCATTTTTTACTCCAACGCTAGCAGCGACTGGCTGTTATGCGGCTGTTCTGCGCCGATATATACCTTGAGCCGCGAAAACATCCTGTCACCTAATTTATTTTTAGGAAGCATGCCTTTTACGGCGTGCCTGAAAACTTCCTCCGGCTTGTCTTTAAGCATTGTTTCCATGTTCTTTATCTTCAATCCGCCCGGATAACCGGAATATGTCGTGTATTTTTTCTGTGAAAGCTTCCTGCCCGTAACAACTACATTCTTTGCGTTTATTACGACAACTCCGTCGCCGCAGTCCACAAAAGGAGTGTAAATGGGCTTATTTTTTCCCATTAATATCCTCGCAACTTTCACGGCAAGCCGGCCGAGTATCTTGCCTTTGGCATCGGCAAGATACCATTTTCTTGCTTCTACATCCTGTTTCCTGGCAATATATGTTTTCACCCCGCCCTTCCTTCTACCCCACCATCCTTTTTCTCAGGAAGAGCGGGTTCATGGCTTATTAAAATAGAAAGAAATTATATCAACAGAGGGTAGTTTTGTCAATATTATTTTTTTGCCTGGGCTCCGCCCGAAGGCGTATCGGGATGCTGCGGGGCAATTTCGATATTGAGTTTTTGAGTGCGCTGCTTGGCCAATTCCCAGGAATATTCATATAGATGAAGGCCCTTTGAACAGGCGATAATTTCTCCATCGTCGACGCCGATTTCATCCGCCATGTATTTTTTTACAAGCTGCAGCCCGCCCAGATTCGACGGCATACCTCCCCAGAGGTCCCATGAGCGGAAATACAGTACAAAATGCAGCTTGCCGTAGCGAACTCTTGTATCTATTATCCTTAAACACGGCGGGTCAGCTAAGAGTATATCCGAGGGCATGCCTATTTCCATAGTTGCCTGATTCGTACCGTAACCTTGGGTTTTATACATTTTTATAACTTCGTCTATCTGGTTTACCTTTAAAGGCATATCCGAATACATCTTTTTCCCGTCCAGAAGCTTTTCAACTTTTACCTTGGGGTCAACAAGCCGTTCACCGTAGGTGTAATCCTCTGTTTCGGTTTTGCTGCCGGTCATAAGATACGAGAGGTATCCGTTTACATACTCCATAGTGGTAGGCGCTGGTATGCCTGAGCCCTCGGGTATAACCGGTATTATCTGGTGGCCGGGGTTTTTCACCCTAATAGTTACGAAATCAAATTCAAGCCGCCTTTGCCCCGCAAAGCTGCCCCGCTCTATCTTATAGACGTGGCCTTTCTCCAATATAGTGCAAAGGCACTGAAACCACGCATCATCCAGGTCAAACGCGTCGATATAAACCGGTTTTAACAGTTCCCGCTTCTCCGCCATTTACTCGCCTATAATCTTAACCAAAACACGTTTTTTCCGCTGCCCGTCGAACTCGCCGTAAAATATCTGCTCCCACGGCCCGAAATCAAGCTTGCCGCCCGTTATGGCAACTACAACCTCGCGGCCCATAATCGTGCGTTTTAAATGCGCATCGGCGTTGTCCTCGCCGGTTAAATTATGCTTGTATCCCTTAATGTTGTACGGCGCAAGTTTCTCCAGCCACACGCCGAAATCCTCATGAAGACCCTCCTCATCATCATTTATAAAAACGCTTGAGGTTATATGCATAGCATTAACAAGGCACAGCCCTTCCTTAACGGCGCTTTTTTTAATCGCCGCTTCAACCTGCGGGGTAATGTTTATTATTTCCTGCTTATTTTTCGTATTAAACCACAGGTGCTCGGTAAGTATCCTCATCATCCGAAAAGCGTCTTTTTAAAGCAGTAAACCGCCAGGGTAATAATTACGCCCCAGGATACCGCTAAAAAAATGCACCCTCCCATATTCATATTGATAACCCCCCGCATGCCGCCCCTTTAATAATTAACCTTTAAAAGGCACAATCCTTTTGCGGGCGCTGCAGGGCCTGCCTTTTTCCTGTCGCGCGCCGCAAGAATTTTTTTCATGTCATCTGGCTTTATCCTGCCGCGGCCGACATCTATAAGCGTGCCGGCGATATTGCGAACCATATTATACAAAAAACCGTCGGCCTCTACATCCATATAAATAAAATCTTTCTTTTTCTGCAGGGATAATTTCTTTATTGTGCGGACACTCTTGCGCTCTATCTTATCGGTTGCCTGAAACGATTTAAAATCGTGCCTGCCCAAAAGCACTCTTGCGGCTTGTTTCATCGCCGAAACGTTTAAAGGCGCGCGGATGAAATATGAGTATTTTATTGCCAAAGGCGAGCGGTTACTTCTGTTTAAAACCGTGTAGCGGTATAACTTTGATTTTGCGCTGAAACGCGCATGGAAATCAGTATCAATATCTTCAGCGCCACTTATTGCAATATCGTCCGGCAAATTAGCGTTTAAAGCGTTTTTTATGGATTCGGCAGGCAGTTTCGTATGCGTCTTAAAATTGGCGATTTGCGCCTTTGCATGGACGCCGCTGTCTGTTCTGCCAGATGCAATCACGCGAATTTTTTCTTGAAGAATTTTAGCTAGGGCTTTTTCTATCTCGTTTTGAATAGTAGAAAATTTTTGATTTTTGGTTTGTGTTTTTAATTTTTGACTTTTGATATTTGGTTTTCTTTGCACCTGCCAGCCGCTATGGTTCGTACCGTCGTATTCTATTGAAAGCTTGATATTACGCACCTTTTATCAATTCTTCCGCAATCTGGACGGCATTGAGGGCGGCGCCTTTGCGCAGGTTATCGCCGACAACCCAGAGGTTAAGGCCGTTGGGGATAGATTCGTCTTCGCGTATGCGCCCGACATAGACATTGTCTTTGCCTGCAACATCTGCGGGCATGGGATATTTCTGAGTTTTCGGGTCATCGATAACGGTTATACCTTCTGCCTTTGAAAGAATACTGCGGGCTTCGTCAGGCGCGAGTTTTTTATGCGTCTCGATATTGACCGCCTCCGAATGCGAAATAAACACAGGCACCCTTATCGCAGTAGCGCTGATGCCTATAGAATCATCTTCCATTATCTTCCTGGTCTCGTTGACCATTTTCATTTCTTCCTTGGTGTACGCGTTATCCAGGAATACGTCTATCTGCGGAATAAGGTTGAAGGCAATTGGGTAGGGGAACTTTTTGCATACAACCGGCTTATTTGCCAAAATTGCAGCGGTCTGTTCCCGCAATTCTGCCATGGCGTTGCCGCCTGCGCCGGAAACCGACTGATAGGTTGACACGATTATTCTTTTTATTTTTGCCGCGTCATGAATCGGTTTTAATACCACCACCATCTGTATGGTAGAGCAATTCGGATTTGCGATTATGCCTTTATGGCGTTTTATGGCATGGCGGTTCACCTCAGGCACCACGAGGGGCGCCTCCTTGTCCATCCTGAAGGCACTTGAATTATCTATTACCACCGCTCCCGATTTTACCGCGGCGGGAGCGAATATTCTGCTGCGCTCGGCACCGGCTGAGAAAAGCGCTATTTCTATGCCTTTAAAAGAATCTTCCTTCAGCTCCTCTACGGGGTATTCCCTGGAGTTAAATTTCATTTTTTTGCCGACCGAGCGCTCTGACGCAAGCAGTTTTATCTCTGCGACGGGAAATTTCCTCTCTTCCAGAGTTCTCAGCATCTCCTGCCCCACTGCGCCGGTGGCTCCTGCTACTGCTACGTTATATTTTTTCACCCCGCCCTTCCTTCCCATATTACCCCGCCCTTCCCCGACGTATAGGAAGGGCGGGGCTCATCGCTCTAGTACTCTATAGGTTGTACTTCTAGGGTTTTTATTTCTATTATCGCATCCTTTATTGCGTCCTGCACAAAGACTTCATTCTCTCTGTTGGCTATTGCCTGGAGCTCGGAAAGTATCGAGCTATCGCCTACTATCCCCAGCGAATATGCCGCGCTTTCGCGCACATAAGCATCGCCATCGTTTTTTAGCGCCGTTAGAAGTATGCCCGCGGCTCTCCTGTCGCCTATTTCACCCAGCGCGAAAGCAGCGCTTTCCCTTACATACGGATCTTTATCATTTGCCAGCGCCTGCATTAAAGGCTCAACACTGGAGGGATCGGCGATTTCAGCCAATGCCTCCGCCGCTTCCTCCCTGTCCTCCTCCCTGGCGCTTTTTAGCATAGAAATATATTTCTTTACATCCTCTTTTCTTGATGCTAAAAATTCCTCCTGGGCGAATAAAGCAGTTGTAAGTTGTAAGCTGTAAGTTGTAAGTAAAAAAACTGCGATTACGCTTATCCTAAACCATGAACCTTTCATCTTTTCCTCCCTGCCTGTTAAAAAGACAGGCTTATAGATTTTCTACTACTAAATCGCCTACCTCGGACGTGGAATAACCCATTTTACCCGCGGCAAGGCTCTTTAATTTTTCGCCTGTAACTTTCATTACCGATTTTTCTATTCTTTGGGCAGCTTCCACTTCACCCAAATGCTCCAGCATCATCATGCCTGCGCAAATAGCGGCAAGCGGATTTATAACACCCTTTCCCGTATACTTCGGCGCAGACCCGCCTATAGGCTCAAACATGGATACGCCCTTGGGGTTTATATTGCCGCCGGCAGCTATTCCCATGCCGCCCTGCACCATTGCGGCCAGGTCTGTAATGATATCGCCGAACATGTTATCGGTTACTATTACATCAAACCATTCGGGGTTTTTCACCATCCACATGCACGTAGCGTCAATATGCGCATAATCGGTGGTGATACCGGGATATTCCTTGGCAACTTCGTAAAATGTCCTCTCCCACAAATCCCACGCATAGGTTAAAACATTCGTCTTGCCGCAAAGGGTTAATTTTTCCCTTTTATTTCTTTTTTTTGTAAATTCAAACGCATACCTTATACAGCGTTCCACCCCTTTGCGCGTATTGACAGATTCCTGAAT
>JBDRLY010000064.1:0-2422 GCA_043812735.1 Candidatus Omnitrophota bacterium | reverse complement strand
GGGAAAAATTTGACGTGACGCTGGATTTATCCCTGAGTAGCCAGTACGGATTTTTCCTTTTTTGTACAGGGATACCCAAGAGGATAGGCTACGATTACAGGGGTCGGGGGCGTTTTCTGACGCACAAAATACGGCTTATTGGTTATTCCGGCAAACACATGGTTGAATACTATAAGGACCTTCTGTCCTATTTCGGTTTGAAACCCGCTGATGAGATTCCCAAGATTTCTTTACCGGCAAAGGATATAGACTGGTCTTTGGAATTTTTGCGTCAGAACGGCATAAGCGAGAAAGATGTTTTAATAGCAATAGCGCCGGGAGGCGGCGCCAGCTGGGGGAAGGACGCTATCTATAAACATTGGATGGCAGATGGATTTGCGAATGTTGCCGATGCCCTGGCAGAAGCTCATAATGCGAAAATTATACTTTTGGGTGATTCTTCCGATTGCGGGATATGCGAATCGGTTCTTAACATTATGAAGCATAAGCCGGTTTTGGCTTGCGGGAAAACGGGTCTTTTGAAATTTGCGGCGTTGCTTAAGCGTTGTAAGGTACTCGTATGTAACGATGGCGGCCCATTGCACGTGGCAGCTGCAGTTGGGACAAAGACGGCATCGGTATTCGGGCCTGTAGATGAGCGTGTTTACGGGCCTTATCCAAAAGACGCAAATCATGTCGTTATCAAAAATACAATTAATTGCCGGCCGTGCTATAAAAATTTCAGGTTTCGGCAATGCAAAACAATTGAGTGCCTGCGCTCGGTAGAGCCCCGGCAGGTAATAGAAGCAGTTAACAGGTTAATGGGTAAATAACTCGATAGGCAATATGGAAAAGATACCCTTGTCCGTAGTTGTAATAACTAAAAATGAAGAAAATAATATTGCGGCATGCCTAGAGAGCGTTGCCTGGGCCGATGAGATAGTGGTATTGGACGATTTTTCGACGGATAAGACGCTTGAAATTGCCAAGAGATACACCGATAGGATATTCAAACGCAAAATGGATATAGAGGGATGCCACAGGAATTACGCGTATTCCATGGCGAAGAACGAATGGGTTTTGTCGCTTGACGCGGATGAAAGGGCTACACCTGATGTTGGAAGTGAAATAGCGGCAATATTAAAGAAAGGAACGGATTGCAACGGCTTTACCATACCGCGGCGCAATTACATAGGCGCGCACTGGGTTAGATACGGCGGCTGGTACCCCAGCGCGCAGATAAAACTTTTTAAGCGTGATAAATTCCGCTTTGAAGAGGCAGAGGTTCATCCGCGCGCCTTTATGGATTATCCTTGCGGTACTCTTAAAAACGATTTACTGCACTATTCGTATAAGGATTTTGCTGATTTCATAAATAAGATTAATAAGCAAACTACGCTTGAAGCGGCGAAATGGGCCAGGACGGACAGGACGATAGGCCTCGGCAAATCTTTATGGCGCGCGGTAGACAGATTTTTCAGGACTTATATTTCAAAAAAAGGCTATAAGGACGGGTTTATAGGTTTTATGGTGGCTTTCTTTGCCGGGCTTTATCAGTTGATGAGCTATGCCAAATACTGGCAGTTAAAAACGCAGATTCACGCAGATGTCTGCCGCAAATCGTAGCGGATCCGCCTCAGGCGGAAAAAAAACGCAATGGCTCCCGGTATATATACCTTTCCACTATCGGATGTATATTGCTTTTAATAAATTTAGAAAGTCTGCTGCCAGAAAGATGAAAATAGACAGGCCCGGGCAGGAAGAAATGCCTGCCGCAATTGATCAAACATCGCAGTTGCAATTGGCCGATGCACCGGCGCCGAATGCCGTAAATAAAACAGCACTGCATTATAAGGAAGATTTAAATACGGCTGAAGCAAAAGCCCTTGCGGCCGAGATAGAAGCTTTAAAGAAAGAACTTTCCCGCAAGGGTTTAAAATATTCAAACTTCGCAGGCAATTTTAAAGACAGCGATTTAGGGGAAGATTCCCAACAGCGTAAGACGTGGGAAATGGTGTGGCTTATTTTGCACTCCAAGATTTCGAACCCGGCAGATGTCCTTGATATAGGAGGCGCCTCGACGCCGTTTTCATTTTATCTCGCAAGCAAAGGCCACAGGGTTTGCGTGATAGATAACGACTGGGGCGATAATGCGCTTGTGTACAATGCCAACTACGTAGCAAAGAAAATGAACTGGCAATTAAGGGCAATAAAGCAGGATGCCGCAGGGCACTTTTCTTTTAAAGATGAAGCGTTTGATTATATTTTTTGCGTATGCGTCATGGAACATTTAAGCCCGCAGTCGCGCCGTAGCGCAATGAAGGAAATGCAAAGGGTCCTGAAAAAAGGCGGCAAGGTTGCTATGACATTTGACTACAGCACTACTAGGAATGACGCACACACGGATAAAGGACTGCGCTTTTCCGATTTAGCGGCGCTTAAT
>JBDRLY010000063.1:0-5520 GCA_043812735.1 Candidatus Omnitrophota bacterium | reverse complement strand
ACACCGCTAACCGCAAACCAAAAACCCGGGGTATTATAGTAGCGATTGATGGCCCTGCGGGCGCCGGGAAATCTACGGTTTCCATAGCACTTGCAAAAAAGCTGGGTTTTTTATATGTGGATACCGGCGCAATGTACAGGGCGTTGACATTAAAGGCATTGAAGAAAAAACTTAACCTGCGGGACGAAGGTAAATTAGTAAACCTTGCAAAAAAAATCGATATGAAGCTAACGACGGATTCCGATGACAGGTTGCACGTATATCTTGACGGTGAAGATGTTTCAAAGGCGATAAGAAAACCATCTGTTACGAATAACGTCCATTATATTGCGGATGTAGCAAATGTGCGCAAGGAAATGGTTAAGCTTCAGCGCAAAACCGCGAAACGCGGTAAGGCGGTTTTGGAAGGCAGGGATATAGGCACTGTTGTTTTTCCGGATGCGGATTACAAGTTTTATATTGATGCGGATATAAAAGAAAGAGTGCATCGCCGGCACGAGGAATTAGCGCAGAAAGGCATTGCCTTGGCGCTGGATGAAGTTCAAAAAGATGTGCAGGTGCGCGACGATAAAGACCGTACGCGTAAAGTAGGCACTCTTAAATTGGCGGAAAATTCCATATACGTTGACACGACAAAGCTTTCGGTAGATGAAGTTGTAAAAAAACTCATCGCGTATATCAAGAAATAAACAATGAGCGCTTACAAGCTTTTCCGCTGTTGGCTCCTATTGTTCTTTGGCCCGCTTTTTAGGTTTAAGGTAAAGGGCAGGGAGTATATTCCGCGCCGCGGCGGGTTTATTTTAGCCCCGAACCATACAAGTTATTTAGACCCTGTATTTGCCGGAATGGCGTGCCCGAAGGAATTGGGTTTTATGGCGAAGGAGGATTTGTTTAAAAATTTTCTATTCGCTATTGTTATCAGGGCATCCAATACTTTTCCGGTAAAGCGCACTATGCACGATAGGGGAGCAATAGCAATTGCAAAGTACAGGGTGCGCCGCGGAAGCGCTTTGCTGATTTTCCCCGAGGGAACGCGCAGCCCGGGCGGCGAGCTGCAAACACCGCAGCGCGGCATAGCTTACCTGGCGGATGCAACAGGCGCGCCGGTTGTTCCCTGTTACATAAAAGGGACCCACGAGGCTTGGCCCGTTGGCGCAAAAAAAATTAAACTTGTGCCGATAAGCGTTTATTTCGGCAAGCCTCTAAGGTATAAAAAAGAGATGAATTATAGGGAATTCGCGCGTTTGGTAATGCATGAAATCGCAACACTTAAAGCGCAGGCAGGTTAAGCTAACAAAGCATATCGGGTTTTGTTTCGGCGTAAGACGCGCTGTAGATATAGCAAGGCGCCTTACCTTAAAAAAACAAAGGGTATATTGCCTCGGCCCCTTGATACATAATCCGCAGGTAGTAAGGGAGCTTTCAAAAAGAGGGCTTAAGGTTATAGACAACTTGGATGCAATAAAAGAGGGCTTGCTTTTAATACGTTCTCACGGCGCAAGCCCCGGTGTAATCGGGCGGGCAAAGAAAAAGAAAATAAGAATCATCGATGCTACGTGCCCATTTGTAAAGCGCCTGCACAATAAGGCGAAATCGCTGGAAAAAAGCGGCTACAAGATAGTAATAGTAGGCGATGCGGGACACCCCGAGATAGAGGCGCTAAGGGGAGCGATAAAAGACATTTTGGTTGTAAGCGGCGCAGGTGCGCTTAATAAGCTTAGTTTAAAAGGAAAACGAGTCGCGCTTTTAGCTCAGACAACGCAATCAAGAGCCAATTTTAAAGCTGTTGGGGCAAGAATTTCAAAAATAAAACCCAAAAAACTATGCGTGTTTGATACAATATGCCGCGATGGCGCAAACCGGCAAACCGAAGCGTTAAAATTGGCACATACGGTAGACACTATGATAGTGCTGGGGGGCCGCAACAGCGCAAACACAAAGCGCCTCGCAGCTATATGCAAGAAGGTTTGCAGCGATACATACCATATCGAAACAGAAAAGGAATTGAAGCCGCAGTGGCTTCTTAAAAAAAGGATTATAGGCATTGCTAGCGGAGCATCTACGCCCGACTGGGTAATTAAGGGAGTACTCAGAAAAATCAATTATGAAGGGAGAGAATAAATAATGCAGGAAGAAAAACAAACACAACAAGAATTCGAGAGAAAGGAGGCGATGTACGAGGGCTACCTCAAGGACTTGCAGGAGGGCCAAGTCTTAAAGGGTAAAATTGTGGCTATAACCCAAAAAGATATTTTGGTGGATATCGGCTACAAATCCGAAGGTATAATTCCTTTGGAAGAGTTCCTGGATCCTTCGGGTCTTAAGGTGGGAGAAGAAATAGAAGTTTTGCTTGAAACCAAAGAGGACGATGAAGGAAGGGTAATTCTTTCAAAGCGCAAAGCAGAAAGAACAATCGGATGGGAGAAAATCACCACCGATTATAAAGAGGGAGATGTTATACAAGGAAAAGTGGTAAAGCGCGTGAAGGGCGGTTTTACCGTTGACGTCGGTGTTGAAGCATTTCTGCCGCTGTCTCAGGCTTCGCTTCGCGGAGGGGAAACAGAAGGTTTAATGAGCGCGCCTGTTGAGTTTAAAATAGTCAAAATCAACAAGCCGCGCAAGAATATTGTTTTGTCGCGCCGCGACGTGCTCATGAAAGCGCAGGATGAGGCAAAGGGGAAGTTTTTGGGCGAACTTAAGATAGGCGAAATACGCGAAGGCGTTATTAAAAACATAACTGATTTCGGCGCCTTTGTGAGCCTGGGGCCCATAGACGGCTTGCTGCACATTACCGATATGAGCTGGGGGAGGATAAGCCATCCAACTGAGTTGATTTCTGTCGGGAATAAAATAGAAGTGATGATTTTAAATGTAGATAAAGACAACAACAGAGTTTCTCTGGGTTTAAAGCAAAAAACCCCATCGCCGTGGAAGGATGCGGAGTCGAAATACGCGGTAAACTCAAAGGTCAAGGGAAAGGTCACAAACATCGTTCCCTACGGTGCCTTTATCGAAGTTGAAAAGGGCATTGAAGGCCTGGTGCATATCTCCGAAATCTCATGGACAAAAAGGGTGGCAAATCCCGGTGAGATATTGAAAGTAGGCGATATCGTAGAAGCGGTAGTGCTCTCTATTGATGCCGAAAACGAGAAACTGTCTTTAGGCATAAAGCAGACACAGCCTAACCCGTGGCTTGAGGTTGACAAAAAATATACAGTTGGCTCAAAAGTTAAAGGCACCGTCAGGAATTTTCAGGACTACGGAGCGTTTGTGGAGCTTGAAGAAGGGATAGACGGGTTAATTCACATATCCGATATTTCCTGGACGAAGAAAATAAACCATCCCTCCGAAGCGCTTAAAAAAGGCGATGCTATCGAAGCGATTATTCTGGAAGTCGACGGCGAGAATAGAAAAATATCCTTAGGGATAAAACAGCTTACGCCTGATCCCTGGGAAGAGTTAAGCAAGAAATATGCCTTGGATAGCGCAGTTGAAGGCACGATCACGAAAATAGCAGCCTTCGGTATATTCATAGAGCTGCAGAAAGACCTCGAAGGCCTTGTGCATATTTCGGAAATCGAATTGCCTGAGAAAACTAAACTCGAAGAAAAATTCAAGCTCGGTGATACCGTAAAGGCGAAGGTAATAAAGATTGACAGTGAACAGCGCAAAATAGGCCTGAGCACGAAAGGCATAAACTAAGGGTTTAGATGAAGTTTACGGTTAAAGAACAGGTTGCGTTAATAAAAAGGGGTATTTCGGAGATTATCTCTGAGGAGGAACTTGCTAAAAAAATAGAGCGCTCCATTAAGGAGAAAAAACCCCTCAAAATAAAATCTGGTTTTGACCCGAGTGCCCCGGATATCCATCTGGGGCACTCGGTTTTATTGCGCAAACTAAAGCATTTCCAGGAGCTCGGCCACGAAGTTTATTTTTTAATAGGAGATTTCACCGGAAGAATAGGTGATCCGACGGGAAAAAACGAATTACGCCCGCAGTTAACTAAAGAACAGGTGCTTCTAAACGCACGCACGTACGAAAAACAAGTTTTTAAAATCCTGGACAAAAATAAAACCAAAGTCGTATTTAATAGCAGCTGGCTTGAGAAACTCAGCATAACGGATGTGTTAATGTTAACTTCACACAGCACGGTGGCGCAGCTTTTGGCGCGCGCGGATTTCAAAGAGCGCTTTCAGCAGCAAAAGGACATAACAATTTTGGAGTTTATGTATCCCCTCTTGCAGGGGTATGACTCTGTCGAGCTTCATGCGGACGTGGAACTCGGCGGTACAGATCAAAAATTTAATTTGTTAATAGCCAGGGAATTGCAGCGTGATTACAAACAGGAACCGCAGGTTATCATTACCACGCCGTTATTGGAGGGGCTGGATGGCGTACAAAAAATGTCCAAGTCGCTCGGCAACTATGTAGGAATAGACGAACCCGCTAAAGAAATTTTCGGAAAAATTATGTCTATTCCCGATGAGCTGATGCCAAAATACTATGAGCTATTAACCGATGTCCCTAACAGCGAAATTGAGAATGTCAAACACGGACTTGCAAATTCTAACCTTCACCCTCGCGACGTAAAGAAAAATCTGGCGAGGATAATTGCGGCAATGTACCATACGCAGGAAAAAGCCCTTCAGGCGGAAGAGGAATTCGAGAAAGTTTTTAAACGCAAGGAACTGCCGGATGAGATAAAAGAATTTAAGGTTCCCCCAAAAGACCTCCAGGACGGAAAAATTTGGATTGCAAAATTGCTGGTTATGGCCGGTTTCTGCGGCACTAACTCCGAAGTGCGCCGCTTGATAAAACAAGGCGGCATCAAGGTAAATTCGGAAAAGATTACCGATGAGAACTTCAAGCTTTCTCCCTCGAGTAATACGGTTATTCAGGTAGGCAAACGCCAGTTCCTGAAATTGTCTGCAAAAAAATCTTGACAAACTAGAGTTAGTTGGTAAAATAGAAAGTCCCTTAAGGCAGGGAGGAGACTGTATTATCCTGCCTGATAAGGTATTTTGTCCTTTAAAATTGTTCTTTGAAATTTCTGCCATTTACTGTGGTAGAAAACAGCATAACCATTGTTCTATGTGGGCCTTTAAGCTTTTCGATTTTCATCGGAGAGTTTGATCCTGGCTCAGAGTGAACGCTGGCGGCGTGGTTTAGGCATGCAAGTCGGACGGTCCCACACCCAGAATCGCAAGGTTCTGGGTGTGGGATAGTGGCAAACGGGTGAGTAACACATGGGTAATCTACCCTCGAAACTGGGATAACATCTCGAAAGGGATGCTAATACCGGATAAGACCACAGCAGCGCATGCTGCAGTGGGAAAAGATAGGGAGCCGCAAGGTCCTGTCATTCGTGGAGGAGCCCGTGTCCTATCAGCTAGTTGGTGAGGTAACGGCTCACCAAGGCTTTTGACGGGTAGCTGGTCTGAGAGGATGGTCAGCCACATTGGGACTGAGACACTGCCCAGACTCCTACGGGAGGCTGCAGTCGAGGATCTTTTGCAATGC
>JBDRLY010000062.1:0-13954 GCA_043812735.1 Candidatus Omnitrophota bacterium | reverse complement strand
TGAAATGGTTATGCCCGGCGATAACGTCGCCATGGATATAGAACTCATTACACCTATTGCTATGGAGAAGGAGCAGAGATTCGCCATACGCGAAGGCGGCCATACCGTAGGCGCAGGCGTAATATCGGAGATAGTAGGATAAAATGGCAGAATCAAAACATAAAATCAGGATAAAACTGAAGGGTTATGATCACCGCGTGCTGGATCAGTCAGCGGCTGAAATAGTTGAAACGGCAAAGCGAACAGGCGCAATGGTGTCCGGCCCGATACCGTTGCCGACAAAAAGAGAAGTTTATACGGTACTGCGTTCGCCGGTTATCGATAAAAAATCGCGCGAGCAATTCCAGATATTAACGCATAAAAGGGTTCTGGATATCTTAAATCCGAGCGCGAAAACAATAGATGCCCTTAAAAAACTGGATTTGCCGGCAGGCGTTGACGTAGAGATAAAATAATGATAGGGATACTCGGAAAAAAAATAGGCATGACGCGTATTTTCGACGAAACAGGAAAGATCGCACCTGTTACCGTTGTAGAGTCCGGCCCGTGCACCGTAGTGCAGGTTAAAACCAAAGAAAAAGACGGGTATTTTGCGGTACAACTGGGCTGGGGCGAAATAAAGGAAAAGAAATTAAACAAGGCGAAATTAGGGTATTTCAAGAAAACGGGCCAGCCGTTGTGCAAATATCTGCGCGAGGTACGCCTGGACGAAAAACTGGAATATAAAGTCGGCGACAAAATCAATGTGGAAATATTTAAACCCGGTGATTTTGTCGATATTTCAGGACGCTCAATAGGCAAGGGTTTCCAGGGCGGCATGAAACGCTGGCACTGGGACGGAGGTCCTGGATCGCACGGCTCGACGTCACACAGGCGACCGGGATCGATAGGTTCAAGCAGTTCACCCAGCAGGGTCTGGAAGGGGCATCATTTGCCCGGGAGAATGGGCGGCGGCAAGGTAACGGTACAGAATTTAAGGGTTTTAAAAGTTGACCCGGAGAATAATACCATAGCCATAAAAGGCGCTGTACCTGGATGCGACGGCGAGCTTCTCTTGATAAACAAAGCCAAAAAGAGGCAGTGGAAATCACTTGCTCCGGCTGTGCATGAGAAAGCAAAAGAGGAAAAAGGAAAGGTCTCGCCCCAGCCCAAGGCTGGTGCGCCTCAGGCGCAAAAGGCTGGTCCGCCTCGGGCGGAAATGAAGGAAGCGCCAAAACCGGTCCAGAAGGACGCTAAGAAATCAGGAAAACCACAAAAACGCAACATACTGCCCAAGCGCAAAATGCATTACCGGTATATAATACCACAGGTAAAGAGATAGATAAGCTTTCACTGGATATAGCATTATTTGACGGTACGGTGAATGAAGCCGTGCTGCATCAGGTGATAGTGGGCTATCTCGCAAACCGAAGGCGTGGTACTGCTTCAACAAAGACAAGGTCTGAAGTCTCCGGCGGCGGCAAGAAACCCTGGAAGCAGAAAGGCACAGGACGCGCCAGAGCCAGTTCCATACGTAGCCCGCTATGGCGGCATGGCGGCGTAACATTCGGACCTCACCCAAGAGCGTTCGGGCATAAACTGACAAAGCAAGTAAAAACAAAAGCGCTTATTTCAAGCCTGAACGCAAAATTGCGCGACGGAGAAATAAAGATACTCGAATCCGTAGAGTTGAAGAGCCCTAAGACAAAAGAACTTGTATCGGCTATTGAAAAATTGAAGATAGGCGGCTCTATATTGTTTGTAGTAGATGGCGTGGATAATAACCTGAAATTAGCCGCAAGAAATCTAAGCTGGATGAAGGTAATGCGCCAGAGCGACCTGAATGCTTATGAAGTATTGGCTTATAAAAATATATTATTGACAAAAAAGGCTATAGAAGGTTTAATATCGACCCTTAAGTAAAAATTAAGATGGAACTGCAGAACGTAATTAAAAACATGTTAGTGACGGAAAAGGTTAAAGGCCAGGAAGCCCAGGCCAAATACCTTTTTGCGGTGGATATGCGAGCAAATAAAATAGACATCAAAAATGCCATCGAGCACCTTTATAAAGTCAAGGTTAAAGATGTAAATACCATTAATGTGCACGGTAAAATGCGCCGGGTCCGCCATGTCGCGGGCTTATCTTCGCGGTGGAAGAAGGCATACGTTACATTAAAGCAGGGCGAAAAGATAGAGATAAAGTAAAACCAAAGATTAAAAATGAAAAACCAAAAACACATAAAGAAAATTTTTACATCTTTAGTTTGTATTTTTAATTTTTAATATTTAATTTTTAGTTTTTAGGAGATGCATAATGGGTATCAAAAAGTATAAACCATATACACCCTCAAGGCGCTATATAACTACATCTACGTTTGATGAAATAACAAAAGATGAGCCTGAGCGTTCTTTAATCATGCCTGTGCGAAGGACCGGCGGGCGCAATGCCCATGGCCACATAACATGCCGCCATAAAGGCGGCGGGCACAAGCGCATGCTAAGGCTCATAGATTTTAAGCGCAAAAAACACGATATGCCGGCAAAAGTCCTCGCTATCGAGTACGACCCCAACCGCTCCGCAAGAATTGCGCTTTTACAATACCGGGACGGTGCTAAGAGCTATATATTGGCGCCGCTGGATCTAAGGGTGAATGATGAGATTGTCAGCTCAGAAACCGCTGAGATAAAAGCAGGAAACGCGCTTCCTTTACGAAATATCCCGTTTGGTAGCGTAATACATAATGTCGAGTTATTCCCGGGAAGAGGCGGACAGGTTGTAAGAAGCGCAGGCAACATGGCAGAAATTATTGCCAAAGAGGGCGAATATGCCCATGTGAGAATGCCTTCCGGCGAAATAAGATTGTTTAGTTTAAACTGCTGGGCGACAATAGGCCAATTAGGCAATGTTGACCATGGGGCGGTAATAATCGGCAAGGCGGGGCGTTCCCGCTGGATGGGAATAAAGCCGACGGTGCGCGGTGTCGCTATGAATCCGCATGACCATCCGCACGGCGGCGGCGAAGGAAAAGCAGGGCAGGGCAATCCTCATCCTGTTTCGCCGTGGGGCAAGCCGACAAAAGGGTATAGGACACGTAAGAAACGCAAGCCGTCTAGCAAATATATTGTTAAGAGGAGAAAATAATGTCACGTTCACTCAAGAAAGGTCCGTTTGTAGACGAAAAATTGCTTAAAAAGATACAAAAGCTGTCGCGCACAGGGGACAAAAAACCTATTAAGACATGGGCGCGGCGCTCGACAATAACGCCTGAGTTTGTAGGCATAACCCTAAGCGTCCATGCCGGCAATAAATTTATGCCAGTATTTGTTACGGAAAATATGGTAGGGCACAAACTCGGCGAATTTGCCCCGACTAGAATATTCAGGAAGCACGGCGGCGTTAAGGCCAAGGCAGCAGCGGAAAAAACATAACTTTAAAATGGCACTAGCAATAGCAAAAGGAAGATTTGTAAAGGTTCCGGCGAGAAAAGCCCGCTGGGTGATAAACCTTGTAAACGGCAAAAGCGTGAATGAGGCAGAGGCGATTCTGTCTAATCTTAACAAGGTTGCGGCAGGCGTTGTTTTAAAGGTTGTAAAGTCCGCTGCTGCAAACGCAAAACAACAAAAGAATCTAAAGCCGGAAGATCTCTATATATCCAAAATGTATGCGGACGAGGCGCCGTCGCTTAAAAGATACAAGGCACAGGCTATGGGGCGCGCTGCGATGATACTGCGGAGGTATAGCCATATAGTTGTTGAACTGGAAGCGAAAAAAGCGGCAGAGACAAAGAAAATGCCGCCAGTAAAGAAGGCGCTGCCAGCAAAGAAGAGGCCGGTAGCAAAGAAAATTCCGGCGAAGGCAAAGCGGACAAAACAAACCGGAGTTAATACGAGGAAATAATGGGCCAAAAAGTAAATCCAATAAGCTTCAGAATAGGTTATATCAGAACGTGGTCTTCAAGATGGTTTGCTAATAAGCGGGATTATCCTGTATTTTTGCAGGAAGACTTGAAGATTCGTAAATATATAAAGAAAAGCCTGGCACAGGCGGCCGTATCAAAGGTTGAAATAGAAAGAACAAGTGAAAAGGTGAGGGTCATTATATTTACGGCTAGGCCGGGCATAATAATCGGGCGCAAAGGCGCAGATATAGATAGATTAAGGGATGAATTACAGTCTATGACGCATAAAGAAGTACTTATAGATATAAAGGAAATAAATAACCCCGCAGCCGATGCGCAGCTTATCAGCGAGAATGTCGCGTTTCAACTGGAGAAACGGATCGCAGTCCGCCGCGCGATGAAGAAAGCCATACAGGCGGCAATGAGAGGCGGCGCGCTTGGAGTAAAGGTAATGTGTTCCGGGCGCTTGGGCGGCGCTGAAATGTGCAGGACAGAAAAATACCGCCAAGGAAAAATACCTTTGCATACGATAAGAGCCGACATAGATTACGGTTTTGCGGAGGCATTTACGACTTACGGGTTAATAGGCGTCAAGTGCTGGCTGTACAAGGGAGACATTATAAAGACGAAACAAAAGGAGAAAGAAGTTGGCGTTATTAGTACCAAAACGAGTCAAGTATAGAAAGTCACAGAGAGGCAAGCGCCGCGGGACTGCATCCTCGGGATACGAGCTTAACTTTGGCGAGTACGGATTGCAGGCGCTCGAAAACGGCTGGATAAAAAATACCCAGATTGAGGCGGCGAGAGTCGCCCTGACAAGGCACGTAAGTCGCGGCGGCATGGTATGGGTAAGGATTTTTCCAGACAAATCTGTTACCAAGAAGCCTGCCGAAACAAGAATGGGCAAAGGTAAAGGCATGACTGAGTTTTGGGTAGCGGTTATAAAGCGCGGAAAGATTCTTTTTGAAATAGATGGCGTGCCGGAAGTAATAGCCAAAGAGGCTATGCGCCTTGCCGCGACAAAACTTCCGTTTAAGATGAAATTAGTTACCAGGCACAGGGTATAAAGTGAAAATAAAGGCAAAAGATTTAAAGAATCTAACGCTGGATGAATTAAAGCACAAAGAGATTTCTCTGAAAGAGGAACTTATAAAGATGCGTTCGCAGGCGCAGTTGGGCACTCTGGAGAAGCCAAGCCAGATAAGAGAGACGAGGAAGACCTTGGCAAGAATAGAGACAGTCTTAAGGGAGAAAAAATATGCTGGAGCGCGGTAAAAGGAAAGAAAGAGTAGGCATTGTCGTAAGCGACAAGATGAAAAAGACAATTATAGTCAAGGTCAAACGTCTTGCGGGCCATTCGAAATATAGCAAAGTGGTAAGGAGATACAGGAAATTCAAGGTTCACGACGAGGAAAACAAGGCTAAAGTGGGCCAGCTTGTAAGAATAGCCGAAACGCGCCGCCTCTCGAAAGATAAACGCTGGAGATTGGTTGATATAATAAAATGATTCGCATAAGGACTATAATAGATATAGCCGATAACACAGGCGCGAAGAAAGCGTCTTTTATAGGCGTAATCCGCCAGCACGGAAAACTTGTTGCCGCAATAGGCGATATTATTACGTGCAACATAAAAGAATCGACGCCCGATGCTATTGTAAAAGCAGGAGAAGTTGCAAAGGCAGTTGTTGTACGCACCGCCTTTCCTATCAAACGGCCGGATGGTTCTTATTTGAAATTCGATAGAAATGCGGCGGTAATAATTGATGCAACAGGCAACCCCAAAGGAACGCGCGTATTCGGCCCTGTCGCAAGGGAATTGCGCGAGAAGAATTTTACGAAGATTATTTCATTGGCGCCAGAGGTAATATGAGCCATATAAAGAAAAACGACATTGTCTTTATAACTACGGGAAAGGACAAAGGCAAAAAAGGCAAAGTCCTTTTCGTTAATCCCGCTAACGGGCGCGCGCTTGTAGAGGGAACAAATTATGCAAAGAAAGCAACCCGGCGTACGCGCGAAGATCAGAAAGGCGGGATAATAACCAAAGAGGCATCTATTGATTTATCGAATCTCTTGGTAGTATGTCCAAGGTGCTCCAGGCCTACGCGGATTGGCCAGAGTGTTCTGGCTGATGGAACCAAGTCGAGAATGTGCAAGAAATGCAAGGAACTCCTATGACAGGGAAAGAAGCGCACAAGGAAGCACAAAAGGAAGCGCAAAAAGAGGCTCCGAAACCAACCCAGAAGGAAAAGCTGCAGCAGCCGCGCCTTTTGGCGTTTTACCGCCAAAATATAGTACCCGAAATGGTAAAGTCAATGGGCTATAAAAATAAAATGCAGGTACCGCATATTGAGAAAATAGTAATAAACATGGGTATAGGCCAAGGTGCGCAGGACATAAAGATACTGGAAGGGGCGATGCGGGATTTGGCACTTATTGCAGGGCAGAAGCCGCTTATGACAAGGGCGAAAAAGGCTATATCCAATTTTAAGATAAGACGCGCGGATCCAATCGGCTGTACCGTTACATTAAGAGGATCCAGGATGTATGAGTTTCTTGATAGGCTGGTGAATATTGCCTTGCCGAGAATACGCGATTTCCGCGGTATGTCACCGACGGCGTTTGACGGCTACGGCAACTATAATATAGGTTTATCCGAGCAGGTCATATTCCCGGAAATAGAATACGACAAGGTGGCAAAGGTTGTAGGCATGAATATAACTGTTGCGACAAATGCAAAAGATGATAAGGATGCATACGAACTTTTGAAGAATTTCGGGATGCCGTTCAAGGCAAAGGAGTGATTACTCTATGGTAAAAACGTCTTTAGTAATTAAATGTTCCCGCCCGGTGAAATATAAAAGCCGCAAGTATAACCGCTGCAAACTGTGCGGTAGAAACGGCGGCTATTTAAGAAGGTTTGGGATGTGCAGGATTTGTTTCAGGGAACTTGCCTCAAAGGGCGAGATACCCGGCGTAACAAAGGCAAGTTGGTAATCGGTGATGGGTTAATTGTGAGGAGAAAATGTCAAGGACAGATTTAGTTGCAGATATGCTGACGCTTGTAAGAAACGCCAACAACGCAAAAAAAGAAAAAGTCGATGTACCCTGCTCCAAGATAAACCTCGAAATATTACGTGTCTTAAAAGACGAAGGTTTCATACAGAACTATCGCAAAATAGAAGATACCAGGGGTTCAACCGTAAGAATTTATCTTAAATTCGTAAACGAAAGGCCGGCCCTTACAAATATAAAGAAAATTTCCAAGCCCGGATTGCGCGTTTATGCGGATAAAAAGCGGACATCCTATATGATAGGCGGCATGGGGATTACCATATTAACGACGTCAAAAGGCGTTATGACCCAGAAGCAGGCCAAGGAGGCCGGCGTGGGCGGTGAAATATTATGCTATGCGTGGTGAGGAATGTCTAGGATAGGAAAACTGCCGGTGGCTTTACCGGAAAGCGTGAAAGTTGCTTTTGTTGACAGGACCCTTAGCGTCGAAGGCCCGAAAGGGAAACTTTCTTTTACGCCGCATCCGCGCATGGATTTAAAACTAACCGCTGGGTCCGTTAGCGTATCTGCGAAAATCAATTCGAAATTTGAACACGCTATTTTCGGCACAACGCGCGCAATAATTGCGAATATGGTAAAGGGCGTAACCGATGGTTATTCAAAGGAGCTCGAAATACGCGGCGTAGGTTACAAGGCACAAGTTGCAGACAAGGTGCTTACGCTTTATTTAGGCTTCACGCATCCGATAGAATATAAAATTCCGGAAGGTATAGTTATTGAAACTCCGAAACCGACGTTAGTTACAGTTAAAGGAATAGACAAAGCGTTAGTCGGCGAAGTTGCTGCGCAGATAAGGGATTTTTATAGGGCAGAGCCTTATAAAGGAAAAGGTGTCAGGTACGTTGGCGAATACGTCAGAAAGAAAGTAGGAAAGAAAGTAGCATAAAAGTAGTTCAAAATTGAAAGCAGGAACATGTCGAAGAAGAGAGAAGCATTAAGATTAAAAAGGCACAGCCGCGCAAGATTGAAGATAATGGGTACTCAGGAGCGTCCAAGGCTCTGCGTTCATCTATCCCATAAGAATTGTTATGCGCAGATTATAGACGATATGAAAGCAAAGACGCTTGTTTCGGCGTCGAGCATGGAAAAGGATTTTTTAAATACAAGACCGAAGGGCAAGACAAAGGTGGCTGAGCATCTGGGAGGATATCTGGCAGCCAAGGCAAAGAAACACGGCCTATCAAAAGTGGTTTTTGATAAAAGCGGATATCTGTATCACGGCAGAGTAAAATCATTTGCAGAAGCCGCCAGGAAGAGCGGACTTGAATTTTAACCGGAGCGACTATGGCAGATAAAGAAAAGGAACCGACAGGGGCAGCTGGAAGACAGCAAGTGCAACCAGCGCAGGAGTGGCTGGAAAAGGTTATTGCGATAAACAGGGTTGCGAAGGCGCACAAGGGAGGGAAGAAACTTTCTTTCAGCGCACTAATCGTAATAGGCAATAAGGACGGTAAGGTCGGAGTCGGCTACGGTAAGGCGAACGAGGTTTCAGACGCAATAAGAAAGGGCCTGACTGTGGCCAAAAAAAGCGTTATGGAAGTTCCCCGGCGCGGCACAACTATCCCATATGAAGTAGTGGGCCACTATGGCGCAGGCAAGGTTTTATTAAAGCCGGCTTCGGAAGGAACAGGCATAATCGCGGGCGGTAGCGTGCGCGCAATATGCGAAGCAGCCGGAATTAAGGATATATTGACAAAATCTCTCAATTCGAGTAATCCGATAAATGTAATCAAGGCAACCCTTGAGGGCCTCGAGAGGTTAAAATTAAAGGTTGAGCAGCAGGGATAAGATGAGGATAGGCAACATACGGGCGCCAAAAGGCGCAAGAAGGAAAAAGAAGCTCCTGGGAAGGGGTCCGGGTTCAGGCCACGGCAAAACGTCTACGCGCGGCCAAAAAGGGCAGCGTGCCCGTTCAGGCGAGGGAAAACGCCCGGGGTTTGAAGGCGGGCAGATGCCCCTGATAAAGCGCATCCCCAAACGCGGATTTACAAACCCGTTTAAGAAAATTTTTGAAGTTGTAAATTTAGGCAAGCTCGATGGGTTTGCGGAGAATACCGCTGTAACGCCGCAGCTTCTTTTGGAAAAAGACATCATAGATAAAGCGGATAACGTAAAAATTTTAGGCGACGGTGAAATAAATAAGCCGTTGACGGTTTGCGCCCATAGTTTTTCCGGCAGCGCAAAAGAGAAAATAGAAAAAGCCGGCGGAAAAATCCAAATAATATAGATAATATGCTGGGTGCTTTCTTAAACGTATTAAAGGTTTCTGACCTTAGAAAAAAGATATTTTTTACATCAGCGCTGATTGCTGTTTACCGGCTCGGCTCGTATATCCCCACTCCCGGGATAGACAGTAAAGCGCTTGCTGCGTTTTTTGAAAATTTGGCTAAGACGCGCGGCGGTACCTTATTCGGCGTAATGAATATGTTTACCGGAGGCGCCATGGAGCGCTTGACGATTTTTGCGCTCGGTATTATGCCATACATTTCCGCATCAATAATCCTGCAGCTTTTAACTGTTGTCATTCCTTATCTTGAAAAGCTTGCAAAAGAAGGCGGCGAATTAGGCAGAAGAAAATTAACCCAGTACACCCGCTATGGCACCATTGTCCTTTCACTTATACAGTCATTTTTTATTGCGCTTTGGCTTGAAAACCCGGCGCATTTCATGGGCACGCAGATGGTGCAGTCCCCCGGATGGTGGTTCAGGATTGTCACCGTAATCACGCTATGCAGCGGTTCCGCGTTTATCATGTGGCTTGGTGAGCAGATAACGGAAAAAGGCATCGGCAACGGGATATCTTTATTGATAACAGCCGGTATAATTTCAAGGCTTCCCGCGGCGGCAGGCCAGCTTTTTGCGCTTGTATCCATATTGCAGCCCTCAAGAAGCCAGATACCGCTTTATAGAGTAGGGTTAATGACGGTTATAGGCTTTTTAGTTGTCCTGGGCGTTGTGATGATTACACAAGGGCAGCGCAAGATACCCATTCAATACGCGAAAAGGATAATCGGCAGGAGAATATACGGAGGCCAGGCAACATATATTCCCATTCGAGTAAACCACGCAGGTGTTATACCGATAATATTTGCGCAGTCCATTTTGTTATTTCCCGCAACCATTGCCGGATTTATTCCTAATCAGGCAGTGCAATCGTTTGCAAACTTCTTTATGCGGGGGCAGGCTATGTACAGTGTTCTATATGCCGGCTTGATAATATTTTTTACGTATTTTTACACTGCCATCACGTTTAATCCGATAGATGTGGCGGATAACATGAAAAAATACGGAGGTTTTGTTCCGGGAATAAGGCCGGGCAGGCCAACAGCAGAATTTTTTGCATATGTATTGGATAGGGTAACATTACCGGGAGCGATATTCCTCGCAATAATAGCGGTTTTTCCCGATATAATTGGTGCGTGGTTTAAGGTGCCGTATTTAATTGCAAGTTTCTTCGGCGGGACCGCGCTTTTGATCGTTGTGGGCGTCATGCTTGACACGATGAAACAGATCGAGTCCCAGCTTTTGATGCATCATTACGACGGATTCATGAAAGGTGCGCACTTGAAGGCGCGCCGGTAGAAAAACCAAAAATGAAAAAGTAAAAATGAAAAGTACATATCAAAAATGCAAAAATAATTTTTCTATTTTTGGTTTGTGTTTTTAATTTTTGGTATTTTATTTTTGAATTGGAATATTATTAAATGAGACTAATTTTACTAGGTCCGCCCGGGGCGGGTAAAGGTACGCAGGCAGTGGTTCTTTCTCAACAGTATAAAATTCCGCACATCTCTACAGGCGATATATTGCGCAAGGCAGTAACCGATAAAACGCCACTGGGCGCTGAGGCAAAAGCTTATATGGATAAAGGCGAGCTGGTTCCGGACGGATTAGTCCTTAAAATGGTTAAAGAGAGATTAAATAGCGGCGATGCAAAAAAAGGTTTTATTCTTGACGGATTTCCTAGGACAAAAGCGCAGGCACAGGGTTTAGATGCTGTATTGGGCGAGGAAGGCATAGATTTGGTCCTGAATTTCGATACGTCAGAAGATGTATCGGTGGCAAGGCTGAGTTTGCGCAGGGTATGCAAGGGTTGCAGCGCTAATTATCATTTGAAAAATATGCCGCCGAAAAAAGAAAGTATCTGCGATAAATGCGGAAGCGAACTTTATCAGCGTCGCGATGATACGATAGAAGTTATAAAGAACAGGCTTAAGGTCTATGAGGCGCAGACAAAGGAATTAATAGATTATTATAAGTTAAAAGGGAAGCTTCGCTCTGTCAACGGCGATCTGGAAGTAAGCGAGGCGAACCAAGCCATAAGAAAGATACTGGATGATAGTAATTAAATCGCAGAATGAATTGGAATTAATACAGAAATCCTGCGAAATCGTCTCAGAAATCTTAAATGAACTGGCAGCGCATGTTAGGCCCGGAATAACCACGGCGCAAATTGAACAGATTGCCTGCGGCTTGATAGAAAAAAGCGGCGCCATCAGCGCCTTTAAGGGATATAGAGGATTCCCCGGATATATTTGTACTTCTGTTAATGAAGTCGTAGTACACGGTATAGCGAATAACAGGCCCTTAAGGGAAGGCGACATAGTATCAATTGATGTGGGAGTAAACAAGGGCGGCTATTACGGCGACGGTGCCGTAACGGTACCTGTCGGCGAAATTTCTAAAGACGCACAACGGCTCTTAGATGTCGCAAAGCAGGCACTCGGTAAAGCTATTGATAAATCGACCCCGGATAATAGAGTCGGCGATATCTCATACGCGATACAGAATTATGTTGAATCGCGCGGTTTTAATGTCGTAAGAGATTTTGTAGGGCATGGAATAGGTGCGCATCTTCATGAAGATCCGCAAATTCCTAACTTCGGTGCGCCCAATCACGGCCCTAAGTTAAAAGCCGGTATGGTGCTGGCGATAGAATCCATGGTAACCCAGGGGAGTTTTGAAATAGCCATACAAAATGACGGCTGGACGGCAGTTACCAAAGACAGGAAGCTGGCGGCACATTTTGAGGATGTCGTGGCAATAACACAAACAGGGCCCAGAATTTTAACAAGATCTCCGCAAATATTAGGATGCCAAAAGAAGAGGCCATAGAAGTAGAAGGTAAAATATTGGAAGCGTTGCCAAATGCAATGTTTAGGGTAGAACTGGACAACGGCCATAAAGTCTTAGCGCATGTTTCAGGAAAAATGAGAATGCATTTTATAAAAATATTGCCCGGCGACAAGGTAAAAATGGAACTTTCCCCTTATGATGTGACAAGGGGCAGAATTACATTCAGGATAAAGTAATGTGTGAACCCCGCCCTTCTTGGCATTACAGAAGAGCGGGGTAGAAAGAAGGGCGGGGTGAAAGTTAGGCCATCTATAAAGAAAATTTGTGAACGCTGCAAGATCATAAAGCGCAAGGGTATTCTGCGCGTAATTTGCGCAAATCCTAAGCACAAACAGAAGCAGGGCTAGGAGGTAATAAGGTGCCAAGAATTGCCGGTATTGATTTGCCAAAAAATAAAAGAATAGAAGTAGCGCTTCGCTATATCTTTGGCATAAGCTCCGCTGTATCCAATAAGATTCTTGGGGTATGCAGCATTAGCCCGGACAAAAGGGCAAAGGATTTGACAGACGAAGAGGTTTCGAAAATAGCCTCTGTTATTCAAAGAGACTACAGGGTTGAGGGAGATTTAAAAAGGGACATTTCGCAGCATATAAAGCGCTTAATGGAGATAGGCAGTTACCGCGGCGCAAGGCATAAGAAAGGCCTGCCTGCCAGAGGGCAGCGCACACGTACCAATGCGCGCACCAGGAAGGGCCCTAAAAGAACCGTAGGTGTCCGCAAAATAAAAGAAACTGCAGCGCCGAGCAAACCGGCACCCGCAGCTAAGTAATAAACCAGAACGAGGAGAATATGGCAAAAGAGAAAAAATATAAGGGAAGAAAAAAAGTCGTAAAGATAGTTACATCCGGCATTGCGCACATACTGGCATCTTTCAACAACACCGTGATAACGATAACGGATAAATCCGGAAACACTATTACATGGGCATCCACCGGCACGGTAGGATTTTCCGGTTCCAAGAAATCCACGCCGTTTGCAGCTCAGATAGCGGCTGAATCTGCCGCAAAAAAGGCAAGGGAAGTTGGGGTAAAAGAGGTTGAGGTTTTTGTGAAAGGGCCGGGCGCAGGAAGAGAATCGGCAATAAGGGCCCTGCAGTCAGCAGGCCTTGTAATAAGCGCTATAAAAGATGTTACGCCTATTCCCCATAACGGCTGCAGGCCGCCTAAGAGGAGGCGCGTCTAATGGCAAGATATACCCTTGCGTCTTGTCGGCTTTGTAGAAGAGAGGGAGCAAAACTGTTTTTAAAAGGCACCAAGTGTTCCGGCGAAAAATGCCCCTTTAATAAAAGAAGTTACGCACCCGGCCAGCACGGCCAAGCCCGCGTGAAGCTCTCAAACTATGGAGTACAGCTGCGCGAGAAACAGAAGGTAAAACGCATCTACGGCATATTCGAGAAGCAATTCAGGACTTATTTTAAGCATGCGTCAAAAACAAAAGGCGTCACAGGCCAGATGCTTTTGTCCATACTGGAATGCCGCTTGGATAACGTTATATTCCGTATGGGTATTGCGGTATCCCGTAATGACGCGCGGCAAATAGTAAGACATGGCCATGTCAAAGTAAACGAGAAACGCGTGAATATACCGTCTTATCAGATAAGACAAAACGACGCCGTGTCCGTAGGGGGCAGGGAAAAATTCATAAAGAAAGTTAATGATACGCTTGAAATAACCAAACAAAGAGGCATGCCCGGATGGATTCAATTTGATCCGCAGAAACTTTCGGCAACTATTAGTAGGTTGCCTCAGCGCGAAGATGTAGGATTTCCGATACAAGAACAATTAATAGTAGAATTGTATTCGAAATAGAACCAAAAATAAATTTTTACATTTTTGGTTTGTATTTTTAATTTTTGATATTT
>JBDRLY010000061.1:0-5175 GCA_043812735.1 Candidatus Omnitrophota bacterium | reverse complement strand
GGCGCAATCAGCTTAAATACGTGCTCTTTGCAACTTTATGCGGCGTGGTGGGTATAGCCACCAATTGCCCGCTTTTATATGATATTAAAATTCTGCCGGTCGGGAATATACTGGTTTCGATGTATATGTTAATAATCACTTATGCAATCGCCGTATATCGCGTTATGGATATCAGGATATTTATCAAACAGGCAAGCGTTTTCGGCATTATCCTTTGCATTGCCGTTATAAATTTCGGCATTTTTAGCCTTTTGGCAGTGCGCATACCGGTAGAGGCCAATATTGCATTAATAATAAGAGCGCTCGTGTTTTTTAGTATTGTTATTGCGACTTTCTTTCTTGGCAAGAGTGCTTTTGGCAAATTATCCGCCCAACAGGCGCTTTATCAGGAGGTTCTACGGAGGGCGGCGGATGACATTTCGAAAGTTAAAACCCTGGACAGGCTGCTTAGGCTATGCACTATATCCGTTCATAAAAACATACCCGTAGAACATGCGACTATAATATACCTAAACAGAAGGGGAAAAACATATATTCTTGCGCACTCAACCGGCAGGAAGCTGCTTTCGGTCGGCCAGACGATAAGCATGGACAGCCCATTAGTTGAATGGTTCAGGGCTATAAAAGATCAATTGCTGGAAATGAAAATAGTTAAAGAAGAGGATACCAGGGTTTTACTCCTTGAGGATTTGAACGCGTGGCTTAAGGATGAAAAACTCCGCTTAAAAGCGGAGTTATGGAAAGCGCTCCTTAAGTTAAGGCTGCAGATTAAGGGCCTGAATACCTCCTTGTGCGTTCCCGGATTCTGCAAAAGAGAGCTGATCGGGATTCTGCTCTTGGGGGATAAACTCTCGGGGGATTTGTTCACGCAAAGCGATTACAATTTGTTAAGCCAGCTAGCCGACCAGGTTGCGATGGCAGCCGATAATTTTCTTATAACGTTGGAAAAAGAGGATTTGAGTTTCGATATGTTTCTCTTAACTATGGAAACCATGGAGGCAAAGGATAAATATACACGCTTTCACTCGGAACTTTCATCCAGGCTTTGCAGTAAATTGGCGGAAAAGGTCCAGCACAAGGGCGACTACAGGCATATCGAAGATTTGCTCAGGAAAGCGGAAAAAACAGGCCTGGTTCATGATATAGGTAAGTTAAAAATCAAAATCGAAACCCTTAACAGCCCTGCCAAGCTTACGGATGAGCAGTGGAATGAAATTAAAATGCATCCCCAGTATAGCGCCGAAATACTCAGCGTTGTGCGCGACATAAGCCCGGATATTATAAACGGCGTTTTATATCATCAGGAGAAGTGGGACGGCACGGGGTATCCCAAGGGACTTAAAGGCAAAGAAATTCCGCCGTTGGCAAGAATAGCAAAATTGGCGGATTCATTCGAGGCTATGATCTCTGACAGGCCGTATAGAAAAGGCCTGCCTATGGCTAAAATAATGGAGGAACTTAACAGGTGCAAAGACATTGACTTTGACCCGGATTTGGTGGATGCGTTTATGGAATTATACCAGGAGAAAGAAATCGATATACTTATCAGTCGGGAAAAATCAATACGCCATCATGGATTTCTATAGACAGAAAGGAGGCTGCTGTGCATTTTAAAAAACTGGAACTATTCGGCTTCAAATCGTTTGCGGATAAAACCAATCTGCATTTTGAGCCCGGTGTTACCGCTATTGTGGGCCCGAACGGCTGCGGAAAGTCCAATATACTGGACTCTATCCGCTGGGTAATGGGCGAACAGAATCCGCGGGATTTGCGCGGGTTAGCAATGGCGGATATCATTTTCAGCGGTTCTGACAAGAAAGAAGCGTTGAATTTCGCCGAGGTCTCGCTGACGCTGTCGAACGAAGCGCGCTTTCTACCGATAGAGTATGACGAAGTTACCGTTACAAGGCGCTTGTTCCGCTCGGGAGAGAGCGAATATTTGCTAAACAAAATGCCGGTGCGCCTTAAGGATATTACGGAATTGTTCATGGATACAGGGTTAGGCAGCGGCGGTTTCTGGGTAATGGAGCAGGGGAAGATGGATTTGATCCTGAGTTCCCGCCCGGAAGACCGGCGCAGCGTTTTTGAGGAGGCGTCCGGGATAAATAAATATAAGTCAAAGAAAAAAGAAGCGCTAAGGAAACTTGAACAGACCGAGCAGAACCTTTTGCGGCTTTCCGATATAATAGGCGAGGTGAAGCGCCAGATAAACTCTATCGAGCGCCAGGCGCAGAAGGCAAAGAAATATAAGGAATTATTTGAGCAGTTAAAGGCGATAGATGTAAAGCTCGGATTGCGTTCTCATGGCGAATTAAAACAACAAAGGCGCGTGCTGGGCACAGACCGGGATGCCCTGAAAGCGAAAGAAGAAGAATTAGCCCATTTAGAGGCGAATGTTTCGCAAAAATTTTCCCTGCAGCGCTGGGAGCTGGAGGATGTATCAAATAAATTAAGTCATTACCAGAACGAAATTGTTAGCATTTCTTCCGCGATCGAGCGCAATACGGACAGAGTAAATTTAGATACGGAGAGAATAGAAGAATTGGAATCACGCCAAGAAGCGCTTGGCGAGGAAATAAGGTTGCTTGCACAGAAACTCGAAGCGTTAAAGGTGAGAATCGACGAATTGCGGGCAAAGCTTAACGAGATTGAGAATGAAAGAAAAATAAAAGTGGATGGGGTTGGCCAGAAAGAAAATCTGCTGCAGGAAATTATCGCGTTAATAGCTAAAACCAATAACGATATGGCCAGGGCGAAACTTGATACCGTAGATATAGCGTCAAAAGAAACGCGCACAAAAAACGAACTGGCAAAACTCGGCGCCGAGATGAGCAATTTGAGCGCACGCCTCAGGCGCCTGGGCGTTGAAAAAGAAAAGATTGAGCAGGATACCAATGCTATTAAGGAAAAATACGATGCGGCGGTTTTTCAGCAGAAAACATGCGAGGATAATGTTGCAACAATCCGCGGCATTATTTCCCAACTGGAAACAAAACTGAATGCTCAGCAGGAAGAGCTTAAAGCGCTCGATAAAGAATTTAACGATGCCGAAACCCTTCTGGCGTCCAAGAGCGCAAAACTTGAATCTTTGGAGGAAATGCACAAAAGGCGCGAGGGATTCTCTTGCGGCGTGCGGTTCTTGATGCAGCAAAAAGAAAGCGGCACATTCGGTATTTCGGGCGTGCACGGTGTTGTTGCGGACTTAATCGAAGTAAAGCGCGGTTACGAAGAGGCGATTGAAGCTGCCCTTGGGGAAAATGCACAGGCAATAGTTGTGGATTCCGAAGCCAGTGCGCTTGAGGCAATGAAGCATCTCGCCAATAACGCTCAAGGCAAAGCCAAATTTATATGCCTTGAGAGATTAGAAACCAAAAACCAAAAACCAAAAACCAAAAATGAGAATGAAGCGCTAAATTATATCAAGTTTAATTCAACACATGGCTCGCTTTTAGGATATCTTTTTGACGGGATCAGCATAGCCGAGAATATGGAAGCCGCCATCGGCATTTCCAGGCAAAATAACGCATTGTGCAGGATAGTTACAAAGGCGGGTGAGATTATAGAAGGCGCAAGCATAATCGGCGGGAGCCGCCAGGAAGCAAGCATAATCGGCCGGGAAAGCAAAATAAAAGACCTGCAGGCTGAAGTAAGCGCATTAAAAGAAAAATCCCAGGAGTTAAAGGCAAAAAAAGAATCGCTGGCAGTTTCTTTAGAGGCGCTGAAAAAGGATCTTGATGCGCAGAACGCTGCGCTTAAAGAAGGAGAGATTGATCTTGCAAACAAAAATTCAATTCTCGGCAATATCGGGTCCGAACAGAAAAAACTCGAGGATGAGTATTCGCTTATCATATTGGAATTTGATGAGACAAAGCAGCAGGACGAGGAATGCAAGGTACGCCAAGAAAACTTAAAATGCGAACTTGCAAATCATGAAAAGGCAAGGATAGATACCGAAGATTTTTTAAACCAAGCGCAAGAGTTAATATCAGGCAAGGGTAGTGAGAAAGAACAGTTGCTTGTCGAAATAGCCGAGATGCGCACGGAATTGAATTTGATTCAGCAGAGGGAGGCAAATCAATCGGCGACGCTTAGCGCTCTCGAAGCGTCTTATAAAGCAGATTTGGATTCTAAAGCCGCGAAGGAAAAAGAGATTGAAGATTCAAGAAGTAAAATAGGCACCCTTACAAAGGAAATATCCGAACTGGAGGCTTTGAATGTAGAATCGGCGTCCAAAAAACAAGCGCTAGATTGCGATTCAGAAAAATTCATCCAGCAAAAAAATGAATTGGCACAGTGTTTGTCGAAATATGAAGCCGAACTTTCAGGTATACACAAGAATATAGACACGATTAGAAACAGCATAAGGGATATTGAGGTGAAGGATGCGCAGTTGGGGTTTGAAGAAATGTCCCTTAAGGACAGAATATCACAGGCGTATCAAGTTGATCTTGAACAGGTAGAGCCGCCAAGCCCGGAGGAAGATTGGGATACGTTTAAACAAAACGCCGAGAAACTGCGCGAGAAACTTAATAATATGGGTACCGTCAACCTGGTTGCTATTGAGGAAGAAAAAGAACTCACCGACAGGTATAACTTCCTTACCGCGCAGGAAGCCGATTTATCGCAGGCAAAGGAGTCGCTCACCGAGGCTATACGCAAAATTAACAGGACCACCAAGGAATTGTTTCTCGATGGATTCCAAAAAGTCCAGGTTACTTTCAAGGAGTATTTCAGGATGTTATTCGGCGGAGGCGACGCGGAACTTGTAATATTGGATGAGTCAGACATTCTGGAATCCGGCATAGAAATAGTTGTGAGGCCGCCGGGCAAAAAACTTCAGAATATAAGCTTGTTATCCGGCGGCGAAAGGGCGTTGTGCGCCACGGCGCTTTTGTTTGCCATTTTCAAGGTAAAACCAAGTCCGTTCTGTATCCTGGACGAAATAGACGCTCCCCTGGATGAGAGCAATATAGACCGCTTTACAAAAGTCCTGCAGGATTTTGTCAGGACAAGCCAGTTCATAATAATTACGCATAACAAAAAGACTATTTCAGTCGCGGATGTTATGTACGGTGTTACGATGGAAGAGTCGGGCATATCGAAACTGGTTTCGGTGAAATTTCAGGAAAATGAGCTCAAGGCTGCAACCGCTTAAGATTTATAAAGGCAGGTTTT
>JBDRLY010000060.1:0-18338 GCA_043812735.1 Candidatus Omnitrophota bacterium | reverse complement strand
GTTATTTTAAGAACGCATTTAGACATACTTAGTTTTGACGCTTATAATTATACGGAAAGTTTAGGGTTGTATGCGGACGATGTTAATAGATTTCTCGGGCGCGGCGGTATCTTGGCATGGGGCATTGTACCTACATCCCCTGCCATAGAGAAAGAAACGGCGCAAAGTTTGAGTGAAAAGTTGCAGAGGGCCCTGGATTTTCTTTCCCTAAAAAGCATTCCCAAAGAACAGCTTTGTAGGCAGATGATTCTTACACCAAGTTGCGGCATGGGGACACTTAGCGTAAGACATTCCGAACGCTGTCTTACACTACTGAATGAACTATCTCGGAATTCGCATTTTGTTTGACGGTTGCGCTGCTCGGTGCTATAATCCCTTTAAAATACATTGGCGGGGACAAAATGAACGTAAAATACTTAAACTGGTGGGTTTTTATATGTTTTTTAGCGCTTCTATATGGCTGCGCCGGCTCGAAGGCTTATCAGAAACAGGAAATGGGGCGTTTGCAATCCCGCGTCACCCAGCTTGAGAGCGAAATAGAGGCAAGGGACATAAGGCAGAAGGAAACCGAGCGGCTTCTTGAACTGGAAGCAAGGGCGCGCAAAGCGCTGGAGGAAAAACTCTATACTTCAAAAATTGAGGCTTCCCCCAAAAAAGAAACCGCAAAATACGCAGTAAAAGATATACAAATGGCGCTTAGTAACTCAGGGTTTAACGCAGGCCCGATAGACGGCAAGTTCGGCAAGAAAACAAAACAGGCGGTTATAGGCTTCCAGCGGGCCCATGGTTTAGTTGCGGACGGGGTAGTGGGCGAGAAGACCTGGTCGAAATTAAGCGAGTACCTCAGCGGTAAAGTAAAATAGGGTAGCTATTATGAAAATTGCGGCAATATTTCTCCTGGCTCTTGTGGTTGGGGGCTGCGGTACCGCGCAGAAGGCAAAAAGAGTAGATGAGCTGGAACTTGACAATGTAAGGCTGCGTGCGCAGGTTGCCGATTTGGCGCGTAAAAATACCGAGGATGCAAAAAGATTTAGCGGCGAAAAACAGGATATGTTCCGGAGTATAAACGAGCTGGAAAGTGAAAAGCGGCAGGCGCTTGAGGTTTTGGAGCGCGAAAAAGAAGAAACCCAGGCCGGATTAAGAAAAGCTATGAAAGACCTGGAAGAATCGCTCTCGAAAGAGATAGAGCAATATAAGGCAAAGCTGGAGTTGACCGAGAGAGGTTTAGTCGTAACGTTTATTTCGGAGGTATTCTTTGATTCGGGCAAGGATATAATCAAGGAAGACGGATATTCTACGCTTGATTCCGTTGCAAAAGTTTTGATACAGGATGTTCCCGGCGCTCGGATTGCCGTAGAGGGGCATACAGATAACGAGCCGATAAAATATTCGGGTTGGAAGTCGAATTGGGAATTATCCTGTGCCCGCGCGCTTGCAGTAGTACATTACTTCATAGAAAAAAACAAACTCTTACCCGAGAGATTATCCGCAGTAGGATATGGCGAATACAAGCCGGTTGTATCAAACGATACGCCAGAAGGCCGCCAGGAGAACCGTCGTGTAGAAATAGTGATTCTTCCCAAAGGGCTAGAAACAGGAAAACAGGCTCCTTCCAAAAAATAAATCATGCCGCATAAATTGCCGGTTATATTAATATTTTGCGTAACGTATTTGCTTATGATGCTCAAGCGCGAGCGCGCTGTTTTAATTGTGTATGCGGGGTGTTTCTTGCTTTTGGCAGGCGGATTGATTAAGCCCCTCGATGCGCTTTCGTCGGTAAATTTGAATGTCCTTGGAATTTTTGCCGGCACGATGATACTTTCCGAATTATTTGTATTCTCCAATGTTCCTGCGTTCCTGGCAGAGAGGATAGTCTCAAAATCAAAGAAGACATTTATCGCCCTTCTGGGTGTATGCGCCCTTACCGCTATTATATCAAGCGTTGTGGAGAATGTAGTTACGGTTCTGATAGTGGCGCCGATAGCATTGGAGGTAGCAAAAAAATTGAAGGTTTCCCCCGTGCCTTTTTTAATAGGCATTGCTATATCAGCGAATTTGCAAGGCTGCGCCACGATGGTAGGAGATTCACCCAGTATACTGCTGGCTACTTCAAGCGGCATGGGTTTTTTGGATTTCTTTTGGTTTAAAGGAAGACCCGGGATCACCTTTGCGGTTGAGCTGGGTGCCCTGGGGGCGTTTTTTGTATTATATCTTTTTTTTAAAAAATATACACAAATGCCGCCTGCGGCCGGGAAAGTAAAAATAAAGACTTTGGTTCCAGGCGTGTTGATGACGCTGCTGTTGCTTAGCCTTGCGGCGGTCTCGCTTCTACCGAGAAAGCCCTACTACATTTATGCGATTTTATGCCTGTCTTTTGCGGTTGTCGGTTTAATATGGCATGAAATTTACCATAAAGAATCATTGTCGCTTCTGCGTGATTTGGACTGGAAGACACTTTTCTTTCTCATAGGAATTTTTGTTCTGGTAGGCTCGCTTACACATGCCGGCATCATAAGTGATTTGGCAGGTGCCATAGGCTCGGTCACCAAGAATAATACATTTCTGGCATATTCACTTGTGGTATGGATGTCGTTATTTCTATCCGCGTTCGTGGATAATATACCGTACACAATGGCAATGATTCCGGTTGCAAAATTGCTGGCGGCGCAGGTGGGTGCGTCGCCGTATCTATTTCTGTTCGGCTTATTGGTTGGGACGTGCCTTGGCGGCAATATAACGCCGATAGGCGCATCGGCCAATGTTGCCGCAATAGGGTTCATGAAAAAGCACGGCTATAGCGTTAAATTCAGCGATTTTTTTAAAATTGGTTTTCCGTTTAGTGTCGTAGCGGTAGGAATTGCGTATATATTTCTATGGTTTGTATGGAGGTAAACATGAAAAGATCCATAGTTTATTTTCTAGTACTGGCGGTTTTGTTAGCAGGATGCGCAACCGGTGGCAAGCATCATGCTAAAAAAGTGAAGATAAAAAAGAAAATGCCCCGCGCGGTAATTTACATGGATCCCAAAATAAAAATAGCGCGCCAGGGAATCTCCAGGGTATTTATAGGCGAGTTTGAGTCAAGGGCCGTATTTAAGGCGGCAGGTATAGTATTTTCAAACGCACTGCGCTCTGTTTTTATGGATAGAGGTTTTAAGCTGGCTAAGTCAAAGGCTGATGCAGATTTATTCCTGCAGGGCGAGATTACGCGCTGCGGTTTCCGCAAAGCAAAAATGGGTGTATTGAAGGCGGTTGCGGGAAGGCTTGCGTACGGAAAGGCATCCCAGTTGTATGAAGTGGATATGGCTGTAAAATTAACGCTAGATACCCCCACTAATAGTTATCAGACGCAGCTTTCAGGCGTTGTTAAAACGCACGAACAGGAAATGCCGCTGGCGGTGAACGACGTTAGTGTGGATTTTGCCGAGGAAATTGTTAAGACGATAAAATGATAATTTTTCTTGAAAAAGTACAACTAGCGTGGTAGAATCACACTAACGTTTGATACCCCGGAAGGAGGTGAACAAGAATGCGTAAAATAGCATTAGTTGTATTGGCAATCGTATTCTGTGCAGTACTGGCAAATGATGCTTTTGCCGTACAGACAAAAGGAAAAATTGTCTCTATTGACATGTCAGGTCCAACGGTGGTTGTAAAGGAAGATAGCGGCGCGACTCTACCACTGAGTATTACAGGCAGAACAGATATTCAGAAGGGAATGAGGGATATGGATTTAGCCGAGTTTAAGCCCGGAGTGCTTGTTGTCGTAAGATACAAGGTTGAGGGCGGAAAGAACATTGCGAAATATATCGGCTATGTATCAGGCGAATTACAGCGTTTTGCACCAAAGGGATCAAAGAGATAAGAATATAGGAAACAACGATATACATGGGGTTCCGTACGTAAATGGCGGAACCCCTTTTATTTGAGCCCTCCTGAAAAGCAAATGACCGCATAAATTTATGCGGTCATTTGTATCTTAAAATATTTTAGCTAAATTGCTTCTTTATGATCTCTTATTTCGAAAATACGTACTCGGGTTGCACGATCGGTTCGTAACCTGACGGTATTGGGAATGGGAATGTAACAATTTCATATGCGCCTGTTACTGTTCTTACTACTGTCCACCCAGCTCCCTTTACTGTACCCCATGTCAAGCCGACCAACACGTTTGAGGCAACACTCTCTTTATAAATTTGATTTGGTATTTCCAACCATCCTGTCGCAACATTGCCGATACCTCTTAGAAGCTTGCGGCCTGCATCCTGCGCATACCCATACTGGGCTATGCCGATTATGCACAATGCGACAACTATTACTATCAAGGCCTTTCTCATACTTCACCTCCTTCCGAAAATATCACCACGTTGACTATAGCACAACGCCTGTTTTATTGCAAATGAATTTTTATTAAATTTAAGACCCTTCCTTATGGGATAGGAAGGTCTACCCTGCTGGGTTAAACGTGCTTGCCGAACTTTGCAAGTTTTGGTTTTGCAAGTTTTTCAAAATCTTTGTATTTTATCTTCAATAAATCGGTATGCGTACCGGCATTGAATACAATTTCCAAGTCCTCTTTAAGGGCATCGTCGGCGTATACGGGGACGTCGTAGATGTTTCCGAAAGGCGGCATCGCGCCCACTTCAAAATCGGGGAAGACTTTTTCGATTTCTTTTTCGCTGGCAAGCTTTAGACTCTTTGCCTTTGTCAATTTCTTAAGGGCCGTGAAATCTATTAAATGTATCGCCGGTAGGACTGCCAGGACGTAGTTGTCATCTGTTTTGACAAGGACCGATTTTATAACTTGTTTTCCGGGGACATCTGCACTTGCCGCTATTTCCTGGGCTGTAAATGCTTCTTTGTGCTTTATAGATTTGCACTTTACCTTGTTTTTTGTAAGGTATGCCGTGATTTTTTTTGAGACCGCCATACCGCACCTCCTGGTTATTTGCCTTGCTATTTTTCAACTGAAATTCTACAATAAACTTGCTGCTATGGCAAATAAAATCTCAGATGTATTTAAATCGGGTTTTACGGCAATTATAGGCAAACCGAACGTCGGCAAATCCACTATTATGAATTTGCTCTTGGGCGAGAAGCTCGCTATTGTTTCCCCCAAACCGGAGACAACCCGCGACAAAATCATCGGCATATCCACCCACGCAGATTCCCAGGAAATTTATATTGATACACCAGGCATCCACAGGCCCAAGAACTTGCTGGCGAAAGAGATGGTGCGCCGCGCCGGGAACTCTATCGGGGAGGCAGATTTGGTCTTGTGTGTTGTTGTTGCCCATACAGGTTTAGATAGAGACGACAGGCGGATGCTTTCCCTCGCGGATAATAGCGGTAAACCCGCAATTTTGGTATTGAATAAGACGGACCTCGTGAAGGATAAAAAGTTGATTTTGCCGATGATGGATGAGCTTTCAAAAAATTATAATTTTAAACAGATAATACCCGTTTCCGCAAAAAAGGGCGATAATATAGAAGTTCTCAAGAAGAAAATAACCGAATATTTACCGAAGGGCCCAAAGTATTTCGAAGACGGGCAGATTACGGACAGAGACGAGTGCTTTATAGCGAAGGAGTTGATACGGGAAAAAGTACTCGAATTAACAAGGGAGGAAGTGCCTCATTCTGTGGCGGTATTGATAGAGGAGTGGACGGAAAAACCAAAAAAAACCCTCACGTATATACGGGCGCTTGTTGTTATGGAAAGGACCTCGCAGCGCAAAATAATAATAGGCCATAGGGGTTCAATGATAAAGCAAATCGGCGAGAACGCTCGCCAGGATATTGAGAAAATGTTGGGGCGAAAAGTTTATCTGGAGCTATGGGCGAAGGTTATGGAGAACTGGCGCAAAGACTCTCGGGCGCTGAAATTACTGGGTTATTTATGAGTGGCCTGCCGCCCGAAGGGTGGTGCGGAAGGAGAGATTTGAACTCTCAAGGGTTACCCCATACGCTTCTGAAGCGTACGCGTATGCCAGTTCCGCCACTTCCGCAGGTACGTTAACTCTACCAAAATTCCCCTAGGCTGTCAATTGGCTACTTAATGCGTTAATGCACTGCAGAGGCAGGGGGCTGCCCTTTCGAGAACGCTTGTTCGTCCCACCGAGGCGAACTTCGCTCAGCTTTTTTGCTCGCTCTCCACTAGAATTTTGCATAAAGGGAACCATGGCCGCTCGCAAAAAAATGTCTCTCTAGGGCAACCCCCTGCCTCTGCATATATCCTTGACTTAAGCGCTTGTCCTGTGATATCATCTGTTGGTTATGAAACATTGGTTTCGCCGCTACTCGATATACGCGATTTTGCGTATGTCGCTTTTCTTCCTGCGCCTATTACCGTTTAAATTTGCGTGTTTTTTAGGCAGGATTTTCGGCAAGGGGTTATACTTTGCCATAGAGCGGGACAGGCGCAGAATATTTGAAAATTTAGATTATGCGTTTAGAGGCAAATTTGATTATAGCGAGAAGAGAAGAATAGCCAGGACGCTCTTTGGAAATTTAGGGCAGAATTTAGCAGAACTGGTTTTCCTGCCTTATATAAAAAAGAATATAGACAAGATTGTCGAGTTAGAAGGCAAGGAAAATATAGATGCCGCCTTTGCAAAAGGCAAGGGTGTAATAGCGCTTTCGGCGCATTTCGGCAATTGGGAGCTTCTGGCCGCGTATTTCGCGATTAAGGGGTATCCGATAAGCGTTGTGGCGAGACAGCTGAGGTTTTGGAAGTTTAATAACCTTCTAAATGACATGCGCCGTTCGGTTGGCATAGATGTACTTGATCGCGACCAGTCCCTGAAGAAAATTTTGTCGGTCTTGCGCAAAAACCAGAGCGTCGCTATACTTGCCGATCAGGACGTACCTTCGATAGAAGGCGTTTTTGTGGATTTTTTCGGCCACCCGGCTTATACGCCTCTGGGGCCTGCGGCAATAGCGCAAGGTACCGGCGCTGCCCTTTTACCCATTTATATTTACCGCAACGGCAACCGCCATAGAATTGTGGTAGAGAAAGAAATTGAACTGGCGCGCACGGGAAAAAAAGAGGATGACTTGGCTGAAAATACGCAGCGCTGGATGAAAATTACAGAGTCATATATACGCCGCTATCCGGAACAGTGGGTGTGGATGCACAGAAGATGGAAAACGCAAGCAGTGAACAGCCCCGAATGTAGCAAAAACTCAGGCTATTCTTCGGGGTCCCGAAGTACAACCTGACACTACACAACATTCGGGATGGGTGTGGATGCACAGAAGATGGAAAACGCAAAATCAAAATTCAAAATCATAATTTTTATGCTATTGCCATTTGCCATTTGCTATGTGCTATGTGCTATTTCCGGGTGCGCGAAAAAAGAAGCCGAAGAACCCGAGTTATCCGAAAAAGAAGAAGCCCTGGAGCAGAAGATATCAACGTTTAATCTGGCGGGATACGGCGAAGGCGCAAAGAAGAAATGGGAAATAGAAGGCAAGGCTGCCGATGTTTTTGAGAATACTGTAAAGCTTGACTCAATTGTAGCCAAGGCCTACGGCAAGGGTAGGGAAGTTACTGTTACCGCAGACAGGGGGACGGTTGACAAAAGCACCAATAATATACACCTGGAGCAAAATGTCGTCGCAACAACAAAAGACGGTGTAACGCTAAAAACAGATTACATGGACTGGCAGGCGAAAAAAGAAACCCTTACTACTGATGCCAAGGTTGTGGTGCAGAAAGAAAATGTTACAACGCGAGGAAAAGGCGCCTTTGCCCAACCGGAACTAAAAAAAGTCAAGCTGAGGGAAGAAGTAGTAGTAGAAGTGGCCCCTGACGGCAAAGATACAACAACACCTACGGTAATAACCTGTTCAGGGCCGCTGGAAGTGGACTACGCAAACAATATGGCGGTTTTTAACGACAATGTCAGCGTAAAGGACGAACGCGGCGAAGTCGCGGCAGACAGAATGATAGTCTACTTTGACCAGAAAGCGCAAAAAATTTCGCAGGTAGTGGCTAAAGGAAACGTAAAGATTACCCGCGGTCAGAATGTTTCTACCAGCAACGAAGCTGTATATAAGACCGGTGAGAACAAGGTCACGCTTTCGGGGAATCCGAAAATTATAGTTTACCCGGAGAAAAAGTAATGCTGCTTGAAACGAAAGGACTAATCAAAATATACGGCGGCCGCAAGGTAGTTGACGGCGTTGACATAAGCGTACAGCGCGGCGAGATTGTCGGGCTTCTCGGCCCCAACGGTGCCGGCAAAACAACCACATTTTATATGTCTGTCGGTTTAATCAACCCCGACAAGGGTAAGATTTATTTTGACGACGAAGACATAACAAATATGCCCATGTTCAAGCGGGCGCGCCTGGGAATAGGATATCTTTCCCAGGAACCTTCCATATTCCGCAAGTTGACGGTGGAAGAGAATATTATGGCAATTCTTGAGACATTGAGTGTTCCCCCGCTTGAGCGCAAGCGCAGGTTGACGCGGCTTCTGGAGGAGCTCGGCATAGAACATTTGCGGAAAAGCAGGGCATATACGCTTTCCGGCGGTGAGCGCCGGCGCCTTGAGATAACCCGCGCCCTTGTTACGCAGCCATCGTTTATTTTACTTGATGAGCCGTTTTCGGGCGTTGACCCAATAGCTGTGTTTGAGGTGCAGGAAATAATCCGCCAATTAAAGAAACGGGGAATAGGGATCTTATTAACGGATCACAGCGTAAGAGAAACCCTTTCGATAACAGACAGGGCGTATATAATGGCGGAGGGAAGAATTTTGATATCCGGCAGTGCGGAGAAACTGATAACAGACCCGAAAGCGCGCCAGATATATCTGGGCGAAAAATTTACCATGTAAGAGGGGGAAGAAGGATGCAGATTGTCATAACAGGAAGGCACTTTGACGTAACGGGTCCCATAAAGGACTTTGTCGAGGAAAAAATTTCACACCTGGAACCGCTTGCATACAATGTCCTAAAAGCACATGTTATTTTATCCGTCGAGAAATTCAGGCATTTGGCGGAAGTAACTATATGGACAAAGCACCACAATATAACAGCAAAAACGCAGACACACGACGTATATGCCTCTGTTGACGCAGCGATAACTAAAGTGCGCAATCAGCTTGTGCGCTACCACGACAAAATGAAGGAAAGAAAAAGAGAAACACAAAAAAAGATAGGCAAACGTTGATGGCGCGCATAAAAAAGATATCGAACTCTAGGCGTATTTTTGAAATAGATATTCCCGCCGACGTAGTTTCGGCAAAATCTCAGGAGCTTTATTCGGAACTGGCCAAGACTGCCTCTGTGCCGGGATTCCGCCGGGGAAAAGTTCCGATGGATTTGATAAAACCCCAGTACGCGGGCGCGGTAAAAGAAGAGGTTTTAAGACGGCTTGTGCCGTTGCATTACGATAAGGCGCTTAAAGAATCGGGCTTAAGGACAATCGGCCAGCCGCAGGTTAGCGATGTAAACTGGAGCGAAGGCGGGGGTCTGTCTTTTTCCGCCGCAATTGATATAAGGCCTGAAATTAAGATACCATCATATAAGGGAATTTCGCTTAAACGCAAAAAAACTGACATCAAAGATGAGCAGGTTGAGAAGGTAATCGATATGATGCGCCAGAGAAATGCCGAGTATATTGCCGTTATTGAGCGTGCCGCGGCATCCGGCGATATAGCGATTTGTGATATAGAGGCGTCTATCGATGGAAAGCCGCAGAAGAAACAGGAAAAGGTATGGGTAACCCTTGATGATAAAACAACGCTTCCCGATATCGTAAATGCCCTTATAGGCACAAAACCAAGCGACATGAGAGAAGTAAAATTGACTCTACCCGAGGATTTCGCCGAAAAACAGTATGCTAAAAAACCGGCAGAGTTTAATATAACCGTTTTTGAGGTTAAGGAAAAACGCCTTCCGGCACTTAATGATGAATTTGCAAAATCCGCCGGAAACTGTTCTTCGCTCACCGAGCTTCGCGAAAAGATAAAACAAGGCCTTGTTTTAAATATCGAACAACAGGCAAAGCTGGACCTTGAGGCGCAGGTTTTGGATAAGTTGATAAAATCCACGAAGTTTGATTTGCCCGAAGGTATCTTAGAGGCGCAGAAAGAAAAACTTTATCACGATATGGTGCATGATTTAAAAACGAGAGGCGCAAAGGACGAAGAGATAAAAAACAACGACAGTGCTCTTCGGGAAAAAGCGGCGCAGAATGCCGAGCGCTCCGTAAGGATTTATTTTATATTGGAAGAAATAGCGCAGCGCGAGCCTATAAAGATCGAACCCGGCGAGCTTGAGGACGAGATAAATTTAATGGCCGAGAAAAGCGGACAGGGCGCGGATGAACTAAAAAAATATGTGGAAGATAAAGGTTTAACGGACAGCCTTCTTTTGGAGATACGGGAGAGAAAGACGCTTGAATTTTTATTGAATAATGCAAGAATAGACAAGGAATAAAACTCGGAGGTGCAATATGGTGAAAAATCAGGAAATATTGGTTCCCATGGTGGTGGAGCAGACAGGAAGGGGCGAGCGGGCATTTGACATATTCTCGCGCCTATTAAAAGACAGAATTGTTTTTGTCGGCACGGCCGTAGATGACACCGTTGCAAATTTAGTTATTGCGCAGCTGTTGTTTTTACAGATGGAAGATTCCGAGAAAGATATAAATATTTACATAAATACGCCGGGCGGAATCGTAACTGCCGGCCTGGCAATTTACGACACGATGCAATTTGTAAAACCCAGCGTTGCGACATATTGCGTCGGCCAGGCTACATCAATGGGTGCCCTTCTTTTAGCGGCAGGAACAAAAGGCAAACGCTTTGCCCTACCGCACGCAAGGATTATGATACACCAGCCCTGGGGCGGCGTTCAGGGCGCAGCAGCCGATATATCGATTCAGGCAAAAGAAATCTTGCGCTTGCGCGATAAAATAAACGAGATACTGGCGCACCACACGGGCCAATCGCTGGATAAGATCGCGAAAGATACCGACAGAGATTTCTTCATGACACCCGAAGAGGCAAAGACATACGGCATAATTGACGAAGTTGTTAAAAGCAAGAAAAAATAAATTAAGATAAAATAAAAGGGAGATTGGCTATGAAAAAAGACTACCTCTTGACACCGGGGCCGACGCCTGTTCCGCCTCAGGCGCTTTTGGCCATGGCAAAACCCATGATTCATCACAGGACCCCGCAATTTATGGAATTCTTAAAAGAGGCGACGCAAAACTTGAAATATGTTTTACAGACGAATTATGATGTTTTCATCTTTGCCTCCTCAGGAACAGGCGCCATGGATGCGTCGGTGTGCAATTTACTATCCTCCGGCGACAAGGCCCTTGTAGTAAATACGGGCAAATTCGGCGAAAGATTCAAGGAGATTTGCGCGGCATACGGCGTTGAGTCGATTTGCTTGGATGTGGTTTACGGAGAGGCGGTAAGCCCCAAACTAATCGAGGATACACTCGCGAAACATAAGGATATAAAAGCCGTGTATACGACGCTGTGCGAAACCTCAACGGGCGTAATCAACGATATAAAAGCCATCGGCGAGGTGGTTGAGAAAACGCCTGCGGTCTTGATTGTCGATACAATATCAGGGCTTGGGGCCTGTGAATTTAAAATGGATGAGTGGTCTGTTGATGTGGCTGTATGCGGTTCGCAGAAGGGGCTCATGCTTCCGCCGGGCCTCGCTTTTATCGGCATAAGCCCGAAGGCATGGAAATTGGTTGAACAATCAAAATTACCGAAGTATTATTTCGACTTTAAACAGGCAAAAAAGGCCCTTGATAAAAATGATACCCCGTTTACGCCGGCGGTATCTTTGGTTATAGGGCTTTGCGAGACCTTAAAGATAATAAAACAGGAAGGACTGGAGAATGTCTGGAAGCGGCATGAGAGGCTAGCAAATGCCATGAGGCAGGCAGTGAAAGCGCTTGGCCTGGAATTGTTTGCTAAATCTGCTTCGTCAAACGCGGTCACCGCTGTTAAAGCGCCCCAGGGCATTGACAGCGAGAACGTCGTTAAACTTCTGCGTGACAAATACGGCGTATGGATTGCAGGCGGCCAGGCGCACATGAAAGGCAAGGTGTTCAGAATTGCCCATATGGGGTACATGACGGAACCGGACATACTGGTTGCGATTTCCGCGCTGGAAATGGTCTTAGTCGAAATAGGCTATAAATGCGAACAAGGTGCCGGCGTAAAAGCCGCAGAAGAGGCACTAAAGCAGTAAAGAAGGAGACAGTTCTATGTATAAAATATTAGTAAGCGATGCTTTGGCGCAGGAAGGGCTGGATATTTTAAAATCTCAAAAGAATTTTCAGGTGGATGTTAAAACAAAACTGCCGCCTGATGAGATTAAGAAAATCATAAAAGACTACGATGCGCTTGTTGTGCGCAGCGCGACACAGGTTAGCGCAGATATAATTGCCGCAGGCACCAACTTAAAAATTATAGGGCGCGCGGGCGTGGGTGTGGATAATGTAGACGTGGAGGCGGCGTCAAGGCAGGGTATTATCGTAATGAACGCACCTTCAGGGAATACGGTTTCAACAGCCGAGCATACGATATCCATGATACTGGCTCTTTCAAGAAACATCCCTCAGGCAAGCGCTTCTTTGAAAAACAAAAAATGGGAGAAGTCTAAATTTACAGGCGTTGAGTTGTACGGGAAAACGCTTGGCGTTGTCGGTGTCGGCAGAATAGGGGGAGAGGTTGCTAAAAGGATGCGCACATTTGGCATGCGGGTTCTTGCGTACGATCCGTATCTTCTCACTGAGCGCGCAAAAGAATTAGGCGCCGAATTGGTCGAGCTTGAAACATTGTTTAAAGAAGCCGATTATATAACGGTACATGTTCCTTTGTCGGAGCAGACTCAATACATGATAGGCAAAGAGCAGTTTGCTATGATGAAAGACGGGGTACGGATAATAAACTGCGCCCGCGGAGGCATCGTAGATGAAAAAGCATTGCTGGAGGCGCTTAAGAGTAAAAAAGTCGCCGGCGCCGCTTTGGATGTTTTTGAAAAAGAACCGGCAGTGGATAGCCCGCTTCTGGATTTAGAAAATGTAGTTGCAACTCCGCATCTTGGCGCAGCAACAGAAGAGGCCCAGATATCAGTTGCTATTGATATAGCAAAACAGGTAGCAGATGCACTTAGCGGAAAAGGTGTGCGAAACGCAGTTAATGTGCCGTGCGTGGATCCTAAAACGCAGGAAGCGCTCAAGCCGTACATTTTATTAGGCGAAAAACTCGGCATGCTTGTTGCGCAGCTTGTTGAAGGCGCAATAGCTGAAGTGAATATCCGTTATCACGGCGATATAATCTCACACGATTTATCGCCTGTTACGATAGGCATAGTAAAAGGCATGCTCACGCCGGTTTTGCAAAGCAGCGTTAATTACGTTAACGCAACTTTTCTGGCAAAAGAGCGCGGCATAAAAATTACGGAATTAAAATCGTCTCAACTGGAGGATTTCGCCAATTTGATCTCCGTTGCCGTAAAAGCTAAGGATAAGACTTTGGAAGTTTGGGGTACACTTTTTACAAACAGCGAACTGCGCTTGGTAAAAATTGAGAATTTCCACGTCGAGACTACCCCTTCGGGCCACATGCTTGTTATGCACAACCTGGACAAGCCGGGCATCATAGGGCAGGTGGGAAGCATCTTGGGCGCGAATAACATAAATATTGCCGCGATGACGTTCGGAAGAGAGAAAGCCGGCGGTGATGCAATTACTGTTTTAAATATCGACTCGCCTGCTTCTGCGAAGGTTCTGGAAGAATTAAAAAAAGCCAAAAATATAAAAGACGCAAAACAAATTAAACTATAAAATTTGCAAGGTTAGATGGCTAATATAATTGTAGTGGGCGCCCAGTGGGGCGACGAAGGAAAAGGCAAGGTAATAGATATCCTAACCAAGGATGCAGATTACGTTGTGCGCTATCAGGGCGGCAACAATGCCGGGCACACGGTTGTTATTGACGGCGAAGAGTTTATTCTGCATCTTCTGCCCTCCGGAATTCTGCATAAAGGCAAAATATGCGTCATAGGAAACGGCGTTGTCGTTGATCCGCGGGCGCTTCTTGATGAAATAGATGCGCTGCGCAAAAAAAATATACAAGTTGATGATAACCTGAAAATCTCGGAAGAGGTTCATCTTATATTTCCCTATCATAAGGCGCTCGATAAGCTAAAAGAGGGGAAGATGGGCGCTGACAAAATCGGCACGACGGGCCGCGGAATAGGCCCTTGTTATGCGGATAAAGCAGCGCGCTGCGGGATAAGGCTTGCGGATTTGCTGGATAAAGACGTCTTTGCCAGAAAATTGAGCGCGAATATAAAGGAAAAAAACGAGATATTTGAAAAAGTGTATAATTTTTCCGCTTTTAAATATGAGGAAGTTTACAACGAATATGCCGGTTACGGCGAGAAAGTAGCAAAATACGCAGTTAACTGCGCAAAATTTTTAAATGATGCGATAAAAAAGAAAAAATCTGTCCTTTTTGAAGGTGCCCAAGGGACGCTTCTGGATATTGACCATGGTACATACCCTTATGTGACTTCCTCAAATTCCAGCGCAGGGGGCGCATGTATCGGCTCTGGTGTGCCGCCGACGAAAATAGACAAGGTAGTAGGCGTAGTAAAGGCGTATACCACGCGTGTGGGAGAAGGACCCTTTCCAACTGCTTTTATGCCCGAGCTCATGGAGAAAATACGCCAGAAAGGCAAGGAGTTCGGCGCGACTACCGGCAGGCCCCGGCGTTGCGGCTGGTTTGATGCGGTAATTGCGCGTCATTCGGTTATGATAAACGGCCTCGACGAAATTGCAATAACCAAACTCGATGTCTTAGATGACCTTGAGGAAATAAATATCTGCACAGCGTACAAATACAAAGGCAGGGTTTACGAAGATTTTCCGGCAAACATGGATATTCTTAACGGCTGTGAGCCGGTTTATGAGACGTATCCGGGCTGGGTGCAGGATACATCAAAAGCGAAATCTATGCATTTATTGCCGCGAAATGCCAAGCGATATATCAAGAGGTTAAAGGAGCTCTTGGGCGTGAAAATAATGCTTGTCTCAGTCGGTTCGGACAGGCATAAAACCTTATTTGGTAAGAATTCGCCCAGTTTTTAAAATATCTTGACACCCGATTTGGCGGGTGATAAACTTAATCACTGTCTTGATAAATTATTCATAAGGAGGATGGCATGGGTCAGAAGAAAATATGGATTATCGTAGGAGTAATCGTACTGGCACTTATAGTAATTAAGGTAATAGCCACTTTATCAAGCAGAACACCAAGAATTAGCGAACAATTCGTTATTACGGAACAGGTTCTGCCTACTGAGAATGTCGTGCCGGTCCCGGAGAGGGCCAGCGTGCCTTTGATGCCGGATATATCAGTATCGTCTCCAGGCGCAACCCCGCCTTCTGTTCCTGCTTTAACCGAAACAAACCCGGCAAAAATGCCGACGGCTAGAGAAATACAGGCTGCGTTAAAAAGCGCAGGTTTTGACCCGGGTGCGATAGACGGCAAAATGGGCAAAAAAACGAAAGCCGCTATTATGGAGTTTCAAACGGCAAATGACCTTATTGCCGACGGCAAGGTAGGGCCAAAGACCTGGTCAAAACTCTCTAGGTTTCTGAATACTGCCTCAGCCTTACGATAAAAAACCGCAACCAAATCGATATGGAGGAAAAATGAGAAAGATAGCTGTCCTTGCATTGTTGTCGTTTGTTATTTCTGGGTGCGCGGTAGGGTTTTACAAATCAAATCCCAAGGATAAAGAAACGATAGGCCAGCTTTCTTCCGAGGTTGACCGCCTGAAGAAACTAAAAGAGGATGAATCCCGCCAACTACGCGATACCATGAGCGCGCTTGAACGAGAATTAAGAAAAGAAATTGACGAAAAACAGGTAAGGCTTGAAATGGCGGAACGCGGCCTGGTTATAACATTTGTCACGGAGATATTATTTGATTCCGGAAAAACAGATATCCGCCTGGAAGGAAAACAGGCGCTTGATAAAGTTGTCTCGGTGCTTTTAGAACGCAATATACAGCAAAGCATAGGAATAGAAGGGCATACCGATAATGAACCTATAAAATATTCCGGGTGGAAGTCTAACTGGGAACTTTCAACAGCGCGCGCCACAAGCGTCCTGCATTATCTTCAGAAAAAGGGCCTGAGGCCCGAGCGCTTATCGGCGACCGGATACGGCGAGTATAGGCCGCTAGCGTCTAACGCTACAGTGCAGGGAAGGCAGAAAAACAGGCGCGTAGAAATAGTAATTTTGCCTAAATATACCAAGGTAAAAGCGCAGTCCGGCGCGAAATAATTTTTACAAATATACACAACCCGTAATTTGTAATAATCTCTTTTATCATAGATCATGCTCTAAAAGGATAAGTTGCAAGTTACGGGTCTGCTTATTATAGCGGATGAGGGGGTGGTTGATGGCTATTAGGAAAAAGAAAATAACCGAGAAAATAAAAAAGTTAATTTCAAAAGTCCGCAAGAAAAAACCGCTAATGCTGATAGATAATCCTGTCCCAGAAAAAGTAGCCCAACCTTATGTCAGGCCTTTTCTCGCGGGCGTTATGAAGGAGCCTTCGGGGCAGCGCGAAAAAGAACTTCCTGAGGGCTACGGCGATACAAAGATAATACTGCTTGTAAGGGATCCCTGGTGGCTGTATGCATACTGGGAAATTACGGAAGAGAAGAAAAATGGAATAAAGCATAAAATAGGCCTTCCCTGGGGAGAGATAAAAAAATATCTGCGTGTCTATGACGTAACTAATATAAATTTTAACGGGACAAATGCCCATAGCTTTTTTGACATAGAAATAAATGATTTTGCCAATAACTGGTATATAGATGTAGGCAAGCCCGATCATGCATGGATTGTCGATCTGAACGCAAAGGACGAACACGGCAAATTTTATTTAATCGCGCGCTCCAATTGTGTTATGACGCCACGGGACACCATGAGCTGGATGACGGACGAAGAGTGGATGATCGACGAAGATGAATTCCGCAGGATGTATGCGCTGGGCAGCGGGCTCAGAGGCACTAGTCCTGCGGGAATAAAGAAACTTCGCAAAATGCAAATGCAGTTTGGATCCGGCTATTTGATGAGCCCGGTTAAGAAACCCGGCCATAAACCGAGCCCGAGGTAAAAGTTGTTGTACGGGGCAAGCCGGTAAAGTTAAATAAAGACGCAAAGTAATTAATACCAGTGAAGGCCGTGCCTTCTGCCGATAAAGACGAACGCGCGATTACGCCTATTGTGACAAAAAAAACCGAATAACAACTACGAGGCAATGGAAAAAGGTTATCTATGTATCGTCTTGCACGGCCACCTGCCGTATGTGCGCCATCCCGAACACGAAGAGTTTCTGGAAGAGGCCTGGTTTTTTGAAGCGGTCACGGAAACTTACATACCTTTAATAAACGTATTTCAGAATTTAATCCGCGATGGAGTTGATTTCAGGATCACGGTTTCGCTTTCGCCGACGCTTCTGGCGATGTTCGAAGACCCTCTTTTACAGAACCGTTGCGAGAAGCATATAAATTCGCTCTTAGAGCTCTCTAATAAGGAAATAGAGAGAACTGCCCAGCAGCCGGAATTTAACAGGCTGGCGCATATGTACCGTTCGCGCTTTGAAAATGCGCGCTGGGTATTCGTTGATCGATACGGCAAAAATTTAGTAAACGCTTTCAGGGAACTCCGGGATTCAGGCAAGGTAGAGCTGATTACCTGCGCGGCTACGCACGGTTATTTGCCTTTAATGGAAGTTTGCCGCGAATCGGTAAGGGCGCAGATTCAGGTTGCCACGCAATATTATCAGAAACTATTCTCGAAGAAACCCAAGGGCATCTGGCTCCCCGAGTGCGGCTGGAACCCGGGCGATGATGTATATCTTAAAGAGGCAGGGCTTAAGTACTTTTTCCTGGATGCGCATGGCGTCTTGCATGCGGCGCCGCGCCCGAAATATGGCGTATTTGCGCCTGTCTACACAAAAGGGGGCGTTGCCGTCTTTGGCAGGGATTTGGAGTCGTCAAGGCAGGTGTGGAGTTCTGTTGAGGGATATCCCGGCGATTACTGCTATCGGGAATTTTACAGGGATGTCGGATATGATTTGGATTACGATTATATCCGCCCTTACATACATAAAGACGGCATAAGGGTTAACACGGGAATAAAATATTACCGCATAACGGGCAATACAAACCACAAAGAGCCCTATGACCCGGACAGGGCGCGCGATAAGGCCGCGGAACATGCCGGTAATTTTATATTCAACCGCGAAAGGCAAGTCGAATAC
>JBDRLY010000059.1:0-5662 GCA_043812735.1 Candidatus Omnitrophota bacterium | reverse complement strand
GATGAATCATGGCGCGCCGTCATTTTATTTTTTACTAGAAACTTCTCTATTTCCCGCCGGGAAATATCTATTAATGGGCGGATTACTAATTTAGCGTCGAGCGCGCGCACAGGCGCAATACCGTAAAGGCCGCCCAGGCCGGAGCCGCGAATTAACCTCATCAAAACCGTTTCTGCCTGGTCGTCCTGCGTATGGGCAACCGCAATTTTCTGGCATTTTTCTTTTTCTGCGGTTTCTGAAAAGAAATCGTACCTTGCAATTCTTGCTGTTTCTTCAATGCCCCGGCCAAGCTTTGCTGCCTCTTTTTCTATATCCAGTTTTTTTACCGTTATCGGAAGCTTGAATTTCTCGGTGAGTTTCTTCACAAACGCCTCGTCATCGTCTGATTCCTTGCCTCTTAAGGCATGGTTAAGGTGGGCTATGTGCAAATAAAGGCTGTATTCTTTTTTCAGTTCCAGAAATAAAATTAAAAGCGCTACCGAATCGGGTCCGCCTGAAACGCCTAAAACCACCCGCTCGTTGCGCTTTAGCATGCGGTGCTTATCTATGGCTTTTTTTGCTTTTTCGATAAAACTCGAATCTACCATATCAACTTCTTGGGAAATACACTACATCCTGATCGAGAAAATCGCCCATGATTTTGCGCATTACCCTGATATTGCCTTCGTCATCCTGGAAATACAACAACACGCCGTCAACTGCCACCAATTTCCCGAACCTGGCGGGAATAGCTGCGCTGCGTGCTTTTTTGACATTATACTCGGTAAAACCAAGGGTATAGCTGTACGCCTTTGAAAACCACCCTACCGCAAAAGTAAGAAAGAATAGTACCAGCAAAATAATAATTTTTCTTATCATTTTTTCTCCTCCCTGCTTTCCACCTTTAACTTTAAACTAAAGAGTGCCGGCGACTGGAATTGAACCAGTGACATAGCGGGTATGAGCCGCTCGCTCTAACCAGGCTGAGCTACGCCGGCCCCGAATGTTGCTTAAAATCGGGTTAAACTTCGGGGCCCCGAAGCGATACCAAACCAATTTCTACATTCGGGGCGCCGTTGTTAACGGTAATTCCAATTTATATATTCCTTTTATTAATTTAGTAATAAATTCCCTGCTCTTTTGTCTCTTTATGAAATTCTCTTTTTTCCTTGCCATTGTTAGATTGTCGCAGGAATGAGAGTACACTAATTTCAATGGTCTTCGGTTCCTGGTTACAATTACACTACCGCTGTTATGTTTATCCACTCTGCGATCTACATTTTTTGTAATACCTGTATAATACTTACTATCCTTTACACTTTGAAGTATATATACATAATGTTTCATTTCTGCTTTAATACTCTATTTAAACTGCCAGTTTTATAACCTTCTAAATCAAGTGTAATATAAGTAAAACCTAGATTTCTCAGTTTACTTGCGACTTTTTTTCGCAGTTTATCGTCGAGAAACCGCTTCATGCTGCCGTTTTGAAGCTCTATTCTTGCTATGTCTTCGTGATATCGTACGCGCACTCCGCGAAACCCAAGTTCCTCTAAATAATCTTCCGCCTTTTCAATTGCGCCCAATTTCTGTCTGGTTATTTTCTCAAAATAAGGTACACGCGACGCCAAACACGCCTGCGCAGGTTTATCATGCGTAGGCAAGCCTACGGCTTTTGAAAGGCGCCTTATTTCCTGTTTCTCTAATCCCACCAGCGCAAGCGGCCTTACTACCTTAAACTCGCCGGCAGCGCGGTTGCCGGCGCGGTAATCTTTTTTATCGTCGGAATTACTGCCGTCCGCGAGAAACTTATAACCGCCGGCCTTTGCGATACGGTTTAATTTACCGAATAACTCCTTTTTACAATAATAGCACCTTTTTGGCGGATTAGTGTAGAAATTTTTATCCGAAAATTCATCTGTCCTGATTATTTTATAGTTAACATCCATTCGCCTTACGAGTTTTTTTGCGGAATTTAATTCTTTTTTCGGATATGTAGGCGACTGCGCGATTACCGCCAAAACCTTATCTTTACCGAGCACCTTCCTTGCCGCATACAATAAAAAACTGCTGTCAGCGCCTCCCGAATAAGCCACCACAACGCTTTTTAACTCCCTGAGCAGTTTTTGTAAATTATATACTTTTTTACCGAGCAAATTTGTATTCATTTTTAATTTTTTATTTTTGATTTTTGGTTTTATACAATCCATCCTCCGCCCAAAACAGTATCCCCTTCATAAAACACGGCTGCCTGGCCCGGTGTTACCGCTGCTTGAGGTATTGCAAATTCAACCTTTGCGCTGCAATTCTGGGGACCTGCCCCGTTAGAAATTTCATTTCTAACGGGGTAAACAGTAGCGCCTGTTTTCGGATGCAAATAGCGGATTTTCACCATTGCCTCCAGCGGGTTAGCGGGTTCGCGCGAAATCCAGTTTATTTTCTCGACGGAAAAATGCCCTTTACGCAACTCTTCATAATCTCCGATTATAATTTTATTCTCCGCCGCAATTATCCTGATTACGTATTTCGGCTTCCCGTCATAAGCTCCGATATTCTTCCTCTGGCCTATGGTGTAAAAACACACGCCCTCGTGCCTCCCGAGGATTTCACCGCTTGTACCAACAATATTCCCCGGCTTGATCATTCCGCCTAATTTTTCTTTTAAAAATGCGCCATAATTACCGCCCCGGATAAAGCATATTTCCTGGCTGTCCGGTTTCTCGTGCACCTTTAAACTAAGCTTTCTTGCCAAACTGCGGGTTTCTTCTTTTGTAAAATCCGCCAACGGAAAAAGAATACGGCTAAGTTTTTTCTGCGGCAGCGAAAACAGGACGTAAGACTGGTCCTGGTGCTTATCCCTTGCCTCTTTAAGAAAATAGCGGTTAGTGTGCGCATTAAAATTGAGCTTTGCGTAATGGCCGGTTGCGATATAGGCGCAGCCGAGTTCATCCGCTTTCTTTAGCAAAAAATCGAATTTTATCTTTTCGTTACAGTGTATGCAGGGATTTGGCGTTCTTCCGTTTAAATATTCCCTGCAGAAATAATCAATGACGTGGGTTTGAAAATCCTTCTGGCAGTCAAAAACATAGTGGAAAAATCCAAAGTGCATAGCGACCCAGCGCGCGTCCTCTATGTCGCGTAAGGAACAGCATTTTTTCGGGCCTTCCTCAAGGCATTTGTCCTTCGGCCAGAATCTGAACGTAGCCCCGATAACGTCGTAGCCCCTTTGCTTTAAAATTACCGCGGCTACTGACGAATCTACGCCGCCCGACATTGCTACAAGTACGCGTGTAGACATATCCTAAAACAAATGGCACTTCAATGCTAACCCTGCAAATACCAACGCTACCATGGACATGAGCTTTATCAGAATATTAAGCGACGGACCGGAGCAGTCTTTTAGGGGGTCCCCAACTGTATCGCCGACAACCGCTGCCTTGTGCGCAGATGAACCTTTTCCGCCGAGGTTCCCCGCTTCGATGTATTTTTTGGCGTTATCCCATGCGCCGCCTGAATTTGCCATAAATATCGCCAGGATAAACCCTGAGACCAGGCTCCCCGCCAATAACGAAAACACCATTTCCGCGCCCCCGATAAGGCCTATTGCTATCGGCGCCGTTATTGCAAGAAGGGAGGGAAGAATCATTTCTTTCTGCGCCGCCTTTGTTGAAATCAGAACACAGCGCGCGTAATCAGGGGCGGCTTTGCCTTCCATTAAACCTTTTATTTCCTTAAACTGAGTCCTTACTTCCTCGACCATTTTCGATGCGGCTCGGCCTATGGCGCTCATAGTCATGGATGAAAATACAAAAGGAAGCGCTCCGCCTATAAAAAGCCCTGCCAAAAGCTTGGGATTTAAAATAGACAAATCAAGCGAAAGCTGGATATTTAATTTTTGGCTTGCCATTAAAAGCTCTTCCTTATAAGCAGCCAATAAAGCCAGTGCGGTCAGCGCCGCGGAGCCTATGGCATATCCCTTGCCTGTCGCAGCGGTAGTATTTCCGAGCGAATCCAGCGCATCTGTTCTTTTCCTTACCTCCCCTTCCAAATGCGACATTGTGGCGCATCCGCCTGCGTTATCGGCAACAGGGCCGTATGCATCGGTTGCCAGGGTTATGCCAAGTGTTGAGAGCATACCCACCGCGGAAATGCCTATACCGTAAAGCCCCTTCGCAGCAGCACCCGCACCGCCTGCAAAAAAATAACTTGCAACCGACGCAGCAGCAACAGTCAGTGTGGGAACCCAGGAACTAAGCATTCCTGTTGCGAGCCCCGCAATTATTACGGTTGCAGGAGATGTTTTTGATTCGCCTGCAATATGCCTCGTAGGCCTATACCTGTCGGATGTGAAATATTCGGTTGAGAAGCCGATTATATTTCCGGCCAAAAGCCCCATTATTACCGCCCACCAAATGCCGATATCGCCCAGCGTATATTTGACCAGGAAATAAGCGGCAATTGCAATAAGCACTGTGGAAGTATAAATTCCCCGGCGCAGCGCCCGCAGCAAAACCGATTGTGTGGCTTCTTCGCCTGCGCGCACAAGGAACGTACCTATTATCGAGCAAATCACGCCTACTGTCGCCATAACCATGGGCACCGTTATCGAGGCAAGCCCGCGCCCATCTGCCATGAATGCTGCCGCCCCAAGCGTCATCGTCGCCAAAATTGAGCCGACATATGATTCGTACAAATCCGCGCCCATGCCCGCAACATCGCCGACATTATCGCCCACATTATCCGCAATTACCGCCGGGTTGCGCGGGTCGTCTTCCGGAATGCCCGCCTCAACCTTACCCACTAAATCTGCGCCAACATCAGCCGCCTTTGTAAAAATTCCTCCGCCCACCCTTGCAAAAAGCGCCATAGACGATGCACCCATACCGAACGTCAGCATCGTAGTAGTAATGTGGCGGTAAATATCACCTTCTGAAAGCCCCAATAGCGGTCTTGAATAATACCATTTCAAAATCGCAAACCAAATTGATAAATCCAGTAAGCCCAAACCTACAACCACCATGCCCATAACGGTGCCTGAGGAAAACGCGACTCGCAGCCCTGCGTTAAGCGTCTTTTTCGCAGCCCATGTGGTGCGGGCATTGGACGACGTCGCCATTTTCATGCCTATAAACCCCGACAGGCCGGAGAAAAACCCGCCTGATAAGAATGCGAACGGGACAAACCATGTTAAAAGCCCTGCTTTAGCCATAATTGCCAGGATAATAACCACAACGGCAAAATAAACCGCAATGACGGAATACTGGCGTTTGAGGTAAGCGTTTGCGCCTGTTCGTATAAAAAGCGCTATTTCTTTCATGCGCGCCGTACCCTCGTCTTTTTTCAATATTTCCCACGCAAGATATCCTGCAAACAAAAGCGCTGCCGCTGACCCGACCCAAGTAAGCCACATCAAGTTCATAGCTTGATCTCCTTCCCGGACTTTGCAACATCTCCCATGTGCTTTATGCTAAACATGCCCAAATCCTCATGCATAACGCGCAAAAGTTCCGCTACAGACCAGGCTTGAGAAATACAGCCGTTGGGCCTGTAGGGCACATCGCCGTCGAATATCTCCGATATGCACCCCAGGCCTGCATTCTGTAGGTGCGCCTCAAACGGCTTTAAAAGCGCCTTCATATCGTCGATATTTTTCTTATTTTTTCCGTGCACCTTAAGATATGCG
>JBDRLY010000058.1:0-18406 GCA_043812735.1 Candidatus Omnitrophota bacterium | reverse complement strand
CTATAGGCTGCGGGTCATGGATAAAAAGAATATCTCCGTAAGTATTTACTTCTTCGATATTCTTTTGGCTTGTTTCCATGAATATTTCAAAGTCGCGTTTAGTTATTTCTACGGGACTGCCGTGCAAGGCATTGTGAAACTTCTTTGTCACATCAAAAAACTGGTCTCCGCCCTTTATAAGGTCCCAGCGCGCATCAACGCCCAGTTCCCTAAGGAGCGGAACCATCCGGCTTAATATCTCCGCAACGCCGCCCCCTACCGCCGTAGAATTAATATGCTGGATGATTTTACCTTTAAGCTTATCGGCTATAAGCTTTAAATCGTCTATTACCGACTCACCGATTATGGGTATATATTGTTCTAATAAGTTTGACATCTTTAGCTGCGTATCCTGTCTTCGACTATCTTTACCAGCGTCTTTCTTAAATCTTCCAGGGTGTATGTATATGGATCCAATCTTGATATTTTCTTTGCCAGATCCTTATCTGCGATAGATGCTTCTACCCAATATGAAAAATCATTGGTGTGTTTCTTGATCCTCAGGCGTGCCTCAAAAATGTGAAAATAAATAGCGTCTATTGTTATTTTTTTCAGGATATCCGCAAAATCTTTTAAGTCGTACGCAATATAATTTGTCGATAATATAAAGCTTATTGATTTTATAAAATGAAACTCCTGGCCCCTGTCTGAGAATTTTAACTCTGCCGATGGAGTATCCTTAAGGTAGTTTTCTACGGTAGCAACTATTTTTTCTCTCAAGGCAACTATGTCCGAGAATTGAATCGTATCAATACTGGAGAGGCGTTCCGCAAGCTCGTTCTCACCCAATACCCCGCCCACCCAGTAGGCAAAATCATTCGGCGGTTCAGGGCAAAGGTATTGGTGCTGCTGCAGCGACCTGTGGGTATGCTGGTAAATGCAGGAATCCGGGACCGTTTTGAGAATCTGCGCCAATTGTTTAAGGGTAGAAGCCCTCAGGCCCGTTAATTCCGGCAGATTAAGCCGTGTGTAGAATTTAAAAGGTTCTTTCGCTTTTATCAGTTCCGGCATATCCTGTTTTTTTCTTCAAACATCAAGAGTTCTTTTAGGAACTTCGAAACTTCTTTTGCGTTTTTTAAATAATACTGCGCGGATGATTTTTTGGGTTTTCCTACAAAAATAGTTAATCCTTTACCCCCCAGGGCCCTGAAAGCGTCCTCATCCGTTACATCATCTCCTATATATACAGGGCTAACAGCCGCCCCCTTGCTGATAAATTTTTGCCTTGCCAAAAGATAGGCAACGGCATTACCTTTGTTCCAGTCAGCAGGTGGCCTTATCTCGAAAACCTTCTTACCCTCTTTAACCTTTATCTCGTCTTTAACACGACGGACAATTACAGTCTTACGAAAGGCAGTTTTTACACGGGGCAGGTCTCTTTTATTGACAAGGCGGTAATGAACACTCAATGTAGGCCCTTTGTCTTCTACGAAAGCGCCTTTAATTCCGGAAATTTCGTTTTGCAAATCGAGCTTTATCTGTTTAAGAGCTGCCCTGTATTTTTTTGAAAGGGGAGCTTGAAATTTAATCTTCGGCCCCTCTATTTGCAGGCCGTGGTTGCCGGAATAGATAATATTTTCTAATGCTACCTTCCCCTTTACATCTCTTAGCGACCTGCCGCTTATTACGGCTATTTTGCAGATTTTAGTTGCCAATAACTTCCTTAACAACCTCTTATTTTCTTCAGGCATAGTAGCCTTATCCGGAGTGCTTACAATAGGCGTTAAGGTGCCGTCGTAATCCAAAAAGAGCATAATATATTTACCGGCAAAACGCTTTCTTAAATATTGCCAGTGGCTGAACAAATACTTCATGCATTACTCTTTAAATTCAAACTTGGCCAGCTCAGTTAAAATTTTTCCCGCCCAGGTGAATATATTGCTTTCCTTTACAACGTCGCGCATCTTCTTCATTCGCTTGCTGCGCTCTTCTTCCGGAAGGTTAAGCGCGGCATATATACCGTTGCTGAATTGGTCACGGTCATAAGGATTCACCAGTACGGCGTCCGTGAGCTCTCTCGCGGCTCCTGTAAATTGGCTCAAGACAAGCATCCCCTGCTCATCAGAACGGCTGGAGACGAACTCCTTTGCCACTAAATTCATGCCGTCGTGCAGAGAACTCACGATACAAATATCACCCAAACGGTAAAATGCAATCAATTCGGGAAACGAGAGGTGCCTGCGCACCAAAATTATCGGTTTCCAGCTGCTTGTGGAGTGTTTCCAGTTGATATTTTCAACCATAGCATTGATTTCGTCGTTAAGGGCTTTATACCTTGGGATGTGTATACGGCTTATCTCGCCCATTTGTATAAACACGATTTTTTCTTTCAGTTCGGGATGAGTCTCCAGCAGGCGGTCTATGGCTAAGAGCCTCTCCGGTATACCCTTGGTATAATCTAACCTGTCTAAGCCAAGTAATACCTTTGTACCCTCAAGAGAATATTCCTGTTTTAAATCCTCTGTGACGCGCGCCACTTCATCTGATGCAGAAATCTTATTTGTACCTTCAAAATCAACGCTGATAGGGTATGGCTTGATTAATGTCTCGTGCCCGCCGCGAACCACCGAAAAACGCTCGCGGTTTATTTTGCTTTCCATTTCGCGGTCTATGACATCCAAGAAGTTGTTGCAGTGGTACTGAATGTGAAAACCTAAAAGGTCATTGGATAAGAGGCCTTCGAGTATTTCCTTTCTCTGGGGGCAGGTGCGGAAAGTCTCATAGTTGGGCCATGGTATATGCCAAAAATGCGCCGAGATTAACTGCTTTCCCAGCTTTTCTTTAAGATATTTAGGCAAAAGGCACAAGTGGTAATCCTGAATCCATACAAATACCTTGCGTTTGCCTACCTCTTTAATTATAGCATCGGCGAATTTTTCATTAACCTTCACGTAATAACTCCAGTCTTCTTTTCTAAATACGGGGCGTTGGAATACCATATGGCATAGCGGCCATAAAGCCTCATTGGAGTAGCCATAATAGAAGCCGTCTTCTTCTTGTTTTGTAAGCCACACACGCTTTAATGTATAATTCGGGTTTTGCGGAGGAACTTTAACCCTGCCCTTATCATCGGTTACCTTGCTGTCCGCCTCGCCGTTGCCGTAAGCAACCCATGTGCCGCCGCACGCCTGCATAATGGGGTCCAGTGCAGTGATTACACCTCCCGCGCCGCGTTGATATTCGATTTTTCCTTTCTTGTAAATATGGACATAGGGCTGCCTGTTGGACGCAACGATAAAAAGGTAATCCGACATTTTATCCTTAATCAGCTCTTGAAGGTTTTCCTTTGTCCACATATCAATAAACTCCTTTCTGCTTCAGCAGATCCTCGGTAAACTCCAAAAGTTCTTTCATAGATTTTGTGTTATTTTTTATATAGCAGCCTGCTACGTCAAAGTGCCCTCCGCCGTTGTAGCGTTCCGCTATACTGGCTATATTTATTTCTCCTTTAGAGCGCAGGCTCACCCTAAAAAGCCTTTTATTCTTCTCCCTGAATAAAACAACTATCATTACGCCTTTTATAGAGCGGATTTCGTTGGCTACCGCGTCTATATTGTAGTCTCTGCCTTTTATCTTCGCAAAATCCTTCCTTCTGATTATGGACCATGCTATCCTGCCCTTTTTCAGGAATTTGCATCTCGAGAGGCAAAGGCCCGAAAGAACCGCCGATTCTTTCGGCTTCGACCAATATACCCTCTCCGCTAATCCATAAAAATCCACGCCCGTATCCAGGAGTTTGGCGCACAATTTAAAGGTGTAAGGCCTTACGCTGGGCAGCTTAAAAGAGTTTGTCTCTGCCAGTATGGAGGTAAGGAGGTTTTCGGCTATCTCAGGCGTTATGCGGATATTCAACGCCTTTAGAAGCATGTAAACCAGTTCGCCTACCGCGGCTGCCTTATCATCAACGAGTTTTATGTCGCCAAAATCTCTCCTGAATTCATGATGGTCTATTTCCAAAATGGACTTCGCCTTTTTGAAAACCCTGATATTCTCACCCAGCAACTCTTCGACGCTGCAATCAACGGATATCGCCAAATCCACCTTTTTTTTAATACTGTTTAAAATATCTTTTACGCCGGGTAAAAAATGATACATCGACGGTATTTCATCAGCGCAAAGCATATAGACGCGCTTGCCTAATTTTTCCAGGCCTAAGCCTAAAGCAAGCAGCGAACCCAATGAATCGCCGTCAGGATTAATGTGTCCGGCTATTGCTATGCTTTTTGCTCTTAATATACCAAGCCGCGCCTTTTTAAGTCCTTGCATATATGCCTTGTCTTGGGAATTTATTTTTTCTCAACGTCTATAATTACCTTTACTTCGGGGTACTTATCTCCCGAAAAACGCAAATCGGGGCTAAGGATGAGTTCCGGCGTCAAGGTTGTCGTTTCGGTTATTGCTTTGAGGTTAATGGGGGCGGTTGAAATTTTTATTTTCTCTCTTTCAATTGTGCTCGAAACCGTTATTGATATTTCTTTAGGTTCGGCTCTTATTTCGCGTATTGTAACGCCGGAAGACGGCCGGCCGTAAGTGTTTATTTCTACGGGGATATTTAGAACGATTTTCCTGTAAACCTTAAGGAATATCTCGTCAGGGTCGATATTCACCACCGAAAGGCCGGCGGGAGTGCGTATAGCTTCTTTACCGATAGAAAATTGATTCTCTCCGTCCTTAACACCCGAGGCATCCACCGATACCTTTAATTCCTTCGGCGCCAAAAGGCTAAATGCCGTTTCTGCGCCGCTTAAAGTCGCGGAAACCTGCCTTGGCCTTGCCTCCTCAATAATTACGTCAGATGCCAAATTGCGGTACTCAATTGGGATTACAAAATCCCTGCGGATTATTCCGGTGCGGTGCCCGAATGTCAGCCAAAGCCCGCAGGCTAAAATAAACGCGATTATCTTCTCCAGGTAATGGCCCGTTAAAAAATCCATGAATAACGTTTTTCTTCTTTCGGGAAACCTTTTGCGGTAAAAACGCTCGAGTAATCCGTTGAGTTCTCCCGGCTCTTTCACTTGTTTAAGAATACCGTTCTCCGCCACCGATATCGTGCTTTTTTCCTCCGATATCACGATAGATATAGAATCGGAACGCTCTGTTATTCCTACGCCCGCAGCATGGCGCGTACCTAAATTGCCTATCTCTTCTACATTGGTAGAAAGGGGCAGATGCGCCGCAAATTTAACGATACGCTTTCCGGAAATAACCACTGCGCCGTCATGGCTTGGGACATGCGGGTCAAAAATACTTTCGATTAAAGCCTGGCTCAAGAGCCCGTCTAAAGAAATTCCTGCTTCAATGTGGCGATCGAGGGGATCCCTGCCCCGTATAACTATCAACGCGCCTATTTGTTTGCGGGAAAGGTTAGCTACGGCGCTGGTAAGGATATTTATATCCTGATTGTAAGCCGATACTCTTCTTAAGCGCCTGCTGATTCCCCAGACAGCGATGCGTTCAAAGAATTGTCTGAAGTCATCCTGAAAAATTACCACTAATATAATAAGAAAAATGGCGAGGAAGGCCTGAAAGACTATGGTGGTTAAATATAGCCCAAACAGGCGCGCCAAAACATATATCGAACCCAATATAATCATGCCCAGGAGCATAAATCTTGCGCGCGCCCTCTTAAACCATACTAAAACCAAATAAATAAATACGGAAATGATGCCTACGTCTATGATATCCGCGATTCTTACATTCTGAATAAAGTCTTTGATATACTTAAACACCATTGATATCATCCCGATTTCTCCTGTTGGTAATTTATTGCCCTGATAGGATAAGGTATGACAATGCCTTCTTTGTTATAACGCTCGTGCAATTTTTTTACAAATTCATGCTTAACGAGGTATCGGTCTACAAATTCCCTTGCCCTTAATATTACGGTAAAATTAATACTGGAATCCGAGAAGGTATGGTAGCGTATAAAGGGCTCGAATGCCGGCACGCCGCCGTTCGTTTCTTTCATTACCTCTTTAGCCACTTCGCACGTAACCGCTTCTACTTTTTTTAAATCGCTGTCGTAATGCACGCCTAAGTTAACCAGGACCGCCAGTTCTTTATCGGGAAGGTAAAAGTTTGTAACAATGGCTTGGGCAAGCTTGGCGTTGGGAATCAAGACAACGTTATTGGGAAGCATTCTAACCTGGGTAGTGCGCCAGTTGATATCCGTAACGTAACCTTCCTCGCCTGACTCTAGCTTTATGTAATCCCCTATCCTTACCTGCCTGGCTACGATAATATGGAATCCCGCAAATATATTTGAAAGCGTCTCCTGCAGCGCAAGGGCCACCGCTAAGCCGCCTACGCCTAAAGTGGCCAATATCGGCGTTATCGAAATACCCAGGCTGTTTAATATTATTAAAATACCTACCGCAAAAATAATAAGCTTTGAGATATTCTGGGTAAGCGATGTCATCGGCAAAGCCGTTTCAATCTTCTTCGAATATACCCGCACAAGGTGCGCGGTTATATTCGCCAGGACTAAAGTAACCGAAGCGATTCCGAGAACAAGCAGTATCTTTCCCGCGAGGCGCACCGAGCCGGCCGACAAATCTGAAAACCTAAGAGCCAAATACACGCCTATCATCGAAACCCAAATTATAAAAGGCCCTTTAAATGCATTTACCACGATATCAGCAAGCGGGGTCTTGGTATTTTTGGTCCAGCGCATAAAACGTTTAAATATAACAGCTCTTATTATATATCCGACAATGAGGGTCGAGAAAACTATCCCCAGCGGTATTACCAACTCTAATAAATTCTTTTGTTGAAAAAGCATATCTCCTCTTCCCCTATTACAATATGTTACTTACTTCAAAACTTCCTTTATATAAAGAAGCTTTTCTTTGGCAAGGTCGATAACGCGGGACTGGTCATATTGTTTTCCGGATTTATCGGAAATAATTTCTATCTGCGGGCGTAAAAAGTGGTTGCGGTTTGTTGCCTTGACTACACCTATTAAATCATTGTTAAGCACCACTTTTGTGCCTACCGGAAAAACAGTAATTGCCTTAAGAAACGCGGCTACAACCGCGGGGTTGAAAACGCTGCCGTTTATCTGCATAATTTTTTCCAGGGCGTCCGGCGCGGACCACGCAAGAGCCTGCTTGCGGTAAGCGGGCGGATTAATAGTCGTATCAAACACATCGGCTACCTGGATAATGTCAGCCGCTTCTTTCTCATCCCTGTATAAAGAATTAATAAAATCGTCCGGCAATTTAAATATTTCCCTGTTGTGGAAAATGCACATCGTAAGCAAATTGCATTCTTGTGTATCGGCAAAACCGAGTTCTTTCGCTATTCTGGCAGAGATAAGGGCGATATTAACTATATGGTAATATTGGTAATTTTCAGGAAAATCATCTATCTTATGGGTAAATACAAAAGAGCTGCCACCGCTAAGGCAGTTTTTAACTTCCCGGCAGAATTCATCTCTAAAGCCTTCCCAATCGGGGCGGCGGTTATTGGAAACCATATTTTTTATTCTTGCGGTTATATTTTTATAAAATTCTTCCATAAGGTCGGTTTTATCCGAACATCTGCTTTAATACGGCTATAATTTCATCTTTATCGTAAGGTTTGGTGATATAGTGCGCTACGCCAAGCGATTTTGTAACTGCCTTCTCCTCGGCCTGCTTTATCCCCGAGAGCATAACAACGGGAATTGCCCTCGTATCGTGGTCTGCCTTCAATTTTAAAACAACCGATATGCCGTCAACTTTCGGCATCATAATATCCAGGAAAATAGCATCCGGTTTTTTTTCTTTCGCCAGCTTCAGGCCCTCTTCTCCGTCATAAGCGCAAATTGCATTATAACCCAGCGAGGCGAGGCGGGCTTTGAGCACGGTAGCTACGTCTTTCTCGTCATCAACTATAAGTACGGTTTTCCCCGGCATATCTTTTATTAGTATAATATGGACTAGTGCATTATGTCAAAAACTTTATACAACACAGCGGACTCCAGGTACTCAAGCGATAAAGGCTTGGTTATATAATCGGCTGCTCCCAGCCCCATTGCCTTTTTTGCCACTTCATCATCCTTTACCGCGGTTATCATTATTACGCCTATTGAGGAATCTATCTCCTTAATCTTTCTTAGCGCCTCTATGCCGTCCATTTTAGGCATTATTATATCCAGGAGTACTACATGCGGCCGCTGTTTTTTAACGATCTCAAGGGCGTCCAAAGCGTTGTTTGCGGTAAAAACCTCATAATTTTTTCCCGTAAAATATTCCGCTAAAATGTCGGTTATATGCTTTTCGTCGTCAACTATAAGTATACGTTTAGACATCGCGTCTGCCTCCTATGGGTAAAATAATAGTGACTACCGTCCCGTAGCCTGGCTTGCTCTCATAAGTTATGTTACCGCCGTGCGCTTTAACGATGTTGTATGATATCGGTATCCCAAGCCCGGCGCTGTTTTCCTTTGTGCTAAAAAACGGTTCGTATATTTTTTCCATGATATCCGCGGGAATACCGGCGCCCGTATCCCTGAATTCTATTTTGACGCTATCGCCTGCTACCGCGGTAGATACCGTAATAGTCCCGCCATCGCGCAGTGCGTCGTGGGCATTTGTTAATAAGTTTATAAAAACTTCTTGCAGCTGGTGTTCGTCGGCTTTTATGCCGGGAAGCGATGCGGCATATTTTTTGATTATACTTATATCTTTAAACTGTTGTTCCAGCAAGTTTATTGTGTAATTTAGCGCGCTGTTTATGTCCACCGAAGCCACTGCTGCAATTCGCGGTTTTGCGAAGGTAAAAAATTTATGAACGATGTCGCGCGCCCGGTTGCATTGCTCCAGCATAATTTCGAGATCTTTTTTAAATTTCTCGGTCAATGTTTTATCCTGCAGGCACAATTGCGCTTTGCCGGATATAATCCCAAGGGGATTATTAATTTCATGAGCCACTACCGACACAAAACGCCCCAAAGAAGCTAACTTTTCCGCCTGTCTTAGGCTGGCGTGCACTTTTTTAAGCTCCTCCATGGTCTTATGCAGGTCTTTAGTTCTTTCCCCGACTTTTTTCTCAAGAGATAACTTTTCGCTTTCAAGCTCGCGATTCATTATTTTTAAATTATTTGCCATTTTATTAAATGCCGATATTAACTCGCCTAATTCATCTTTCGAGCCAGCTTTCAAGGAAACCGAAAAATCACCGGCGGATATCCTTTTTGTCCCTACGCTAAGTAGTTCTACCGGCCTTGCTATAGTATTTGCGATGATAACGCTTATTATAATAGAAAGCGCTATGCTGATAACCAGCGTAATGCCCATACCCTGGATTATATGCGCCTGGGCAGACAAATATGTCTCGGCAGGCAGGTCAACCCCCAAGATAGCTACAGCATTTCCGTTTTTATCATGTATGGGCGCGTAGCCGGAGAGCCCGGTGCCCCATTTATCTTTGGTTAATTTTTTATCCGCTGTCGGCGCCGCAAATGATTTTTTCATCTCCTCAAACGCCGATATATCATAGCGCTCACCCGGAGCTGAGAAGAGCTCGGGGTCATCCTCCGCATCAACCACAAACTGCAGAACATTGGGATTTTGCGTTTTCACCATCGTATAAACATAGCGCATAGTTGGGTTCACTGCGCGCATGCGCTTTAAAACAGCTTTTATTTCTTTGTATTCCGCGGTATTAACGCCTTTGGGATTAAGGGGAATAGCGGAGTGCTTCACTGGGTCTATTAATTCGGCGCCTCTTGCCGCGATATTAATAAGGCTATTGCGTAATTCTTCTTTGTAATTATCGAGCGCGTCACGATAGGAAAGCGCAATAGACAAAAAACACGCCAGTGACGAGAGACCTATTAATACAATTGTTAATTTTATTCTAAATTTCATTTTTAAGGCGTTATCTGCCTGTCCTCGCTAAATGCCATTTCAAGGAAACTCTTTAATTTTCTTGCGCGTATGGGGTGGCGGAGTTTTCTTAAGGCCTTTGCCTCGATTTGCCTTACCCTCTCTCGGGTAACGTTAAAGACGCTTCCCACCTCCTCCAGGGTCCGCGGATAGCCGTCACCTATGCCAAAACGCAATCTCAACACCCTGCGTTCGCGCTCCGTCAATGTGTCAAGCACTCCGCCCATCTGTTCTTTCAGCATAGAATAGGCCGTAGCGCTAGCCGGGGAAACCGCTTTCTTATCTTCGATAAAATCACCGAAATGCGTATCTCCCTCGTCTCCTATGGGCGTCTGAAGCGATATCGGCTCCTGGGCGATTTTCAATATTCCCAGGACCTTATCAAGCGATATACGCATCTTGCGGGATATTTCTTCCGGCGTCGGCTCGCGCCCGTTTTCCTGGACCAGGGCGCGTGATACGCGGATAAGTTTATTTATCGTCTCTGTCATGTGCACCGGTATCCTGATAGTCCTTGCCTGGTCCGCTATAGAACGTGTTATCGCCTGGCGTATCCACCATGTAGCATAGGTTGAAAATTTATAGCCTCTCTTATATTCAAACTTGTCAACTGCCTTCATGAGGCCTATATTACCTTCCTGTATCAAATCAAGGAACGACAGCCCCCTGTTGGCGTATTTTTTCGCAATAGACACGACAAGGCGCAAATTCGCCGCAACCAATGCCTTTGTTGCCCTGTTATATTTCTGTTCGCAGACATGCATCTGCCTCATTTTTTCCTTTATTTTATCGTAGCTCTCGCCGAATTCGCGCTCAATCTGGATTTTTCTCACCTTAAGCGCTCTTGCCCTTTTTATATTGCCAAGGCGCTTTATATCCCTGCGCAATTTTTCAAGTTCTCCGAAATAACTTTTTATCCTCACGGCAACATCTATTACCACGGGAGCGCTTAAATTATATTCCAGCAGCGCTTCCAGCAATGTCCCGGGATTCCTTAACATAGCGAGGCGCTTTTTTAGGGCGGCGATTTTCCTGGCGAGCTTTTCCTTGCGTATTCTTGGATCGACGTTTATCACCTCGTCAAAATTTACTTCCTTGGTAATTATCTTATTTGAAAGATCTATCACATAACGGCGCGCCACTCTGGTATTTAACACCGCCTTGCGGAAATCATACTCCGTCGCTTCTATTTTCTTTGCAATCTCTATTTCCTCTTCCCTTGTCAAAAGAGGCACCTGGCCCATTTGGCGCAGGTACATCTTCACGGGGTCATCTATCACAACCTCGGCGGGCGCGGGTTTTTCTTCCTCCTCCGCAGGCGCGACCTCTTTAGGCTTCTCTTCTATGAGTTCCTCAATTTCAAGTTCTTTTTCGTCGTGGGTATCAACAACTTCTATATTCTCGTCGCTTAAAATCGTAAGGATTCCATCTATTTCTTCGGATGAAACAACGCTTTCGGGCAATATGCTGTTTAATTCATCATAGGTAAGATGCCCCTTCTTTTTGCCGAGGGCAATAAGCTTATCTATCCCTTTTATCTTTTTTATTGCCTTTATTCCCTTGGGGTTGGCCTTCTTCACTATTTTCTCCAGGAACTGTATTCTCTAACCAGTTCGTTGTATTCCGCCATAAGCTTATCCAGCTTCTGGCTTTCTTTTGATCCCTGCGCCACGTGTATCTTTGTCTGCAGCTCATCAAGCCTTTTCTTTAAATTATCGTGCTTCATGCGCTTTATGCAATCCCGCAGGGTCCTTTCTTTATCGATAACTTCATCTATCGAAAGCGCCAGTTCCGATGCCAGTTGCGACTTTTGCCCGTCCCTTAGGTGGGTTATGATTTTTGCGGTATCATAACTTTTGCCCTGGTTGACATATTCACAAATAGTTCCCACTATAGCGCGTATATCATCATCTTTGAAATCTTCAGGCGCAATTTCTTTTAGCGCGAGTTTTGCCAAATTATAATCATCAAGAAAAATCGCGGCGCATAATTTTTCTGCGGGAGACACCTGTTTTTTTGCGGGCGGCGCCTCGGGCGTATAATAGTAGTCATAACTCAAAACTTTTTCTTTCCCCAGCTCGGTTAATATCGCGTTTTCGCTGCATGCAAGGCGTTCGCTTAATCTTTTTACATACAGGCTCTTTAAGACCGCATTATTCATTCTTGCAAGGGTGGGCAGCATTTCGCTTATTATTTTAACCTTTCCTTCGACGGCCGCCGGGTCATGCCGGTTCACCAATAGACTCAGCTTATAATCAAAGAGGTCATGTGCGTCTTTTATTTTCGCGGCAAGGGCGTCTTGACCTTTATTCAAAATAAATGTGTCCGGGTCAAAACCTTTATCCAGCGCGACTATTTTTACATTAAAATTCTCCCCCACCAGCAAATCCAAGCCGCGCAATGTTGCCGCCTCGCCCGCCGCGTCGCCGTCATAAACCATAACTACATTTTTCGTAAAGCGGCTTATCAGCCTTATCTGTTCGGTTGTCAGCGCGGTACCCAGCGATGCGACGATATTTTTTATGCCGTGCTGGTATGGCGATAAAAAATCCACATAGCCCTCTACGATAAGCGCCTTGTCGTTATCTCGGATGTGTTTGCCGGAAAGATTAATACCGTAGAGGCATTTACTTTTGTTAAACAGCGGCGTCTCGGGTGAATTTATGTATTTTGGCAGGGAATTATCCAGGACCCTTGCCCCGAAACCGATAACCCTGCCCTTGACATCGAATATGGGGAACATCAGCTTCCTGCGGAACCTATCGGCGAGGTCCCATTCCGGATGCTTTATTATTAGGCCTGCCTTCTCCAATATATTCGCATTTACGCCTTTCGATGAGCAGAAATTTAAAAGCCCTTTGTAATTATCCGCCGCAAAACCCAGTTTAAATTCCCGCGCCGTATGGTCCTTTATTCCCCGCTGGCTAAGATAACTGCGCGGCGCGGTTAGTTTTTCGTCAAATAACAGGTCGTGATAATACGCGCTGGCAAGCTCGTTTGCTCTCTGAATTGAAGACACTAAAGAAGTATCTACGTCCGGCTGGATATATCTTTCGGGCAGCGTAACATTGGCTTTCTCTGCAAGTTGCTTGACAGCTTCGGGAAATTCTATTCTCTCATATTTCATCACAAAACCGAATACATCCCCGCCGGCGCCGCAGCCGAAACAATGAAATATCCTTTTCTGGGGATTAACCATAAAGGAGGGCGTTTTTTCGTGGTGAAACGGGCACAGCGCTCGGAAATTCCTGCCTGCGCGCCTAAGCGGAATATACCCCGCTACAAGCTCCACTATATCTGTCTTATCCTGTATTTCCTCAAGGACACTGTCCGGTATAAGCGCCATTTATTTAAAAATCTCGATATCCTGGTCTAGCCTCGGCCAAACCTTGCTTGCGCTAGCGTATATCCTTGTACCAATTTTTAAAAAGTACCTGCCGCTTACAGAAGTTTCAATGCTTGTTTTTAGATATTCGGACGGCAGCATTAATAAAAATATCAATACGACAGAAACCGATACCGCGCCCCTTACAAGGCCCAGCAAAAGGCCGCCGTATTTCTCAAGCAATGCGGCAAACTGAAATTGAACCAAGGTAGTAAACAATGCGCGGGCAATACGGAAAGCAAAAACAAACAGCGTTACTATCGCCAGAAATGCTACCGCATCAAGCACGGCGGAAGGAGATATTAAGGTATAAGTGTTTATAAGCGATGCGGCGGTTTTATGGTCGAAGATGGCAAAAACAAGGCCTGTGACAATGCCTGCAAATTTATAGATTTCGGTGGAAAGGCCGACATTTGAGCCGATATGAACAGCCCTTAAGAGTATCACTACTGCAACAACATCGACCCAATTAATGTTGGAAAAGATACCTCCCAGCAAACGTACCTCCGGTAAAATAGGACACTAAAGTATGGCATATAAAATGCCCCTTGTCAAGGGGGCAGGGTTAACTTTTTTTAGAGGAAAAAACGGCGAGTTTCGGCTCTTCGCCCTTCATAAGGCGCCTGATATTGGGAATATGCCTATAGACTATGAGGGCGGATAATACAATAACCAAAATGATAAACTCGCGCGGTTCTTTGAAAAACAGCGCAAAAACAGGCAGGGAAACAGCCGCTGCTATCGAGCTTAATGAGACATAATGTGACAATACGAATACGCAAAGCCAAAGCAGCATTCCGGCACCGATGCATTTGGGTGCAAGCGCCATCATTACGCCGAATGCCGTGGCTACCCCTTTGCCGCCTTTAAATTTTAGAAATACGGTCCATGTATGGCCGCATACGCATGATACTCCGAGCATAATCCTGAATAAATTATCACCTGCCGCAACGCCATAATTTAAAAACAGTTGCGCCAGGAAACCGGCGGCAAAATACCCCTTTGCCATATCAAGTGAAAGCACGCATATGCCGGGGATTTTGCCCACTGTCCTGAACACATTTGTCGCTCCGATATTGCCTGAGCCATGTTTTCGTATATCGGTGCCCTTTAAAAGTTTCCCCGCAAGGTAACCAAAAGGTATGGAGCCGACAAGGTACGCGATTATAACAGCAATAATTAAATTTATCATGTATTAGCCTTTTCTCCTGCTACCGGTTTTTTCTCCGTCACCGCTTAGCCGGTAATTTATTGCTATCGGAACGCCGGTAAAATCCGCCAGTTGGCGTATCCGCCCTTCTAGAAATCTCGAATAATCCTGCGATACAAGTTTAGGGTGGTTTGTAAAAATCAGAAGCTCTACAGGTTTTGATTTTGTCTGCGTAACATAATAAAGCCGCACCCGTTTACCGCCGACATAGGGATGCGGATGGGCCTTCTGCGATGATTCAAGCGTCTTGCAAAGCTCGTGGGTAGTTATCTTTCTTAAAGAATTCTCAACAATTTGCTTTGCCAGTATAAGCGTTTTATCGACATTTTCTTTCGTCTTTGAAGATGTGAATATTACGGGGATATACGTGGAAAACGAAAGGCGGGATTTTATCGAGCGCTCATATTCTTTCTCGCTTACTCCCTTAACGAGGTCCCATTTATTTGCCACAAGCAGAATACCCTTACCCTCTTTCACCACGCGTCCGATAATACTCACGTCATCCTGCGTCATGCCAATTGCCGCATCTATTAAAATAAGGCAGCAATCCGAGCGTTCTATCGCCTGGCGCGTCCTGGAAAGGGAATAGATATCCACCCTTTCTTTTATCTTCTTCAGTTTGCGAATGCCTGCCGTGTCGATAAGCACAAAACGCTCCTCGCCCCTATGCAGATATGTATCGATTGCATCGCGCGTTGTCCCCGGCGCATCATCAACGATAACACGCTCCTCTTTTAGAATAGCATTAATAAACGACGACTTCCCCACATTCGGCCGGCCGATGATCGCAAGTTTTGCCGTTGTAATTAGGGGCTGTTTTTCGATTGCCTCTATTTTGCTTGCGATATCATCAAGCAGTTCATCTATACCCCTACCGGATAAGGCGCTGACGGCATACGGTTTGCCGAGGCCCAAATTAAAAAATTCAACCGCGGCGCTTTGCAGCTTCTCATTATCGGCTTTATTGGCTATTACATAAATAGCCTTGCCTGATTCCCGTAAAAAACCTGCCATATCCGAATCAATCGCCGTTATGCCGCTTGTCGCCTCGCATACAAATAAAAGTATATCGGCCTCTTCTACGGCGCGTTCTGTTTGAGCGCGTACCGCTGACTTAATTCCCGCATGCGGGACCTTCGCATCCAGAACTAATCCGCCTGTGTCGACAATCTCAAAATGTTTCCCCCCCCAGGAGAATTCAGCATATATCCTGTCTCTCGTCGTACCCCACGCAGGCTCGACAATAGCGCTGTGCCTTTTTATGATCCTGTTAAAGAGCGCCGACTTGCCGACATTCGGCCGGCCGACGATTGCTATAAGCGGTATTTTCATTTGGTATTTAAAACTTCCAGGCCTCTTTTGACGTAGCCGAATCCCGAAGCAACAGTAAACACAACCATTGTCATCCACATAAATTTTGCCGACGGAAGGGCCAATAAAAGCCAGATTACTGTTGCCATTTGTGTAAACGTTGTGAGTTTCCCTAATTTGGAAGGTTCGATGTGGAGTTTGCCCTGCAAAAGATAAATAACTGCGCTGCCCAATATAATTACCGCATCACGCGAAATTATCAGTATCAATACCCATGCAGGAAGCATGAGATTTTCGGGCAGGCCCTTGATAAGAGAAAAACATAAAAAGGCGCTTAAAATCAGCGCCTTGTCGGCAACAGGATCAAGCACCGTGCCCAGTTCGGTACGTTCTTTGCGCACGCGCGCCAAATACCCGTCCAGGCCGTCCGTTAAAACTGCGATCATAAAAATCGCAAGCGCCGTATAGCGCAGATAATCTTTCTGGGGGCTATAATAAATCAGCGCGGCCACAAAAAAGGGTAGAATTAAGATGCGAAAAATGGTGAGCCTGTTAGCCCAATTCATTTATATGCAGTATTTTCGCGGGAACCCGTATTTATTGCACCCTCGTACCGCAATCAGGACAGAAACCTGCCCCGGGTTTTAAGCTTTTACCGCAGCTGGGGCACTTAACTCCTGTAAGCTGCTTACCGCAACTTGTGCAGAATTTCTGATTTGCTACTACATCGGCTCCGCAATTCGGGCATGATTCCAGCACTTCCTGTTTCTGCGCTCCGCATTTCTGGCAGAAATCGGCGGCACCGCTAACTAACGCGCCGCATTTTGCGCAAATCCACTTTAACCCCGGCGCTTCAGACGGAACTTTCGCAATTACAAAACCTACGATATCCTGAATTGCAAAATGCGTTGCCTCGCCTAAAGGCGTCTGTTTGAACCCACCAAGATCCACGCCTATGCTTCCCTTGTGGTAGCCGAAATCTATCCCTGTGGCAGGAACAGTTCTTGAGAACCGCTGTGATGCATAAATTTCGCCCGTAGTAGCGTCATAAATCCTGATAATACCTGCTATATGCGCCCTGGCCTGGTTTAATCCGAAATTAAATCCTTTTATATTGAGCCCCATGCCGCCTGCCGATTCGGTATAATCAAATTCGGTCAACGCGCCTCTCACGATATACTGCGCACCTGTAAGCTTGCCTGTTTTTGCGCCGGTCTTCCGTGAAACGCGGCCCTGCGTCATTAAATCCTGCTCAAATGTTATATCCGCTATGTTCAACCTCTCAACTACATTGAATTTTCCGCTAGCTACCAGCGCATCTATAAGCATTTCGCCCAATCCTGTGCCTATATCCCATTGCGCGCTGTGCCATATACTGCTTGATGCCTTGGTTTCAAAACCATAAACCGTTATTGTCGGCTTTTCCTGAGCATGCGCAGTTGATAAGACAAATATCCCGATAGTTACACAAATAACGCTGAGGAGTAATAATTTGTTTTTCATTCCCATCCTCCTTATTTCATCGGCATTAATTTTGTACCGTCTTTTGTGCAATATTCAAAACCGGAGCTATACTGCGTACCGCAGGCAGGGCAATATTGTGTCTTCTGCTCTTCCTTTGCCGGAGCCGGCGCGCTTTGCGTAGTGCTAGTTGCCGAAGTAGCAGCCCCTGAGTCTTTCTTGGATTTTAGCGGCGTTCCGTCCACAGGACAATTGTTAGTACCGCTGGTGTATCCCCTGCCGCAGACGGGGCAGTATTTTGTCTCCATTGCATTACCTATTAAAGCGCCAGCCAGCGCGCCGGCACCCGCGCCTATTAAGGCGCCGCCTGCCGCATGCCCCGATTGGTGGCCTATTATCGCGCCTAGTCCTGCGCCGGCGCCGCCTCCTACGACAGCACCTTTTTCAGTAGTTGTGCAGCCCGCTAAAATAACGATAAACGAAAGTAAAATAACTAAGTTTCTCATATCTCCACCTCCTGAGTTTATTATAGCACAAATAACTTTTCTATAAAAATAAAATTCTTATCCAAAGGGGATAGTCCCTCCTGTTCCTTATAAGGAGTGGGCTTATTCTGTGAGGCCTATCCTCTTAAGCGGCCACCAGATTATAAACGCCTTTCCCACAAGATTTTTCTTGGGCACAAATCCCCACTCCCTTGAATCGCGGGAATTCGCGCTGTTGTCTCCTAAGGCATACAAAGAATCAGCTGGTACGCTTATATTCTGATCCTCTTCACCGTAGGGGCCTCTATTGTAATAGCGGCGGGATGAAATTTTAGGATCATCCACAGGCACGCCGTTTATCAAGATTTTTCCATCTTTTATCTGGACTGTCTCGCCTCCGAAAGCAATGAGCCTTTTTACGTAGTCCTTCTTAGGCTCAAGCGGATATTTAAATACTATGATATCCCCCCTCTTTGGAGGCTTAAACCTGTAGATGAATTTATTTACAAATATCTTATCTCCCACAATCAGAGTATGCTTCATGGATACGGTCTTAATCTTAAAAGCGGCAAATATAAAATTTCGCACAAAAAAAGCCAACACAAGCTCTATCTTTATTGTTTTTATCCATTACAATGTCTCC
>JBDRLY010000057.1:0-11821 GCA_043812735.1 Candidatus Omnitrophota bacterium | reverse complement strand
TCTGGAAGTTTCTTTATAATACGTTATTTTTGATGCTCAGTATACCAATCGCCATGTTTGGCTCGTTAGCCTTGGCAGTGGCAATGAACCAGAAAATAAAAGGCATAACCACTTTTAGAGCCATTTATTTCCTTCCCACTATTTCATCGGGCGTCGCATTGTGCATTCTATGGAAATGGATTTATAATCCGGATTTCGGGCTTTTGAATTCCATGATAGCGAAACTCGGCAGTCTCCTTAATGTGCCGCTGGGCGGTCCGAATTGGCTTTTGTCCACGACGTGGGCCAAGCCGGCGCTAATGATTATGGCTTTTTGGGTTTCGCTAGGAGGTTACAATATGATCCTGTATTTGGCCTCCCTTCAAGGAATATCGCGCGAACTTTATGAAGCAGCTGATATAGACGGGGCCAACGGGTGGCAGAAATTCTGGAGAATAACCTGGCCTATGATAAGCCCAACAACGTTTTTCATAGGTATAATGTCGGTAATAGGCGGTTTTCAGGGCGGGTTTATGGCCGCAAGAATTATGACCGGCGGCGGGCCTCATTACGCCACGACGACAATTGAATACTATATATTTATGAAACTTTATGACTGGCAGGCGGTAGGATATGCCGCAACAATCGCATGGCTATTGTTTGTCATGATATTTGTGGTGACGCTCATAAACTGGCGATTTGGCGGAAAACTCGTACATTATTAAAATGCGCAAAAAAATATTGACGGTAGAAGTTTCCAAACAAATACGCAAGCAAAAAGAATCATTCGCCAAGCTGGCCGCTTATATTCTCCTGTCGCTTGCCGGCATAACGATGCTTATACCGTTTTTATGGATGCTTTCGACTTCGCTCAAAGATCCGGGAAGCGTATTTACGTATCCCATACGCTGGATACCATCACCGATCGTATGGAAAAATTATCTGGAGGTTTTACACGTTGTTCCTTTCGCAAGATTTTACCTTAATAGCGTTATTGTCGGGCTCGTTGTGACATTCGGGCAGGTGATGACAAGTTCGTTTGCGGCATACGCATTTGCGCGCCTTAATTTTCCGGGAAGAGACAAGCTATTCTTTGCATATTTGGCGACCATGATGATACCCGGGTCTGTCACTATGATACCCGTCTACGTATTAATGCGCCTCCTGGGCTGGGTAGATACCTATAAAGCACTTATTATACCGGCCATGTTTACCGCATACGGCACCTTTATGCTGAGGCAGTTTTTTATGACCTTGCCCAAAGACCTTGAAGACGCCGCAAAAATAGACGGTTGCGGATATTTCGGTATTTACTGGAAAATAATCATGCCTTTGTCTAAACCGGCGCTGGCTACCTTAACAACCTTTACATTTATGGGCTCGTGGAGTTCGTTTATGTGGCCGCTCTTAGTCACGAATAAAATGGAATTAAAGACCCTCCCGATAGGGCTCGAATCCTTCCAGTCAATCTACACGACAAACTGGACGCTATTAATGGCAGGCTCGGTTATGGCAATGCTTCCGGTAATAATCATATTCATATTTAATCAGCGGTTCTTCGTAGAAGGCATCAAGCTTACGGGTATCAAAGGCTGATGGGCGCAAAATTTATAACATTTGAGGGGCCTGAGGGCTCAGGCAAATCAACGCACTCAAAGCTTCTGTGCAGATGGCTTAAAGAAAATAATATTGATTTTATACATACGCGCGAGCCCGGCGGCACAGAAATAGGCGAAAAAATAAGGAAGATACTGCTTGACCCGAAAAATAAGATATCGCCATTAGCCGAAATGTTTTTATATCAGGCGGCACGCGCAAAAATAGTAGAAGAGGTTATAGAACCGGCGCTTAAAAAGGGCAGGAGTGTAATCTGCGACAGGTTTCTTGACGCAACTCTCGTATATCAAGGTTATGCCGGCTGTATAAATACAGGGTTAATCGAGCGCCTGGGGAAACTAGCAATAAAAGGCATAATGCCCCATTTGACGTTGCTTATGGATATAGACACCGAAAAGGGGATGCGCCGTTCGGTTAGAGACGGGGCGGACAGAATGGAGCAAAAACCCTTAAGCTATCATAAAAAAGTTAGGCGGGGCTATTTGACGCTTGCCAAGAAATACCCGAAAAGGATAAAACTAATCAGGGTAAAAGATAATATAAACAAGACACAGGAAATGGTTAGAAAACAGGTTCTTAGATGCCTTGGGCTGAAATAGATAAATACAAACTGCAGATCGGCTCTTTAAAAAACGCAATTGCGCAAGGCCGCATTGCGCATGCCTACCTGTTTATGGGCCCCAAAGACAGTGCTAAGATTTCCGTTGCGCTGGATTTTGCTAAGGCACTTAACTGCGAAAATGAAAACGGGCCTTGCCCCAACTGCGATTCATGCCTTGCTATAGATAAAGGCTCCCATCCCGATATAAGGATTACCTCAGCGGATGAGCGCATGGGTTCGATTAAAATCGATGATATAAGGGCGGCCCAGGCAAGGGTTTTTTTGATGCCGCAACGTGCAAATATGAAGGTAGAGATAATAAATTCTGCAGAAGCGATGACTACCGAGGCGCAGAATGCTTTTTTAAAAGTCCTGGAAGAACCGCCCGCGCGCACAGTCTTTATACTTATAAGCGCAAACCCCGATCTTCTGTATTTAACCATACGCTCAAGGTGCCAGGCGCTTAAATTTCCTTCGCTGGGGGCGAATTTTGTAAGAGAAGGGCTGGAGGATATAATAAAGACAAGGGATGAAATTTTATCCCGCGGAATATTCGATATGCATGAATGCGCCAGAGTCAGGCAGGAAAAAATCATAGAGTTGCTTTGCGCGATATACAGAGATGCCCTCTTGGTGAAACTCGGGATGGATGAGCGCTTACTGGTAAACATAGACAGGCAGGATGAAATTAAAAAAATTGCCGGCAGTAATTCTTTTGAAACCCTTGAAGAAAAGCTGCGCTCAATAGAAAAATCTTTTGATTATCTCAGGCAAAACGTCAGCGCAAAACTCGTATTTATGAGTTTGGAGGAGCAGTTGAAATGTTTCCGGTAGTTCAGGTAAAACAGAGAGAAGGCGGAAAGATAGATTTTTACGACATAAATAATATGAGCCCAAAGATGGGCGATGCCGTAATAGTCGAGGCGGACAGGGGCCTGGATTACGGCGTAGTAGTATCAGAGCAGGAAATGATACTCGAAGCGGATCTCACCAGCCCTTTAAGAAAAATTTCACGCATTGCCACAAAAGAAGATTTGCGCGTAATAGAAAAAAATAAGGAGAAGATAAAAGACGCTATCAGTGTTTCGGCTAGAAAAATACAGGAACGTCAACTTCCCATGAAACTGGTCGAAGGGGAATATTCCTTCGACCGCTCAAAGATAATTCTGTATTTTACGGCAGAAGGTAGGGTTGATTTCAGGGAGCTCGTCAAGGATTTAGCGCATATCTTCAGGGTGAGGATAGAGTTAAAACAAATAGGCGTCCGCGATGAAGCAAAATTTCTCGGCGGTTTCGGCCCATGCGGCAGAACGCTTTGCTGCGCCAGTTTTTTAAAGGATTTTCAGCCAGTAACTATAAAAATGGCGAAAGAGCAGAACCTACCCCTGAATCCGGCAAAGATATCCGGCCTGTGCGGGCGGCTCATGTGCTGCCTTAGCTATGAACACGTGCTTTATCAGGAACTTATGAAGGGCCTGCCGAAAGAAGGGGATACCATAAAAACAAAGGAAGGTAAGGGAAAAGTCCTGAGCATCAACGCCTTAAAACGCAGCGCAACTATAGAGCTTGAAGAAGGCCGGCAGATAGAAATATCCTATGATAAAAACGCATGAACAAAAAATTCTATATAACAACGCCATTATATTATGTTAATGCCCCGCCGCATATAGGCCACTCCTATACGAATATCGCCGCAGATACCCTAGCCAGGTTTTATAGATTAAAGGGGCTGGAAGTCTTTTTTCTTACGGGAACGGACGAACACGGCCAGAAAGTAGCTTCCGCTGCTGCTGCGGGGGGCTTAAGCCCGATACAATTTGCCGATTCCGTCGCGCCCAAGTTTCAGGAACTGTGGCGCTTGCTTGATATTTCCTACGACGATTTCATACGCACTACACAACAAAGGCATACAAATTGTGTAAGGGAAGCCCTTGATATCCTCTATAAAAACGGCGATTTATACGAGGGTGAATATAAGGGTTTCTACTGCATTCCATGCGAAACATTCTGGACAAAGACACAGCTTACCACGCCCAGTTGCCCTGATTGCGGCAGGCTTACGGAGGAAATAAGTGAAAAAAACTATTTTTTAAAACTATCAAAATACCAACAGTGGCTTCTTGAACATATAAAAAGCCATCCTAATTTTATTATGCCACTGGTGCGCAGAAACGAGATAACAAGCCTGCTGGATGTGCCGTTGCCGGATTTGTGCGTTACGCGGCCAAAATCAAGGGTCTCCTGGGGCGTGGAAGTACCGTTCAGTAAAGACCACGTAACCTATGTATGGTTTGACGCCTTGTTAAATTACATAAGTGCGCCGGGTTTCACTTCGGATAAGGAAAAATTCGCAAAACTCTGGCCTGCGGACGTGCACCTGGTGGGAAAAGATATACTGCGCCATCACACCGTATATTGGCCTATAATTTTGCATGCTATCGGCCTAGAGCCGCCACAAATGATATTTGCCCACGGCTGGTGGACGCTTGAAGGGGAGAAGATTTCAAAATCAAAAGGCATCGTTATAGACCCTATTGAAGAGGCAAAAAAATACGGCCAGGATGCCTATAGGTATTTCTTATTGCGGGAAGTGCCTTTTGGCCTGGACGGCTCCTATTCGCAAGCCGCTTTAAAAATAAGGCTTAATGCGGACCTGGCAAACGATTTGGGGAATTTGCTGCACCGTACGCTTACAATGGTTGAAAAGTACTTCCAAGGCGCGATTCCCAAACCGGCAACACTTTGCGCAGAGGATAAGGCATTATTAGAGAAAGCCGGGGCCCTGCCGGAGATGTTCGAAAAAAATATAGAGAAACTAAATTTTGCCCAAAGTCTTAGCGCGGTATGGGAACTGATAAACATGGCAAATAAATATATCGAGGACCAGGCACCGTGGACATTGGCAAAACAAGGCAAAATAGACAGAATAGGAACGTTTCTTTATAACCTTGTTGAAATTTTGAGAATTGTTACCATTTTAGTCTATCCCGTTATGCCGAATGCGGCCCAGAAAATGTGGGCTCAATTGGGATTTGAGGGGATGCTCGAGAAAGTAAGTTTTACCCAGACTCAATGGGGCCTGGCTAAACCCGGCCAGAACATCAAAAAAGGCAAACCCCTGTTTCCCAGAGTAGAATAAAAGTACTGTTAAATACTAAAAATTAAATACCAAAAATTAAATATACAAACCAAATATGTAAAAATTATTTCCCGCGTTTTTTATACGCGTTTTTAATTTTTTATTTTTTATTTGCTAATTCCTATGTACATAGACACCCATGCCCATTTAGACTTTGCGGATTATGACGCGGACCGCGAAGAAATAATCCGCCGCGCAAAACAATCCTGCGTAGAGTACATCATCAATATCGGCACCGATGTTGAGTCTACGAAAAAATCTATAGCGCTCGCCCATAAGTACGATTTTATTTATGCCAGCCTAGGCGTTCATCCTCATGACGCAGGCACCGTAAGCGATGATGTAATTTTACAACTCAAGGAGCTTGCCAGGGACAAAAAGATTGTCGCCGTAGGAGAAGTGGGGCTTGATTTTCATAAGGAATACTCGCCTAAAGAAGCGCAAAAAAACGCATTTATCAAATTTATCCGTCTCGCCGGCGAGCTGGGGCTTCCTTTGATAATTCATGACAGGGAAGCGCACCGGGATACACTGGATATTTTAAAGAAAGAACTTAAAGGTCCGCTGCGGGGGGTACTGCATTGTTTCTCGGGAAGCGCTGAATTTGCAAGGGAATGCGTGGACTTGGGGTTCTACATATCATTTACATGCAATCTCACGTACAAAAATGCCGCAAAGTTAAGGGAAACTGCCAAGGCAATACCCATAGAGAGGATACTGCTTGAGACGGATTGCCCTTTTCTTGCGCCCCAAAAATTCCGCGGAGAGCGTAACGAACCGGCGCATATAAGCCATCTGGCGGAAGAACTCGCAAAATTGAAGGAACTAGCCCCGGAGGATATCGCAAGGATAACCACCTTAAACGCTAAAACTCTTTTTAAAATAGGTGAGGTATCCAAGGGCGGAGTTATTGCTTACCGGATACGCGAGTCCCTGTATTTAAACATTACAAACCGATGCACGGATAACTGTTCTTTTTGCATTAGGAACTTTACAAACTTTGTAAAAGGCCATAATCTAAAGCTGTCAAAAGAACCAAGCGTACCGGAAATTCTCGATCTGATCGACGATCCGAAACAATATAAAGAGATTGTATTCTGCGGCCTTGGAGAACCCTTCTTGAGGCTTGATGTCATAAAAGAACTTTCAAAGGCACTTAAAAACCGCGGGGCGCGGTATATCCGCATAGACACGAACGGCCACGGAAATTTAATACACAAAAGAAACATCGTGCCCGAGTTAAAGGGGATTGTCGATGAGATATGCGTGAGTTTTCACGTCGATAACAAAAAAAGGTACAACGAACTATGCAGGCCGCAATTCGGGGAAGAAACATTTGAGAAGGTGAAAGAGTTTGCTATTGAATGTAAAAGTTACATTCCGAAGGTAACCGTGACGCTTGTAGATATGCCGGGCGCAATTGTGGAAAATTTTGTAAATCTTTCCAAGGAATTGGGCGTTGATTACAGGATTCGCAAACTGGGAATAGTCGGATAATGTTAGCGCAGATACGCAGATTTTTAAACGAGGACCAAAAATACGCATGGATGCTTATTTTTGTAATCCTTTTTTTCGCGGTTGCACAAAATGCCGAAAACACAAAGGCTAAGCCGGATGAGTCTGCGCATATTGAAATTTTAAAAAAACTCGACCAGGCATCATTGGAGAATATATTAAAACAAAGGAATACCTTAAGGGTTCTATTCGGCCTGACTATGCTTGCGGCATTTTTAGCTTTTGTAACGGGTATAAGCCTATTTTTTATATTCACCTATCTTTTTATAACTAAGCGCATGACGTTCCTGCCCAAGGGGCCGTTTGCAATTAGCGCCTGGGATATATGGGATGTTGCCAGGGTGTGCATAATTTTTTTATTCGCCGGGCAAATACTTTCTATTATTGAGTTGCTCATGAGCCCGGTATTAAAAATAATAAAAGACAGCAATTTCAGAGCGATATTTAACACAAGCATAATGGATACTGTGGTTGTAGTTGTAATATTATATTTTGTAATTTTAAAATACAGACGGAAACTCTCAGCGCTGGGGGTATCTTTCGCGAAATCCTTTAGAAATATAATTAGCGGTATAGGCGGGTATCTTTCTCTTTTGCCAGTATTGGCGGCGGCTCTAGTGTTAGTGAATTTCCTCTCAAACGTATTCAAATACACGCCGAAGCCGGAACGCGTAATAGCATTGTTTCTAAAAGAACAAAGGCCCCTTGTTTTATTCTACCTTGTCCTGCTTGTGGCGGTTATAGGGCCTGTTGCCGAGGAGATATTCTTCAGGGGGTTTTTATATCCCGCACTAAGAAATAAAATAGGCCGGCCAAGCGCCGTGGCGGCAAGCGGAATATTATTTAGCCTATTGCACACAAACCTTTCGGGGCTTTTGCCTATTTCGATACTGGGCATGCTCCTGGCATACCTATACGAGCGAACAGGCTCGTTAATGGCGCCGGTGGCAGTGCATATATTACATAATTCGGCGTTGGTTATTTTGATATTTTTCATGCGGGCTGTTACATGAAATCAAGAGTCGCTATAACCAGGTGTAAAGATTACGATAAAGAGGGTGTTTATAGCTCCTTAAAACAGGTATTTAACTTACTCGGCGGAATAGAAAAATATCTCAGCGCCGGTCAAAAGGTATTAATCAAGCCGAACATGCTTTCTCAGCGCCCCCCGGAAAGCGGCGCCGGTACGCATCCGGAATTTGTGCGCGCCTTAATACGCATTGTGCGCGATGCAGGCGCCCTGCCTATGGTAGGCGATTCGCCCGGCGGCACCATAAAGTACGCGGATTTGGTTTATGAAAAATGCGGTATGAAGCGGATATGCGAGGAAGAAAAATGCCCGCTTGTTAAATTTGATAAGGCTATAAATATAAACGGATTTCCGGTAGCGGATGCAATAAGAGAAGTGGATCTCATCATAAACGCGCCAAAGGCAAAGACCCATAATTTAATGACAATAACAGGAGCCTTAAAAAATAACTTCGGTTTTCTTTGCGGGCTTGCGAAAACTCAATATCACCTGGAACATACGGATATTTATGATTTTGCAAATGTATTAGTTGATGTTTATGAGTGCATAAAGCCCCGGATAAGCATAATGGATGCGGTGTACGCCATGGAGGGGGAAGGCCCGGTAGGCGGAGGACTGCGGAATCTAGGGCTTATCATCGCAAGCGAAGATGCTGTTGCCCTGGATAGCGCATTCTGCCATATAATAGGGTTAAATCCGCGGCTTGTACCGGCGTTATTTACCGCAGAAAAAAGGCGGCTTGGTAAAACAGCGCTTGGCGAAATCGAAATTTTGGGAGAAAAAATAGAGAATGTTAAGGCGGAGCGTTTTATGCTTCCACCGCAAATTATATACACAAAGGTTCCCAAATTTTTGCTGGGGCTAGTTAAAAAATTAGTAAAATTCCTGCCGACAATTAATATGCGCCTATGCGCAAAATGCCGTATATGCGAAACCGCTTGTCCGCGAAAGGCCATTACAATTTCCGATACGCAATGTATTATTGATTATAAAAAGTGCATACGATGCATGTGCTGTTTTGAGTTCTGCCCGCACGGGGCATTATTCATGAAGCGCAGCCTGCTTGCAAGAATAGGGACAAGAAACTGGGAATTTAAGGGGAGTGATAAACCATGCTAAAGATAATATATTGGAAAAAGGGAAAACTTGTTTTTATTGACCAGAGTATTCTGCCGAATAAGCTGTGCTATATCCATTGCGGTGATATATATACGCTTTATCGCGCAATTAAGGCCTTAAAGATACGCGGGGCGCCTTTATTGGGCGTTGCCGGGGCATACGGAGTCGTTTTGGGGCTTAAAAATAGCAAGGCAAAGAATTATTCAGAACTCGCAAGACAAATTAACAAAATAATTAAGTACCTCGGCTCTTCCCGGCCTACTGCGGTAAATTTGTTCTGGGCCTTGGAGCGCATGGCTAAATGCGCAAAGGAAAATTCGAAATTCCCGCCAAGGACGATATTTGAGCTGCTGCTTAACGAGGCGCACGAAATTATGGAAGAAGACATTCGTTCTTGCCGGAAAATAGGCGAAAATACCCAGGCGGTTTTAAAAAATAACGATGCCGTCCTTACGCATTGCAACGCGGGAGCGCTTGCAACTTCCCTCTACGGCACCGCATTATCAGGCGTTTATGTGGCAAAGGAAACAGGCAAGAAAATAAAGGTCTATGCCGATGAAACAAGGCCGATACTCCAGGGCTCCCGCCTCACGGCCTGGGAATTACAACAAAATGGCATTGACGTTACGTTAATATGCGATAATATGGCTGCCTCCCTCATGAAAAAAGGGATGATAGATAAGGTTATCGTGGGTGCCGACAGGATTGCAGCAAACGGCGATACAGCAAATAAAATAGGCACTTACAATGTAGCGGTACTTGCAAAATACCATAAAATACCATTCTATATCGCGGCGCCTGGTTCAAGTTTTGACTTATCCATTAAAACCGGCAGGCAAATACTGATAGAACAAAGACCAAGAGAAGAAATAATATCGGGCTTCGGAAAACTGACCGCCCCGAAGAACGTTAAGGTGTATAACCCGGCGTTTGACGTAACGCCGTATGAGCTAATAGCGGCGTTTATTACCGAGCGCGGCATACTGCGGCCGCCTTATAAAAAGACACTTAGAATATTAAAATGAAAACAATACAGGCTATAGGCGAGTTTGGCTTGATCGATAGAATCGCGCGGCGCATAAAAACGAGCAAAAACGTGATTGTCGGAATAGGCGATGATTGCGCCGTGCTGCGTTATAATAAAGACAAGTATCTTTTGCTCACACTAGATATGCTGATAGAAGGCGTACATTTCACCTTAAAGGCAAGACCGCAGCAAATAGGGCACAAGGCGATTGCGGCGTCTATAAGCGATATCGCTTCTATGGGGGGAGTTGCTAAATATGCGGCGATATCGGCGGGCTTACGGCCCTGTTTATCGCTTGATTTTGCGGATAAACTATTCGCAGGGATAAGCAATACCGCAAGGCGCTTCAAGGTTGATTTAATAGGCGGCGACACAAATCACAGCGCAAAGTTGGTGATTGATGTTGCGATGGTAGGGGAGGTCGAAAAGAAAAAGCTTGTTTTGCGCAGCAGGGCCAAGTGCGGTGACATAATTTTTACAACAGGCACGCTGGGCGGCTCGATATACGGCAAGCACCTTAGTTTTACTCCGCGTATTAAAGAGTCCGGGTACCTTGTTCGAAATTACACCATAAGTTCGATGATAGATATCTCAGACGGGCTTGCAGGCGACCTTTGGCAAATTTGTAAGGCAAGCAGGGTAGGCGCCGCTATTTATGAAAACGCCATACCCCTATCCCCTAGGGCAAAAACGCTAAGCAGTGCTTTAAATGACGGGGAGGATTTTGAGCTTTTGTTTACCGTGCCGCCCCGCCAGGCGCATAAGTTATTGTTAAAAAAACCGCTATGGCTTAAAATAACACGGATAGGCGAGATAACAAACAGAAACTCCGGTATACAGTTAATAGACAAAAGGGGCCGCGCCAGGGCATTACGGCTTAAGGGTTTCAGGCATTTTTGATGACGATTAATTCAAAAAGTCCGTACGATACAATACGATTAGGGAAAAACCTAGGCAAACTTGCCAAGCCGGGCGATGTCATAGTGCTCGTGGGCGAACTTGGTTCAGGCAAGACTACTCTTACGAAGGGTATCGCGCAGGGTTTAGGCGTAAAACGAACCCAGTACATAACCAGCCCTTCTTTTGTAATAGCTAGGGAATATAAAGGAAAGATACCGCTCTACCACATCGACCTTTACCGGCTCGACAAAGACGCCGAGCTCGATACGACCGGTTTCGAGGAATATCTCGGTTCTGGGGGTGTATGCGTTATAGAATGGGGCAAGAAAGTAGAGTCGATACTGCCGCAGGAACACCTGACGGTACATTTAAACATAAAAGGGGAAAATAAAAGGCAGATAAAACTTAGCATAGGAGGCAGGCAATATAAAAGATATGAAAATATTGGCAATTGAAACATCCACAAAATACTTGGGCTTGAGCGTCGTAAGCGAAGAAGGGCTTATCGCAGAGCATAGCGCTTTATTGGAACGGGAAACATCAAGGTTTTTAGTATCCGGGATACGCGATATGCTCAAATATAACAATATGACGCTTGATGATATCAGCGCAATAGCCGTGTCTATAGGCCCGGGTTCTTTTACCGGCCTGCGCATAGGCGTAACTACGGCAAAGGGGATGGGTATATCAAGCGGAAAATTAGTCGTGGGCGTGCCTACGCTGGATGTCCTGGTAAGAAACGCGGTGTATTTCTTCGGAAATATATGCGCGGTAGTGGATGCCAAAAAAAATATGGTATATTCCGCGCTTTATCAGGCAAAAAACGCCAAAATATCCCGAAAATCAAAGTATGTCGTGGAACCCATAAAAGATACGCTTAAGAAAACAACAGGC
>JBDRLY010000056.1:0-10503 GCA_043812735.1 Candidatus Omnitrophota bacterium | reverse complement strand
GCCTTTAAAATGCCCCGGTCTTGATTTTCCGCAGAGTCCCCGGGTGAGTTTTTCAACTTCAACATAGGTAAAGTAATTTTTCGGGTACATCTGGATATCTCTGGGCGCAAAAATCACATCAACGCCCTCTTTTTTGCACATTGCTATATCGCGGCTGAAACTGCGGGGATATTTCTTAAAATCTTCTTTCGGCCCGAACTGCTTGGGATTTACATAGATGCTTACGACAACGCAGCCATTCTCCCCTCTGGCGCGGCGTATTAAGGATAGGTGGCCTTCGTGGAGACAGCCCATCGTGGGGACAAAGCCGATTTTCTTTTTAGAGAGGCGCACAGCATTGCTATAGCGCTGCATTTGATTTATGCCGGAGATTATTTTCATGGGAAGGTATTATCTAACTTCTGCCAAAGATTCCAATACAAATGGCCGTTCATGCATAAGCGGGTGCGGAATTTTCAAGTCCGGTTTATCTATAACTTCATCGCCGTATATCAAAATATCCAAGTCTATTTCCCGGGGTCCCCCGCAAATCTCTGATTCTTTCCTGCCAAGATCTTTTTCTATTGTCTTTAGCGCCTTCAATAGCTCTCTTGCCGAAAATGCGGTTTCAATTTTTGCAACGCAGTTTAAAAACTTCGGCTGATTTTCATAATACATCGGCTCGGTTTCGATTATCGACGACACTTTAAGGACTTTTGTGCCAGAAACCTCTCCCATAGCGCTTATTGCGCGTTTGATATTTTTTTCTCTATCCCCTAAATTCGATCCTATCCCGATAAAAACGCTAACCATATTAAATCTTTATCTTTTTAATGCGCTCAACAGCCTCTTTCATCCTCTCAGCGGATACCGTAAGCGCCATGCGTACATACCCCTCGCCGTTGGGCCCGAAGCCTATGCCTGGCGTTACAACAATATTACATTTATCCAATAGGAGCTTTGCCAGCTCAAGCGACGTGTAGCCGCTTGGCACCGGCGCCCATACGTAAAATGTTGCTTTAGGCCTATGCACTTTCCATCCTGCTTTGCATAAACCATCCACAAGCGTATCCCGCCTATCCTGATAAATTTTTATCATATCATTAAGGTGTTCATGAGACCCTTCCAATGCGGCTATAGCGGCAAATTGAACCGCCATAAAAATACCCGAGTCAACATTGGCCTTTACCTTGCCGAGCCCCTCTATGATTTTAGAATTCCCCACGGCAAAACCTACGCGCCAGCCGGTCATATTGTATGTTTTGGAAAGCGAATGAAACTCAACGCCCAATTCCCTTGCGCCGTCAATTTCAAGGAAACTCGCCGGCTTGTAGCCGTCGTAGGCAATTTCTGAATAAGCCGCGTCATGACAGATCATAATATTATACCTCTGGGCATAATCAAGCACTTGCTTGAAAAATTCCTTCGCAGCGCAGGCAGAGGTAGGATTATTCGGATAATTTAAAAACATCAGCTTGGCGCGCTTTGCCACTTGCACGTCAATACTTTCCAAATCAGGCAGAAAGTAATTCTCCTCTAAAAGCGGCATGAGGTGCGGTATACCGCCGGCAAATATGGTGCCTGATTTATAAGGCGGATAACACGGGTCGGGAATTAAAACCTCATCGCCCGGATTTACAAATGCAAGCGGCATATGCGCAATGCCTTCTTTGGAGCCTATCAAAGGCAGGACTTCGGTTTCCGGATTTAATGCAACGTTAAAGCGCCTTTTATACCAGCCGGCAATTGATTTGCGCAATTCCAACAGCCCCAAATCCAGCGCGTATCTATGCGTACTGGGGTCTTTTGCTGCATCGTAGAGCCTTTCAATTATATGCTCAGGCGTAGGTTTGTCGGGGTCTCCGACGCCCAAATCAATTATGTCACGGCCCGTTTTCTTTGCCTCTCTTTTTACCCTGTCTATTTCCGCGAATAGATACGCAGGCAGCTTCTTTAACCGCTCGGAAAACTCGATATTCATATTCTCATCCTTTCAAAGCATCAGCCATAGTGTAAAAACCGGGTTTTTTACCCGCGATAAATTTCACCGCGCGCAAAGCGCCGGAAGCAAATGTATCCCTTGAGTGCGCCCTGTGGGTCAGTTCTATTCTTTCGCCGTTGCCGCAATATATAACTGTATGGTCCCCCACGATATCGCCTGCGCGTATGGCATGCACCGGAATATCCTGTACTTTTACGCCTTTTGCGGCAGCGATTATTTCGATTATTTTCTTTGCCGTGCCTGAAGGCGCGTCTTTTTTGTGTATGTGGTGCGCCTCGAGGACTTCTACACGGTAATCATCGCCTAATTTTTTTGCTATTTCGCCCGCTATATCAAATACGGCGTTAACCCCGACTGACATGTTAGGCGAAAATAAAACCGGAATAACCTTTGCCGCCGCCTGAATCTCGGCGGTTTCGGCGGCGCTCAAGCCCGTCGTTCCTATAACTACCGGCTTTTTGTATTTCTCTGCGTCTTTTAAGTGTAAAATAGTAGCAGAGGGCGACGTAAATTCGATAAGGCAGTCCGCTTCTTTAAGCGCCGATAAATCGTCTGTTATTTTCACGTTCATAGCGCCCAAACCCAGCACTTCGCCTATATCTTTTCCTATTTTCGGATGGCCCGCAATTTCTACTGCGCCTGTCAGCTTTAGCGTTTTATCCAGAGCCGCGAGCGCAATTATCCTTGCTCCCATTTTTCCGCAACACCCGCTAACCACTACTTTTACCATTTTTGTTGCCTCCGAAATATCAAAAATTAAATACCAAAAATTAAAAACACAAATTAAAGACTAAAAATTTTAATGGTAGCAACACGAAGATTCTTATTTTTAACTTTTGGTTTATATTTTTGGTTTTTGGTTTTTTATTTTTAATTTTATCTATAAAGCCCTTGCGATTTTGCTATAATACTGCCGTCTTTCGCATCCACTTCCACGCGACAATACCATGAATCAATCGTCATCGCTTCGGGCCTGTAAAACACCGTTAACCTGTAGTTATCTTTGACATAATCCCAGTAATACATCGAAACCTTGTAATTCGGGTGATAATTTCTTATTAAATCCAGCGCGATTGTGCTTGCTTTCTTAAATGCCTCACTCGGCGCATACGGCAATTTCAGTTCGTTCATAAAAAGTATTTTGCCGTCTTTTTCGTCAATGCCTATTTCATAAACAACAAAGCTTTCCAGCGGGCTATCCCCTTTATAACTTATAGTCCTCAGCACGAAACAACTTTTTATCTCGTCATAAAGCGGATCCACCGATGACTGCAGGTACAGCGGCTTTCCGTCCAGCTGCAGTTTAGCGCGGAATTCCCTCATGTTGCGCGACAGCGGCTTTGTTTCCTGCGCGTATAAAGCAGTGGAAACTAAAGAATAGCTAATGAAGACTATCAACCCTAATTGAATGAGTTTTTTAACGCAGATTTTCGCAAATCCCTGCCTGCCGTAGGCAGGCGAGCAGATAGTCGCAAATTTATCTGCGTATATCTGCGTGCAATCTACGTATATCTGCGTTCGAAAGTCCATTAGATTAACCTATTTCAGCAATCCGTAATCGGCCAATGCCTTATCAATTTTTTTGCGGCTTTCCTCGCCTGGCGCGCATAAAGGCAGGCGTATCTCGCCGCTCATCATACCCAGGCGCTCCATGGCATATTTTACGGGCCCCGGATTAGTTTCGACAAACATCGCTTTTATAAGCGCGAGCATTTTATAATGCAGCTCGCGGGCTTTCTTGAGATCTCCCGCGGCATAAGCCGAACACATCGCCTGCACATCGCGCGGTATTATATTTGCCACAACAGAAATAACGCCTACCCCGCCGATAGACATAATCGGCAGCGTCAATGCGTCATCCCCCGATATAAGCAGGAATTTCTCGCCGCATGCCGAGACTATCCTGGACATCTGTTCCAGGTTGCCGCTTGCTTCTTTAACCCCGACGATATTTTTAGTATCCCTGCTGAGCCTGGCGAATGTCTCCGGCTCTATATTTACAGCGGTGCGCGACGCAATGTTATACAGAATAACCGGTATTTTAACCGCGTCAGCTACAGCTCTGAAATGGCGGTATAAGCCTTCCTGTGTAGGCCTGTTATAATAGGGCGAGATCAACAGCGACGCATCCGCACCGGCGGTTTGCGCATGTCTAGTGAGCTCTACTGCCTCGGCGGTGTTGTTTGAGCCTGTCCCCGCAATCACAAGAATTTTTTTCTTCGCAGTCGCGACAATTACCTCTACCACCTTCTCGTGCTCTTCGATAGATAGCGTCGCCGACTCGCCGGTCGTGCCGCAGGGAACTATCGCTTGTGTACCGTTTTTTATATGAAACTCTACCAGCTCTTTAAGCTTGGCTTCATCAAGTTGGCCGTTTTTAAACGGCGTAACCAGCGCTACCATAGAACCTTTAAATTCCATCTTATTCCTCCGTATTCATATTGCAACTCTTAAGTTAGGACTTCCCCATTAAATACTACTTTTACGCTGCCTTCAAGATATAACTCGGAAAATTTGCTGCCGAGTTTTTTAAAATAAACGCTTAAGACCTCGCCGCTTCTTGTAAGGACCCCAACAGGCGCTTTAGCGTCTTTATAAAGCGCGCTTATTATTGCGGATGCCGCCGAACCCGTGCCGCAGGCAAGCGTCTCGCCCTCGACGCCCCTTTCGTAGGTCCGGATTTTTATTTTGTTTTTGCCTAATGTTTCCACGAAATTAACGTTTGTTCCTGCCGGGGCAAATTTTTTATGGTATCTTATCGGGCGGCCAAGCCCGCTGACATCAACCCTGTCTAAATTATCCGTAAAATACACTACATGCGGTACGCCTGTATTTATGCGGTGAACCGATAGTTTTTTACCTCCTATCGTTAAAGGTATGTTGCACTTAATGCCTGCGGGATTAGACATTTTAACTTTCACGCTATTGCCCTTTACATGCGCTGCGATATTTCCGGCCAGCGTCTCAAAAACCATATCCTTTTTTGCGATTTTATTTTTAAAGGCATAGAGCGCGATGCAGCGCGCTCCGTTGCCGCACATCGACGGTTCTGAACCGTCGGGATTAAAAATCCTCATTCTGAAATCGGCCCCGGCCCCGCGGGCCTCCTCCAAGACCAGAAGCCCGTCAGCGCCTATGCCGAATCTGCGGTCGCACAATTTAACCGCCAAAGCGGATAAGCGCCCGCTTGTTTTATCTATAACAATAAAATCGTTGCCCGAGGCAACCATTTTTGTAAATTTCATTCTGCTCATTTTAAAAATGCCGGTATTACCTCTCTGCCGGCCAAATCCTTATATGTTTCACGGCGCCTTACGAGATAGGGCTTGCCGCCTTTAACCATAACCTCTGCGGCCCTGGGCCTGGCATTATAGTTGGACGACATGCTATAGCCGTACGCGCCTGCGCCCATAAGGGCGAGGTAATCGCCCTCAAGCGGCTCCTGTATTTTTCTGGCTTTTGCAAAAAAATCCCCCGATTCGCATACAGGCCCCACTATATCAGCCGTTATTGCGCTCCTTGGCCCGGTACGCTCTAAGCGGACAGGTAATATCTCGTGGTGCGCTTCGTAAAGCGCGGGGCGTATCAAATCATTCATACCCGCGTCAAGAATAATAAAGTTTTTGGATCTTGCCCTTTTTATGTAAGTCACCCTTGACAGAAGCACCCCGGCGCTCCCGACAATAAAGCGCCCCGGCTCAAGTATTATCTTTAAGCCGGAACTCTTAAGTATGGGTAAAACCGCTTTTGCGAATTCCTGTGCCGTTTGGGGCTTTTCATTTTTATAAATAATACCCAAACCGCCGCCGATATTAATGTACTCAAGCGCCAGATGCTCTTTCTTTAATTCCTGTATCAAAGAAACGGCTCTTTTTATAGCGGCGACAAACGGCCCGGCTTGCGTTATCTGCGAACCGATATGTATATGCACGCCCAAGAGCTTTACATTGGGAAATAACCTGTGTTTTAAGAAGAGCTCTTTTGCTGTTTTTATATCCAGCCCGAATTTATTTAAGGACCGGCCTGTTGTTATAAATTTATGCGTATGGGCATCCACATTCGGATTTACCCTCAGGCAAACAGCGGCTTTTTGCTTTAGCGCATAAGCAACTTCATTTATGAGCTTAAGCTCGGGGATTGATTCGACATTAAAAAATAAAATTCCCGCTTTAAGGGCAGCCCTTATCTCATTTCTTGTCTTACCGACCGATGCATAAACAATTTTTCTATGGTGAACGCCTGTTTTAAGCGCCTTAAATAATTCCCCGCCGGAGACAATATCCAAACCGGCGCCTTCTTTTACGAGCGAGCGGCATATGGATAAATTAGAGTTCGCCTTCATGGAAAAGCATATCAGGGGCGATACGCTCCTAAAGGCCTTTTTAAGCTTGCGGTAATGCTCTATTAGGGTGCGGTGGCTATAGACATACAACGGCGTCCCGTATTTCTTTGCGATATCGCCGAGAAATACATTCTCGCAAAAAAGCTTATTGCCCGAATATCTGAAATAATGCATTAGTTATTTGCCTAAAATTTTATAAATTTTCCGGTCAAAGGCGCCTGAAAATGATTTTATCCTCTCCAGGGGCATATCCTTTATTTTCTTTTTTGTATCCAGCGAATAGCGTATAAGTTTGCCTACCGCCTCATGCGCCTTCGCAAAAGGCACCCCTTTTTTCACCAGATACTCCGCTATCGCCGTAGCGCTTAAAAGCTCGTCGTCCAAATGCCTTTTGATTAGCTGTTTATTCAGCGAGGTATTCGCGATTAATTTCTCGAGTATTTCAATTTCAGCTTTTATAGCATCTGCGGACTCAAATAACGGCTTTTTGTCCAGCTGCATATCCCTGTTATAGCTCAACGGCAGCGACTTCATCATAGTTAAGGCCCACACCAAATTGCCGTAAAACATCCCCGTATTGCCCCTTATAAGCTCAAGGACATCCGGGTTTTTCTTATGCGGCATAATTGACGAGCCCGTGCAAAATGCGTCGTCTATATTCACAAAGCCGAATTCCTGTGTTGACCACAATACGAGATCCTCGGCAATTCTCGATAAATGCATAGCCGTTGTAGAAATCGCGGATAGGATTTCTATTACGAAATCTCTTTCGCTAACCGCCTCAATTGTGTTCTTGCATATTGCGGAAAATCCAAGTTCCCTCGCCAAGAACTTCCTGTTAATGGGGAGCGATGTCCCCGCCAAGGCGCACGAGCCAAGGGGCAATATATTCACCCTCTTTTTTGCATCAGCAAGCCTCTCCCTGTCCCTCTGGAGCATATTTACATATGCTAAGATGTGCATACTAACCGGCACCGGTTGCGCTTTCTGCATATGCGTATATCCGGGAATCAAAACATTTTTATTTTTCTTGGCAAAGCCCGATAGCGCTTTTTGCAGCTTCGCGATCATCGCCGAAATTTCATCTATTTCGTCTTTAGAATATAATCTCAAATCCGTAACCACCAAATCATTCCTTGAGCGCGCCGTGTGTAATTTTTCCGCCGGCTCGCCTATTTTTTTTCTTAAGGCATTGTGTATGTTCGTGTGAATATCCTCGGCTTTATCATCGTACGCGAAAGTTCCGTTTTTTATTTGTTTTAAAATACCGCTCAAACCTCTCAGGATTTTTGCGGCATCCTTTTTGGGGATAATGGCGCATTTACCAAGCATCTTGGCATGCGCCATGGAGCACAATACATCGTATTTCGCCAATCTCTTATCGAACGAAATTGACGATGTAAATTTTTCTACCAACGGATGAGTCTTTTTCTTAAACCTTCCGCCCCAAAGTTTTTTCATACGGGAGCCCCCAAATTTTTATAAACCCTTCGGCGAGTTTCTGGTCGAATTTGCCGCCTTTTTCATAAGTTGCCAGCGATTTTTTATATAACGAAAACCTGGATTTCCTGCCGAGAGGCGTTGCCTTGCCTTTGTAAAGTTTTATTTTTACGCTGCCTGTAACGTTTTTCTGGGTTTGGTCTATAAATTTATCGAGCGCCGATTTAAGCGGCGTAAACCACAGGCCGTTATAAATAAGCGCTGCGTATTTCTGGCTTATCAATTCCTTAAACTGCAATACCTCTCTGTCCAATACCAGCGCCTCAAGCTCCTTGTGGGCCAGATACAAAATCCATGCTGCCGGCGCTTCGTATATCTCCCTTGATTTTATCCCTACCAATCTATCTTCAACCATATCCGAGCGCCCGATGCCATGCTTGGCGCCTATTTTATTTAACGCCGCAATCAAACTCACCAATTTAAGCGATTTGCCGTTTAATTTTTTGGGAGTGCCGCCCTCAAAGTATACCTGCACATATTCCGCCTTATCGGGCGTGTCATGCGGGTCCTTGGTTAACTGGTAAGCATTCTTCGGCGGCTCCTTCCACGGGTCCTCCAATGCGCCGCATTCTATCGATATTCCCCATAGATTTTTATCAATTGAATAGGGGGATTTTTTTGTTACATCTATCGGAATTTTATGCTTCGCGGCATAGTCTATTTCCTCATTCCGTGATTGCAGTTCCCATATCCTTAGCGGCGCAATCACTTTTAACCCCGGAGCCAGTATTCCGGCTGAGACCTCGATTCTTACCTGGTCGTTTCCCTTGCCGGTACACCCGTGGGCTACGTACCCTGCTTTTTCTTTTTTTGCAACATCCACAAGGTGTTTCGCGATTAAAGGCCTTGATAAGGCGGTTGCCAGGAGATATCCTCCTTCGTAAAGCGCATTTGCCTTAAGCGCAGGCAGGACATAATCCTCGGCAAATTCCTCATGCTTAGTTTCGATATAAATTTTTGCGGCGCCTGCTGCTTTTGCCCTATGTTTTAATACGGACGCATTCACGCCCTGGCCGACATCTGCCGTATAGCAAATAACATCAAGGTTATATTTTTCCTTAAGCCATTTGACGCAGACAGATGTATCAAGCCCGCCTGAATATGCTAATACTACCTTCGCCATCACATCTCCTTCAATGAGCCCCGAAAGTTCGGGGCGAGTTGAACCCCCACTGTTTCGTTTTGGTTCGCTTTGCCTGGTTTTCTGCCCACCAAAAGCGAAACAAAACGGTGGGGGTAAATTCAGACAGTAGGTTACCTCACTCTTCGAGCTCCGTAAACCGTGGCCTCATTTACATTGCAAAATACATCTTTGTATACAGTGTCCAGATACCCTTACCAAGATTATAGTAGTTGTTGTATTTTGCCCCGAATTTTAATCTTACCCGGCCTGGTTTAAACAATTCTATTTCTGGCCCTAAGCCGAAATTATTGAATGTCTTGTACGAAAAGCCGTTATTATGCTCTAAGTTAAGTCTGACGTCAAAATCCTTGAAAAGTTCGTAACTTAATACCAGCGGTAATTCTAAGACTTTTGCGTCAACTTCGGTTAGCCCCGGCGTAAGCGCACTACCCATATCGCCTGCTGCTAAATCCTGAGGCCACTCTGTTTTTGTATAAATAAACTTGGGTTTTAGTGTAGTTCTTATTCTATCCGTAAAATCCTTCCCTATTTCCACGAATAACTCATGCTTTTGCAATTTGTCCGGGGCCGGCCTGTATCTGGTTCTCGTATAATACCATCCGGGAACGAATAACAATCTCGGCCCATCAAATGATTTACGAATTTCGGTCTTAAAAGCCCATTGGTTCGGCTTGGAAACCCATGGCGTCCTTGTCCTTTTGCCCTCGTAATAATCTACGGAGGCATATATTAAATCCAGCGGCCCTGCATCAGCAAGCGAAACACTTAGTATATACTGGTCCCTGTCCTCGACAGAATTCGGATCATCCTTTGATTTTACTTTTACTCTCTTATACCAGGGATTAACCGTAATAATTGTCTTTCCGAATATCGGCGGAAAGCTATACAGTGCATCTACGGCATGCGTCGTATAAGACTGGTATTTTATTCCCCACTCTGCCTCATACTCATGTAATTGCATCCTATCATCGTAAGTGTACCTTAGGCGAGGCAGTGTTTTATGATCAAAAACAAGCCTCCCCATAAATGCCCTTGTAAAAAGCGCCCTGGGAACGTCACGCCGCTGCGCTTTCTGCGTCCATGCTCTGTGCTTTGCTTCCAATATACAGTCATCCACAGGATTAGGTTCACCCACTATTTCGGTCCCGGCAGCAACGCCTATATACGGAAAATGCTTCCCGAAAGGCTTAAATCCGGCTCCTTCTTTATAAAACGACTTAAAGCCCGGCCTTTCGCTTACCCAGGGAATTTCCTCTTTTTCCGTATGCGGTTCCCAGCTCCAGAGTTTCTTTAGCGGGCCTACAGGCAACTCTATGGGCTCACCATGGAACAATCCCTCATCAGCATTTTTGGCTTCTTCTTTGGGTTCCGGCGCTTTAACTCCTTCGGGTTTCGGCGCATTCTTTTCTATTTTTTTCTTCGGCGCTTCAGATTTGGGTTTCGGAACTACGGGTACGCCTGGCTTGGCGTTTTTTATGTCAAGAATTATAGCCCCGCCCCTCAAGGAATCCTCATACTGTACCGAGCGTGTCAGTT
>JBDRLY010000055.1:0-5912 GCA_043812735.1 Candidatus Omnitrophota bacterium | reverse complement strand
CCTACTCCTTCTTAATGAAACTACATTGAATATAAAGAAGGTGCGGGGTCATTTTTTCAATTCTTCTTTCGCGATTCCAGGCGCCGCGGCAAGCGCTTCATCCAGTTTTGATAAATCCTTTGCGCCGGCAATGGCTAAATTCGGCCTTCCGCCGCCGCTTCCGCCGGCAAGCTTTGCAATTTTATTCAGAAGTTCAGGCGCTTTAATATTGCGCTTGAGCAAATCCTCAGTAACCGCGCAGACAAAAATAGCCCTGTCTTCTTGCTTTGAGCAGAGTATAAATATACCTGATTTTGCCTTTTCGCGCAACAAATCTATGTTCTTTCGCAGCATCTCTTCGCCTGCGCCGTCAAGGCGCTCTATGATAAGTTTTGTGCCGTTTATATCCTTTGCCCTCTCAAACATGCTTTGCGCCATTTCGTATATTTTCTTTGCGCCGAGCGATGTAATTTCTCTTTCCAGCAATTTTACGCGGGCTATGAGGTTTTCCAATTGCCCCTCTATTTTATCCGGGGTAGTCTTGAGCATTTTGGCGATTTCGTTTATTTGCGTCTCGTCTTCCTGAGCGCTCTTGCGCGCCCAGCGGCCGGTCCTTGCTTCTATCCTGCGCACCCCGCTCTGCACGGCAGTTTCGCCTACTATCTTGAATAATCCTATCTCGGCGGTTAATTTAACATGCGTGCCGCCGCAGAGTTCTTTTGACTCTCCTGCCTTAACTACCCGCACGTTCTCACCGTATTTCTCGCCGAATAAGGCTATGGCGCCTGTTTTTATAGCCTCCTGTGTCGGCATGTGCGCCATATTAACAGCATCGTTTAGCATAATCTTCTCGTTTACCAGCGCCTCTACCCGCTCAAGCGTGCGTTCATCCAGCGCCGCAAAATGCGTAAAGTCAAAACGCAGCCTCTGGGCGTCCACCAGCGAACCCGCCTGATGAACATGCTCTCCCAGGACTTTGCGAAGCGCGCTTTGTAATAAATGTGTCGCTGTGTGGTTTCGCATTATATCCTGCCTGCGCTCAACGTCAACTTGTGCCTTAGCGTCGTCCCCGGGTTTTATACTGCCGGCGGATATTTCAACATAATGCGCAATTGCAGTGCCAAGATTTTTCGTATCAGTAACAGTTGCCTTTGCTTTCGCTGTGGTTATCTCGCCTCTGTCGCCCACCTGGCCACCTGATTCCGGATAGAATACCGTATTATCCAGGATGATAACGCCTTTTTCTTTTTCGTGCAGTTCGCCTACGGGTTTATTGTCTTTTAGTATCGCCAGTATTTTCGCGCTGCATTCTAGCGCATCATATCCGAGAAACTCTGTTTTTGCCTCCACCGCGGGGCCTTTTGTAAATACCTCGCCCTGGAGAATCGCGCTTGCTCCTTTGGCGCGTTCTTTCTGCTTAGCCATCAACGCATCATAGCCTGCCGAGTCTACGCTTAAGCCGTTTTCTTTGGCTATTTCCGCCGTAAGTTCAACCGGAAAACCGTACGTATCGTGGAGCTTGAATACCGATTCTCCGTCAATTACATTTACGTTTTTCTTCTTCAGCGAATCTATTATTTCCTGCAGTATCACCTGGCCTGCCTCAAGCGTTTCCCTGAATTTCTTCTCCTCGGCCAAAACTATATTGCTTATATTCTCCCTTCTCTGAGTCAATTCGGGATAGGGTTCTAACATTACTTTCGCGATAACCGGTACGACTTTATATAAAAACGGCTCTTTCATGCCCAACCCCTGCGCAAGCCATGCCGCCTTGCGGATTAATTTTCTTACTACATATCCCCTTTCTTCGTTAGAAGGCATTACGTTGTCGCATATCGCAAACGTAACCGCCCTTATATGGTCGGCAATCGCATAAACCGCGGCATCCGATTGGCTCCCGCCAAATTTTGCGGCGGGATGCTCAATGCCTATTTGTTTTGTGAGTTCATCTATGAGCGGTTTAAATATATCTGTTTCAAAATTCGCGTAAACACCCTGCATTACGGCAGCTATTCTTTCAAGGCCCATGCCGGTATCTATATTTTTGCTCGGCAGAGGCGCAAGTTCATTTACGCCCACTCTCTCAAACTGGGTAAATACCAGGTTCCACACCTCCGCGAACCTTCCGCAAGCACAGGAAGGATCACAACTGGGCTTGCCGCAGCCGTATTGTTTTCCCTGGTCGTAAAAAATCTCGCTGCACGGCCCGCACAGCCCGTTTGGGCCTTTTGTCGGCGCTTCGGAAGGCCAGAAATTTTCCTTCTCTCCTAATTTAAGGATTTTCTCCGAAGGTATTTTTATTTTCTCAGACCATATTTTATATGCTTCATCATCATCTTTATATACGCTTACCCAGAGCCGATCCTTTGCTATGGCAAGCGTTTTTGTCATAAATTCCCACGCCCAAGTTATCGCATCTTCCTTAAAATAATCCCCGAACGAAAAATTTCCCAGCATCTCAAAAAACGTATGATGTACCGGGGTCTTGCCCACTTTATCAAGGTCATCGGTCCTAAGGCATTTCTGGCATGTTGTTGCCCTTTTAAAGGTAATGTTTTTACCCAGGAACTGTTCCTTAAACTGGTTCATGCCCGCGCTTGTAAATAATACCGTGGGGTCGTTCTTGGGCACCAGCGCATCGCTGGCAATGAGCTTATGCCCCTTTGACTCAAAAAACTTGAGGTACAACTCCCTTATTTCATCACTCGAAAGTTTGCGCATCTTTTCCGAAGAGTTCCTTTATAACCTCATATATCGTGTTGGCCGTGAATCCGCGGCGGTTAAGGTAATCGTATATCCTTTTTTTCGCCGCGTCTTTTTCGGTTTTGCCTAAAAATCTCCTGCGCGCCTGCGCCAGTTTTAGCGCCGCGTCTTTTTCGCTGAATGACTCTTTTACCTCAGAGAGCGCGGCGTTTATTATTTCATCGCTGATGCCGCGTTGGCGTAATTCCATCTTTAATAACATAACGCCCTTAGGGTTGTTGGAAATTCTGCTTCGCAAAAACACCCGGGCGTATTCTAAATCATTGAGGAAATTCTTACAAGTGAGTTCCTCTATAATGTGCTCTATATCTTGCGGTTTATAGCCTTTTAGGGCGAGCTTATCCTTTAATTCCTTGATGCTTCTTGGCCTGATGGCTAAAAGGCGCAGGGCATAAGACTTCGCTTTTATTGACATAGAAAATAGAGATTGAAAACGCAGATTATTGCAGATTACACGCAGATGGTCGCAAATTAAAAACATCTGCGTATATCTGCGTTGGATTTGCGAGAATCTGCGTTATTCTGCTTTTTCCTTTATAACCCGGTACCCGCGCTGCGTACGCACCAGGGCATCGCCTTTGGCATCTTTTATTGCAGCGTTATAATCTGCGATATTTTTTACAGGCTTTTTGTTTATCTCATCTATTACCTCGCCGGCAGAAATATTTGCCTCGTCAGCCGGAGAGCCCGGTTCGATATCCGTAACAACTACGCCTTCTTTTTGCGCAACTCCGAGCTGCTTTGCTATCTCAGGCGTAAGTTCGCTTACCTCTATTCCGCGCCAGGCGGCTGATGTGCTCTTTGCGATTTCTTCAGACTCAGCAGGCCTCTCGCCTATCTCAACCTGTATCGGGATTTCCTTCTTGTCGCGGATAACCGTAAGCTTTACTTTCTTACCCACTTCAGTATTGCCGACAACTTTAAGCAATTCCCGCACATCCTTTATTTTCTGCCCATCAAAGGTGCGTATTACATCGCCGTCCTTCATGCCCGCTTTCTCGGCAGGGCTCTCAGTGAGGACATTCGTAACAAGAACGCCTTCTCTTTCGGCAAGGCCGAAATATTTCTGCAGGTCTTCATCTATATCCTGAACGCTTACGCCAAGCCAGCCGTAAAGGACTTTTTTGCCCTCGATAAGTTTGCCGACAACGCGCTTTGCCGCATTTATAGGAATTGCAAAACCCACGCCCTGATAACCGCCGCTTGTTGTGAATATCGCGACATTTATGCCTATTACCTTGCCGTTTATATTTACAAGCGGCCCGCCTGAATTACCCGGGTTAATGGCAGCATCCGTCTGGATTAAATCTGAATAATCCCGGCCGCGCTGCAAAGTCTTCGGAAGCGAACGGCCCAATGCGCTTATAACACCCACGGTAACCGTCGGCTTGGCCGACTGCACCGCAAATCCGAAAGGATTACCTATGGCAATGGACCATTGGCCTATCCTTACATTATCCGAATCGCCCATTTTTACAACAGGCAGATTATGCGCCTTTATTTTTATAACAGCCAGGTCCGAGCGGGAATCTTTGCCTTTTACTTCTGCTTTAAATTCGCGCCCGTCCGGCAGGGTGACGCGCACCGTATCGGCATCATCAATAACATGTTCGTTGGTTAATATATACCCTTCGGCATCAATAATAAACCCGGAGCCCATGCCCCTTTGTTCAAATTCCTGCTCAGGCATATCTCCGAAAAACTCCTTAAAAAAATCCTCGAATGGGTCCTGTCCGAAAAACTGGTTGTTGCCGCCGAAAGGTTTTATCCTGTAACGGCGCGCGGGTATTTTCTGGGTATGCTCTACGCTTATCGAGACAACCGCAGGCCCGACTTCCGCGGCTACTTTCTCGAACGCGCTTTCAAGTTCCAGCTCCTTCTGCACCGGCGCAGCAGGAGCCATTGAGCTAAATAAAAACAGTAAAAGACCTGTTATAGTTGCGTATATTTGATATTTAATTTTTAATTTTTTCATTTTTACTCTATCTCCAGCTTCTCGCGCACTTTTGCTTCAATTTCATCCATCGCCTTGGGATTTTCTTTTAAATAAGACCTTGCGGCCTCTCGCCCCTGCCCAAGTTTTAAATCACCGTAATTTATCCACGCCCCCGTTTTTTGGATAATTCCCGCCTCGGTGGCGGCATCCAGAACCGAACCTGTCCTGGAAACGCCCTCCTCGTAAATTATATCAAACTCCGCCTGCTTAAAAGGAGCCGCGACTTTATTTTTCACTACCTTTACCCTTACCCTGTTTCCGATAATACCGTCGCCGGATTTTATGCTGTCTATTCTACGGATATCCAACCTTACCGAAGAGTAAAACTTAAGCGCCCTGCCGCCGGGTGTTGTCTCGGGGTTCCCGAACATAATACCGATTTTCTCACGGATTTGGTTTATGAATATTATGCAGGTTTTGCTCTTGGAAATTGCCGCCGTTAGCTTGCGTAATGCCTGAGACATAAGCCGCGCCTGAAGCCCCATATGGGAGTCTCCCATATCGCCTTCAATTTCTGCGCGCGGCGTTAAAGCGGCGACGGAATCAATTACGATGACATCCACCGCGTTCGAGCGCACAAGCGTTTCCGCTATCTCAAGCGCCTGTTCGCCGGTATCAGGCTGCGATATCAGTAAATCATCAAGGTTTATGCCTACTTTCTTGGCATAACCAGAATCAAACGCATGTTCCGCATCTATAAATGCAGCGACACCGCCGCGTTTCTGCGCCTGCGCTATCACCGAAAATGAAAGCGTAGTCTTACCGGATGCCTCCGGGCCGAACAACTCAATCACCCTTCCCCTTGGCACACCGCCCACCCCCAGCGCCGCATCTAAAACTAGCGCGCCTGTGGATATCACATCAACCTTTACCTTTGTGTCCTGGCCAAGCTTCATAATGGAGCCTTTCCCGAACTGCTTTTCTATCTGGGAAAGCGCCAATTCAAGGGCTTTAAGCTTCTCCTGCTTTGTGTCTTTTGTCTTTTCTTCCTTAACCATGTCAAGTCCTCCTGATTTCTTTGGTTAACCTGATATATTTTACTCAAAAAACCCCTTTTGTAAAGCGAAAACTGCTCCCTTAATCTCCCTTATTTTCCCCTATCTTTCCCTTATCTCCCCTTATCATTCCCTTTTCATCCCTTATCACCCCAAACTTCTCTTTAGCTATCTTCCAA
>JBDRLY010000054.1:0-2271 GCA_043812735.1 Candidatus Omnitrophota bacterium | reverse complement strand
TTGGTTTGGGGCTTCGGGGACACCTCTAAGTTCAATTTTGGGAACGTCCCTCCATTAGTGCATCCTTTATATAGAAAACTTTAGGGAAAGTCAAACCCCGCCCCTCCCTTTTGAGAAGCAACTTACGGCCTCCCGTTGAATTGATAACGGGCGCCCTTTAATTGTATTCTCAAAAGGGCGGGGCGGGACTAGCGCCATATCCCGGGGATCTTTTGCGAGCAAAATTCACACCGTCCGTCCTTTATATGGTAATCCTGAATATGATAGCCGTATCTATTTATCAATACGCGTTTACAGTTAGAACAATACGTATCCTCTCCTTCGTCTCCGGGCATATTGCCGATATATACATAATTCAACCCTGAATCCATGGCTATATCCCGCGCTTGCTTAAGCGTTTCCGCCGGCGTAGGAGGCAAATTCGTCAATTGATACTGAGGGCTAAAACGGCTGAAAAACAGCGGCGTATCCGGACCCAGGTTATCATGTATCCACTCGCACATCTGACGTATTTCCCGCACGTCATCATTCAGGCTCGGCACAACAAGGTTTACTACTTCCACTAAAACCCCTTTCTGTTTAAGCGTAATGAGCGTCTGTTTAACAGAGCTTAAGTCTCCCCCTACAACATCCGCGTAAAAACGCTCATTGAACCCCTTAAGATCTATTTTAATTACATCAAAATACCGGGCAAGTAATTCGAGGGGTTCGGGATTTATGTACCCTGCGCTGACCAGCACGTTGCGCAATCCATTTTTCTTTGCAAGTTTGGCAATATCCAGAACGTACTCATAAAATACAATCGGTTCAGAATAAGTATAAGCGATGGAATCGCATTCCGTTCTAATTGCCTCATCAACGATTTTGTCGGAAGGTATAAACGGCAGTTTTTTTGTTTGTTCGGGATATGTCTGCGATAAGCTCCAGTTCTGGCAAAAGCGGCAGCGGAGATTGCACCCAACCGTGGCTATTGAAAATATTTTACTTCCGGGGAGCATATGATAAACCGGTTTTTTCTCTATGGGGTCTACGTGCATGGATGCCGGCTGTCCGTAAACCAGCGTGAGCAAGCGCCCCGAACAGTTAATGCGCACTCTGCATATGCCCCTCTGGCCTTCCGGCAAGAAACACCTAAAAGGGCACAGTACGCATTGAACGCCGTTGCACGCAGTTTTCCACCATAGCGCCTCTTTTAAATAATCCTTATCTATGGGAATAACCCGGGAAAAAGTTTTCGGCGGTGGGAACAAAGAGATCAGGCCGGATATTAAAATTGCTGTAATTATCATGCCTGTTAAAATTAATTTTTTTCTAACGCTGTATTTTGCCATAATTAAAAATAATCGCCGCTGCCGTTATAAGACCTACTCCCGCGCCCGCATATAAAGCCCCCCAAAGCCCAAGCATTGGAATCAAGACCGAGCCGCACATAAGGGACCCCAGCGAGGCTCCCCACAAATCAGCTCCGTAAACTTTGCCTTCCGTTTGGCTCTTTCGCATAACAGACATATATCCGCCTAAAGGAAGGCTTAGGCCCACAATGAAGCCTACGCAGACTAAGCCGCATGGATAGATTAAAAACAACAGGTCCGGATAACGCGCATTCACCCGGCTGATTATAAAAGGTATACATAGAGCTAAACAGGTTATAAAGAAAGTTATAAATATCAAATATTTCAGGTATTTTTTTTCCGGCAACCCGATCTTATTTTTCCCCAGCGCGCCGCCCAGGGCCAAACCCATCATGAAACTCGCAAATAACATTCCCATGTGCCAGTATACGTAACCTACGGTAACCTGATACGAAATTATAACAACCAGCTCAATAAGTATGCCGATAAACCCCATGGCAAAAATGAACATACGCGGTGTATATTTTGGCAAATCAGAAGATATGGTTTTTGCAAAACCTGTTCTCAGCAAAAGACTTAACAAAAGAAAGAGCGCCAGGGCCATAAAAAGAGACGCCAAAAAATATACCGGTGAGCTGAATTTATCCATCCACATCTTTCCATAATAATAGTAACTTATCGGATTGAAGTCGGTGTTGATTACAGCCTCCCCAACGCCCGACAATGCATCCACGACATGTCTGCGCCTTGAGGGATCCAGCCTGTATTTAAAATATCCGGGCGTCATATAGGAATTGGCAAGCTTTCTTTTTTTATACCGCCCTATCAGCGTCATGGTATCCAGGGAAAACGGTGATGGACTTGCCAGGAAGGTAAGGCTATCTCCGGGTATAAGTTCGACATGGTCGAATATTTCCCG
>JBDRLY010000053.1:0-2137 GCA_043812735.1 Candidatus Omnitrophota bacterium | reverse complement strand
AAAATCAAGATTACCGAGAACCGAGAACCGAGAACCGAGAACCGATTTCTACTCATCTAAATAGAATCCCTTATGTTTTTCGCGTTTGAAAACCGGCGCATAAGCTCTGTAGAATTACCGCCGGCGATGTCTTTGCGTAATTGCGCTATTGCCTTGACATATCTATCTATTGCCTTAACTAATTTTGCCTTGTTCGTAAGGCATATGTCTCGCCACATTGCCGGTTCGCCTGCCGCAATTCTTGTCGTATCCCTAAAACCGCCTGCCGCAAATTTCAAAGAATTTCTATCCACTGCTTTTATAAGCGCGACGGCAACGATATGCGGCAAGTGGCTTACTTGAGCCAGAATTTTATCATGGGCCGGCGCAGATAAAACAACTACTCTGGCTCCCAGCAATTTCCATAATTTGGCCATTTTATTAAATGCAGCGGCGTTTGTCTTTTTTGTCCTGGTTAAAATACAGATGGAATTTTTAAACAAATCGGCGTTTGCGTATCTAACCCCGTTTTTCTCAGATCCTGCCAGCGGATGCGCCCCCACAAAAGCGGTATTCTTGGGAACCGTGTTCTCTATTTTTTTTAATATGGCCTCTTTTGTGCTCGCAACATCCATTAAGACGGCACCGCGTTTGATACTGCGTTTATTATTACTTATAAGCGATGAAATACTCAAGGCGGGCGTCGCAAATACGGCCAAATCGGCATTCTTTAGCGCTTTCCTCACGTCAAGGCTGCCCTCATCGATAGCGTTCAATTTTTTGGCTTCTAAAACAGAACGCTTGTGCCTCGCTACGCCGATGATTCTTTTTGCAAGGCGTTTCTTTTTTAATGCAAGCCCGAGCGAGCCGCCGATTAAACCCACGCCAATTATAGCTACTCTGTTAAACATAATATAATTAAATTTCCCTGCCTATCGCCTTAGCTATTTGTTTAAGTTCGTTCATCATCTTTGTAAAATTCTCAGGCAGAAGCGATTGTTCTCCGTCCGAGTATGCCTCCTCCGGATTGGGATGGACTTCTACAATAAGGGCATCCGCCCCTGCCGCAACAGCTGCCTTCGCCATAGGAGACACCAGGCCCCAGCGCCCCGTACCGTGGCTGGGGTCAACCATAACAGGCAGATGCGAAAGGTTTTTCGCAATAGCAACCGCGCTTAAATCTATCGTAAAGCGCGTTTCTGTTTCAAACGTCCTTATGCCGCGCTCGCAGAGAATAACATTAAAATTACCGTTCGATAAAATATATTCGGCTGACATAAGCCATTCCTTTACCGTCGCGGAGATGCCTCTTTTGAGCATAACCGGCTTTTTGGAAAGGCCTACTTCCTTTAAGAGATTAAAATTCTGCATATTGCGCGCGCCTATCTGGATTAGATCCGAGTATTTTTCTACCAGAACCATATCGCGCACATCCATAAGCTCTGTTACAACCAGCATGCCTACTTTATCACCGACATCGCGCAGGTATTTGAGTCCCTCTTCACCGAGCCCCTGAAAACTATAAGGAGAGGTTCTCGGTTTAAACGCCCCGCCGCGTAATACGCTGGCGCCGGCTTTTTTGACAGATTTTGCTATTTTCAAAAGCAGATCATGCTTCTCAACCGCGCACGGCCCGGCCATAACAACTACTTTCTTGGCGCCTATTTTTATGCCGCCGCCCACATTAACCACGGTGTTCTCAGGTTTAAAATCCCTTGATACAAGTTTATATGGCTTTAACACCGGCATGACCTTTTCAACGCCCGGATAAACTTCAAGCGGGGTCACGCGCAGCTTATCTTCGGGACCTATCACGCCGATTATCGTGCGCTCGATGCCTCTTGAAACCATCGGCTTTAAGCCTAAGGCCTTTACTTTCTCAACTATATGTTTTATTTGTGCCTCTGTTGCGTCATGCCGCAGTACTACAATCATCTTTTCCTCCGGTTTGCTATTTCAAAATTAAATATTAAAAACATAAATTAAAAATGTAAAAATTTTGCACTTTTTATATGTGTCTTTGGTTTTTTATTTTTAACTTTTGGTTTTATAGCAGGGCTTTTCTAAGTGCTGCGATAAATCTCTTATTTTCCTTATCCGTACCAACCGTAACTCTTATAAAATTATCAAATCCCCAGGGTGTCATTTCTCTTACGAT
>JBDRLY010000052.1:0-3177 GCA_043812735.1 Candidatus Omnitrophota bacterium | reverse complement strand
TAACACCTCTACCTTAGTGCCACCATACGGGCTATTGAGCCGTTTTTCCCGTTGCTGTGTAAACGTATCCTTAAAATTAACTTCTCCGCCGTACATGACGGAATCCCCGAGGCAAACGATTCTTTTTACATTGTTTGGTTTATCAAAAGTCCTCTCAAAATCCCTCATGCCCAGGGAATTGTGCTCATACTTCACCCACCCGTTAACAGGCTCGTAGCGGATAAACCAGCCGTTCGGCGTATTTTCATAAGGCAACCCCGCTATAGCGCTGGGGGATGTCTCGGGATCCATAAGCAGATGCAAAATTTTAAACCCCGCTTCGGCTATTATAAAAAATAGCGCGCATGAGAATATAACCAGTAAAAAATTCGCAGATATGTTCTTTATGCGTACCATAACGTTGCTGTTATAAGCTTAAAACAGCGTATAGATAAACGGCGCCACAGCCGAGGATTCCGTAAAAATTATCAAAAGCCCCAAGAGTAAAAGCATAATCACTATCGGCAACAGCCACCATCTTTTGCGCGTTTTTAAAAAATCCCACAATTCCCTGAGTATGGAAAATTTGCCCATTTAACCTCCCCCTAAGATCAGTATTGCCTTTTAAGCGTTTCTTTGCTTGCCTTGCCTGTTGATTTTTTAACCCAATAACTATTTATTTTTTTATCTATTTTTCTCTCAAGCGAATCCTTGCCGAAAATACGCATAATTAAGGCTATCGGTGTCAATATGACATAATATATCAGGCTCAAGATAACATAACTGTTAACCCAGCCAATTGCCCGCGTAACTTTTGTAAAAACGAAATATAAGGGCCCAAGCCATTTCGGCGCAAACAACACCAGTGCCAATATCGCGCTGCCTACAGCAAAAAACCAGACAGCCAAAGATACTCTTTGCCTTAGAAAATGCACTACGCCAAATGCAATAAGGATAATTCCTAAGGTCAGGCCGAATTGCCTGAGTTTTTTAGTGTTATTCTCTATCTCCGCCATATACTTAGTCCAGTTCAAAAAGATTTACTTCCTCAAGTCTCAGCCGCGATGGGTCCTGCTTCTTTTTGTCTATAAGATAAGGCCCCATTACAAGATAGTCCATATTGGTTCGCATAAAGCACTTATATGCGTCATCCGGTGTGCAGACTATCGGCTCTCCCCTTACATTAAACGAAGTGTTTATAACAAGGGGGCAGCCGGTATCTTTGTGGAACCTATCTATCAAATCGTAATAGAGGGAATTGTCTTCGCGCTTTATGGTCTGTATTCTGGCGGAATAATCAACGTGCGTAACTGCCGGAATTTCCGAGCGTTTTACCTTTAATTTATCAAGCCCGCGTAATTCCCCGTCATTTTCAACTCTTTTTCTTTTAGTTTCTGCGACCGGGGAGACCAAAAGCATATATGGGCTTTCGCATTTTATTTCGAAATATTCGTCTGCTTTTTCTAAAAGCACACTCGGCGCAAAGGGCCTGAATGACTCTCTGAATTTTATTTTTAGGTTAATTAACGATTGCATCGTTTCGGAACGCGGGTCGCCAAGGATGCTTCTGGCCCCCAGCGCGCGCGGGCCAAATTCCATTCTGCCCTGAAACCAGCCTATAACCTTCCCGCCCGAGAGAAGGCCGGAAATTTTCGCCGGTAATTCCTCTGAAGGAATTTTTTCGTAGGGAATATTATTTTCTGACAAATACTTATTTATTTCTTCATCCGAAAACTGCGGCCCCAAAAGGGATGCCTTCTGTCTGTCCCTTGTGTCAATTGCCGGCCTTTCATTATTTAAGTACTCATGCCACGCTATTAACGCCGCTCCAAGCGCGCCGCCTGCATCGGAAGCCGAAGGCTGTATCCATATATTTTTAAAGGGGCTTTCCTTTAGGATGCGGCCGTTAGCCACGCAGTTAAGCGCAACGCCGCCCGCCAGGCATAAATTTTCGCTCTTTGTCTCCTTGTAGAGATATTTCGCCATGTTTAACATCGCCATTTCCGTAACCGCCTGTACGGATTTGGCCAAATCCATGTGCCTTTGCTCTAAGCTGCCTTCGCGTTTTCTTGGGAGTGAACCGAATAATCGGTGAAACCTGCTGTTTGTCATTGTCAGTCCGGCGCAGTAATTAAAATACTTTAAATTTAACCTGAAAGAACCGTCGTCTTTTAAATCTATGAGATTATCTAAAATAACATTTACATATTTTGGCTCTCCGTAAGGGGCGAGCCCCATTAATTTATACTCGCCGGAATTTACCTTAAAACCGCAGTAATAGGTAAAAGCCGAATACAATAAGCCCAATGAGTGCGGAAACTTTATTTCATACAGCAACTCTATATAATTATCCCTGCCCTTAGCGAGGCTGGCCGTTGTCCATTCTCCTACCCCGTCTACGGTAAGGATAGCGGCCTCTGTAAAGGCTGAGGGATAAAAAGCGCTGGCAGCGTGTGAGTGGTGATGTTCCGGAAATATAATATCACCTTCGTAATTAAGGGTGGTGCGGATGTATTCTTTGATAAAAAGTTTTTGCTTAATCCATAAAGGCATCGCGGCAAGAAATGATTTTATGCCCAAAGGCGCATAAGCAAGGTATGTTTCAAGAAGCCGTTCAAACTTCAGGAAAGGTTTTTCGTAAAAAGCAATAACGCCTACATCCCTCGCGCTTATATCGCCTTCGCGCAGGCAATAGTCTATGGCTCCCACAGGGAAGCTTGGATCGTGCTTTTTTCTGGTAAAACGCTCTTCCTGGGCAGCCGCTATTATCTCGCCGTCCTTAATTAAGGCTGCGGCGGCATCATGATAAAAGGCTGAGATGCCTAATATATACATATTATTCCTCGCGCGCGGCCCATATTTTTATGCTGCGGTGTTTATTGGGTGCCCTTTTGATATACCCTTTTCTTTCCAGCGCCACTAATTTATCAACTGCCGCCTTATAGAATATGATGCCGCAGCCTTCCTGAATTTCGCGAATATACGGAGAGCGTTTGTGCTCTCCGATGTAATTCTTGAGGAAACTCAGGACTTCATTTTGTTTAGTTGTTAAGTTATTGCCTGTCACTTCAACCTCCTAACGTAATAGTACTTATGAGACCTCTTCCAACTTCTTTTCCTCAAACACCTTTCGTTGAATTGTTAGAAGTGTTCACTAGTAGTCAGTAGGTATCAATACTATAAAGGGCAATGATACTA
>JBDRLY010000051.1:0-9365 GCA_043812735.1 Candidatus Omnitrophota bacterium | reverse complement strand
TTCAGGAAAATGAGCTCAAGGCTGCAACCGCTTAAGATTTATAAAGGCAGGTTTTATTTTTGCCGGTGCGTTTCGCTTCGTAAAGCGCAACGTCCGCTTTCGCGATTAGATCATCTTTATTTGAAGCATCGCCGGGAAATGCTGCGATACCCAAGGATATAGTAATAATCTTTGCCGGCTGTATTTCTTCATGCGGGAAGAGAGATTTTTCTATTGCCTGCCTTGTTTTTTCCGCGAAAGCATAGGCGGTATTTTTATCGGTATCAGGCAGTATGATTACGAATTCCTCCCCGCCGTAACGGCATAAAAAATTATTTTGCCCTATATTTTTCTTCAGGATTTTCGCCAATCCCCTCAAGACGCTGTCTCCGACCAAATGGCCCAAGGTGTCATTGTAGTGTTTAAAGTTGTCTATATCCAGCATTATGAGCGAGACCGTCCCATTTTGTTCTTTTGCCTCGTTTAGCTTTTCTGTCAGGAGTTCCTGGAAATAACCATGATCCCAGGCGGATGTCAGGGCATCGGTATTTGAAAGGACGCGCAACTCCTCATAGAGCCGGGCATTTTCAATTGCGAGCCCCGCGTGATTTGCAAACATAGTAAGTATGCGCATATCATCTTTTGTTATAGGTTCTTTACTAAATATGTTATCCGCCAGGATTACCCCTACCGCCTTATCCTTTGCCATCAAAGGAACGGTTACAAAATATTCGGTTTCGAGAAGGGAAGTAATATGATTTTTTGCCTTGTCTTTTGCTTCATCGCTGAGAACTTCTAAGGACATGCCTTCCAGTGCGGTTAGCGCAAGGATACTGGCGTCTTCTTTTAAAGGGATTTTTATGGATTTAACGCTGTTATTTAACCGGGAATCTGTTTTTTTAAACTTATCGTAGGCGCTTATCAGGTCTTCGAGGTCCCATTTTTCATGCGCTATTTGCGACCAGATTCGGCCGGCTTCCTCGGGCGTATCAGGGCCTATACCCATTTTTCCTTCAAGGGTATTATCCCTTTCGTTAACCAAGAAAAGCATAGCCCTGTTAAAACCAAGCCCTTCATGTGATGTTACGCCTGTTAAAATGACAAAAAGTACCTGATCAAGCTCTAAGGTAGTGCGCATTGCGGCCGTAATTTCATAGAGCATCTGCAGCTCGGCCTTAGTGCGTTCCAGTTCATGATAAAGGTGTTTTGCGTGTTCGTCCATCAGGGATAATTATATAATAGTCCGACGGCAAAGTCAATGCGGCCTATAGGGATAGGAGTTTTATATTGACAATGGGGTTTTTTCTTGGTATAAATATAACATCTTCGGGACGGGGTGTAAGTCCCCACTGGTGGTTATAGTCCACGAGTCCTCTTTCGCCAGTCTAAGTATAAACTGTGGCGAGGTTACGGAGAGACAGAGCCGGCGGGATTCCGGTGCCAATAGTATAGTCTAGACACTAGAAGAATGTACGTGGATATTTTATAAATGTCCCGGAGATAAGTCTTCGGGACATTTTATTTTATCTTGGGAGAGAAAATGCTGAACAAAATCGAAGAGATAATCAGTGATATAAAACAAGGCTGCATGGTTGTTATTATAGATGATGAAGACCGCGAGAACGAAGGAGACCTCGTAATGGCAGCTTCGTTTGTTAGGCCCGAGGACATAAACTTTATGGCAACATACGGGCGCGGTTTAATATGCGTTGCCATGGAGGCGGCGCGGCTGGATGAATTAAATTTGCACCCTATGGCCAAGGAGAACCGCGATCCTTACCAAACCGATTGGGCAATTTCAGTTGATGCAAAATCAGACGTTACTACGGGAATTTCGGCGCACGATAGGGCTCATACTATAAAGATTTTAATAGATAAAAATACTAAGCCGCAGGATTTGATTCGTCCCGGCCATATCTTTCCTTTACGCGCTAAGGGAGGCGGTGTTTTAGTGCGCGCGGGGCACACGGAAGCAGCGGTAGACCTTGCGCATGCGGGAGGCCTTTACCCGGCAGGCGTTATCTGCGAGATAATGAACGATGATGGCACTATGGCGCGCACCAAAGAGTTGATAGATTTTTCCAAAAGGCACGGCTTAAAAATAGGCACTATACGCGATTTAATAGAATACCGGCGTAAGCGCGAGAAGCTGGTGCGGCAGATTACCGCAACAACTATTCCCACCGATTACGGCGAATTTAAATTGTTTGTGTACGAGTCAGGAATAGACAGGGCACATCATTTGGCGCTGGTGTCGGGGGAAGTAAAAGGGCGAGATAAAGGGATTTTGGTTAGGGTACATTCCGAGTGCCTCACGGGAGACGTGTTTAATTCCAAACGATGTGACTGCGGTGTGCAGCTGCGCGAGGCAATGAGAATGATACAGAAGGAAGGCTGCGGTGTTGTCTTATATATGCGCCAGGAGGGAAGAGGCATAGGCTTGGCGAATAAATTAAAGGCATACGCCCTGCAGGATAACGGGCTCGATACGGTAGAGGCGAACGAGGCCCTGGGCTTTAAACCCGACTTGCGCGATTACGGAGTGGGAGCGCAGATACTTGCTGATTTGGGCATAAGCAAAATCCGGCTTTTAACTAACAATCCCAAAAAGATTGTCGGTTTGGAAGGTTACGGGTTGCATATTGTAGAAAGGATTCCGTTGGAGATATCGCCCTCGGCAAGCAACGAGAAATATTTAAAGACCAAAAAAGATAAATTGGGGCACGAGTTAAGCAAAATCTAAAAAAGGAGGAAAAGATGGTTAAAACGATTGAAGGGGAATTGGTAGCAAAAGGAAGAAGCTTTGGGATTGTTGCGTCAAGGTTCAATGATTTCATTACAAAGAAATTAATTGATGGCGCGATCGATGAACTCGTTCGCCACGGTGCAAAAGAAAGCGACATTACTATGGCCTGGGTACCCGGCTCTTTTGAGATGCCGCTTATTGCAAGCAAACTTGCGCGTTCCAAAAAATATGACGCCGTAATATGCCTTGGGACGGTTATCCGCGGAGGCTCGCCGCATTTTGATTACATCGCGTCTGAGGTAGCGAAAGGCGTAGCCAAGGTAGGTTTGGATACTGGCATACCTACGATATTCGGCGTAATTACCGCAGATTCGCTTGAGCAGGCAATAGAGCGCGCGGGAACCAAGCAGGGGAATAAAGGCAGGGATGCGGCACGTTCCGCTATCGAAATGGCCAATATCAAAATATGAGCGACGATAGGCGCGAAGGATGAGAAAACGCACAAGGGCGCGGGAAATAGCGCTTCAGGTCCTTTACCAACTCGAAATAGCAAAAGACAACTCGCTTAAAGCTATAGATGCATACAGCGAGGAAGAGGCGGAAAAGGAAGTTACGGACTTTGCAGATGAGCTCGTAAGGGGCACCACCGAGAACCTTAAAAAAATAGATGAGCTTATTTGCAAATATGCGCAAAACTGGCAGATTAACCGCATGGCTGTGGTTGATAAAAATATATTACGCCTCGGCGCTTATGAACTTTTATTCATGAAAGACATTCCGGTAAAGGTTTCGATAAACGAAGCCATTGAACTTGCAAAGCGATACGGCGACGTTGAGTCGGGCAAGTTTGTAAACGGAATTCTTGATAAAATACGGGAGCAGGAATGCAAGAAAAAAGATTAGCCGACCTTCACGTCCACACGAATTTTTCAGACAGCAATTTTTCTCCGCTCGAGGCAGTCCAACAGGCAAAAAAACTCGGGCTTTGCGCCATAGCGATTACCGACCACGACACGGTAAAGGGTATAGCCCAAGCCGTTAAAGCAGGTAAAGCGTATAATATTGAGGTTATCCCCGGCATAGAGTTAACCTGCGAGCGCAACGGCTGCGAAATTCATATGCTGGGTTATTTTATCGATTACAAGAAACGCTGGTTCAGGAATAAGCTGGAGGAAATATGCTCTCAAAGGATTGAGCGCTCAAAGGAAATACTGGAGAAGCTCAAGCAGCACGGAGTTGGTATAAAAATTGAAGACGTGCTGAAATTAAGCCATGGCGGCTCAACGGGAAGGCTGCATATTGCCCAGGCGATGGTAAAAAAAGGCGTTGTCCGCTCGCTGAAGGATGCATTTCGCAAGTATATCGGCGACAAGGCGCCGTGTTACGTATCAAAATTTAAAGTAACACCCAAAGAAGCAATAGAAATGATAACCAAACTGGGCGGCGTCCCCGTGATAGCGCATCCGCATATTCTCGGCGAAGATAAACTTATACCGGAATTCATAGAATACGGCCTCAGGGGTATAGAGGCATATCATTCAGACCACCCGGATCATATTGCAAAATTTTACGCAAATTTGGCAAAAAAGCATAATCTGTTTATTACGGGCGGGTCCGACTGCCACGGCTCAGGAAAAGGGCATATTTTGATGGGCAAAGTAAAGCTGCCTTACGAGCTTGTGGAAAAATTAAAGAAAGCGAAGCCGCAGTGAAAGATGATGCTTCAAAATATATGCACTTAGCCCTCAGGCTGGCACAGAGGGGCAGAGACAAGGTAAGCCCTAACCCTATGGTCGGCGCCGTAGTTGTGAAAAAAGGGAAAATTATAGGCAGGGGCTACCATAAATTTTTTGGCGGGCCGCATGCGGAAATTTATGCGTTGCGCCAGGCAGGCCTGCTTGACAGCAAGGCAGGCAAAAACGCCAGGGGCGCTACGCTTTATGTAACGTTTGAGCCATGCAACCATTACGGAAAGACGCCCCCCTGTACCGGCGCAATTGTAAAAGCCGGCATAAAAAAAGTAGTCATAGCCATGAAGGATCCGAATCCGCTAAACAACGGTGCCGGTATAAGAGAACTGAGGCGTAAAAAAATCCGCGTTGTTAGCGGGGTATGCGAGAAACAGGCCAAGCGCCTGAATAGCGCTTTTATAAAATATATTACAGAGAAAATGCCGTATGTAATTGTGAAAATAGCTCAGTCGCTGGACGGAAAGATTGCGACGAAAAAAGGCGAGTCAAAATGGATAACCCGGGATTATGCCCGCAGGCATGTTCAGAAATTACGCGCTGAAGCGGACGCGATAATGATAGGCGTGAATACTATTTTAAAGGATGACCCGCTTTTGACGGCTAGAAACCAAAAAACGAAAATTAACAGGCAAAAACCAGTAAAAGTAATCTTGGATAGTAAACTTCGGACGCCGCTGAATGCAAAGATATTTTCGAAAGAATCTCCTGCAAAAGTAATAATTGCCGCGAATTCCGCGCCAAAGGAAAAAATTGCGGCATTCAAGAACAAAGGCGTTGAAATAATAGAGGCAAAAGGCGCGAATGGAAATGTGAATATTAAGACAGTTATGAGGGAATTGGCAAGACGTGGTATAGCCAACGTCTTAATAGAGGGCGGCGGCGAAACCATAGCATCGGCATTTAAAGCAAGGCTTGTAGATAAGATATTGTTTTTCATTGCTCCGAAAATAATAGGGGGCAGGTGTGCCAAGACATCTGTTGAGGGAGAAGGTATCGAAAAATTGGTTGATACAACCGAGATTTCGGAAATTAAAATAAAGAAATTAGATAAGGATATTCTACTGGAAGGATATGTTCACGGGAATAATTGAAGCACTCGGGAGAGTCGGCTCTACCGGCGCCAATAAAATAGCGCTCGAGGCAGAGTTATTCGCCGGCGCAAAAAAGGGCGATAGTATAAGCATAAACGGCGTATGCTTGACTATATCTGAGCTTAAAGATAAAGCTGCGAGTTTTGACGTATCCGGCGAGACCAAAAACCGTACAAACTTAGGCCGGCTTAAAATTGGCGAGAAGGCTAATCTGGAAAGGGCGCTGAAATTAGGCGAGCGGCTCGGCGGGCATTTTGTCAGCGGCCATATTGACTGTACCGGCAAAATCAGTGCTTTTGATGCCGCAAAGATGACGATAGATATTCCACGGGAATTTATGAAATATGCAGCCGAAAAGGGTTCAATTGCCGTAGACGGTATTAGTTTAACGCTCAACAATGTAAAAAATCATTCATTCACTGTTTATATAATACCCCATACCCTTAAAGCGACCACGCTGGGATTCAAAAAACCCGGTGATTCTGTAAATATAGAATTTGATATACTTGCCAAGTATGCCGAGAATTTTTCGGCAGCGAAACAAACCAAAATAACCAAAGAATTTCTCGCCCAACACGGCCTGCTCTAGGGCTTACCTATCCAATACGGGATTTTTTTCATTTGACCAAAGTTAACATAATCCCAAATTTTGCTCGCTTCTGTCAATGTAGGATAAACAAAATTTGGAATACCCCGCAAAATTGGCCAAATTCTCGTCGAATTTGGCCTTGCGGCCCCGCGCTATTGCTTGAGGCGGATTTTTCTCTTGAAAAATCCAGGATAAGTGATAAACTGCTCTAACCGGGTTAACATAAGCTAACAATCCACAAGGAGGTGGCAAATGACAGGCCAAAAAACAACAAACATTCTTTTATTCCTCATTTTCCTGGCGCTTTTGGCGAATCTAGCGGTTAAAATTGATGCCAAAACTGCTACGGCAGCATCCGTTAACATCAATGATGCGGTTACTCAGTCAGCAAGCGGTACGCCGGATGCATATCTTCACGTCGTATCCCACACAATCGGGCCAGTAAAGGTCGAGCAGGAGTATGAGAAGGTAAAGCCTTCCTGGGAGATGAAAACAAGGTAGCAGTTCGAGCGCGGGGAGTGGCTCAGTTTGGTTTAGAGCGCAGCGTTCGGGACGCTGAGGTCGGTGGTTCAAATCCACTCTCCCCGACCACCCTATGGTGAAGAAACGCCTTCACGTATTTTATGACGGTAACGTACAGGGGGTCGGCTTTCGCTTTACCGCAGTTGATATAGCTCAGCAACTCGGCCTGGCAGGATGGGTGCGCAATTTACATGACGGCCGCGTCGAAGTTATCTGCGAAGGCGAAGAGGATTTATTAAAGAAGTTTTTGGCTCACATAAAAGATTCCATGCGCGGGTACATCCAGAGGGAAGATGTAGAGTTTTCTGACGCAACGGGTGAGTATAAGGATTTCAGGATATCCTGGTGAGACACCGCATTTTTATAAATATCCACTCATATATTTCCGCAAATCTCAAGAGACTACCAGCCGCTAGCTGCTTAGAATGGAAAAAGAAAAGATAAGACAAAAGATAGAGAAGCTACGCGAGACGATAAGGCATCACGATTACAAATACTACATTGAAGATGCGCCCGCAATAGCCGATGCCGAATATGACAAGCTTTTGCGCGAGCTTGTTGATTTGGAAAAAGCGCATCCGGAGTTTGTTATGTTGGATTCTCCGAGTCAGCGCGTCGGCGGCACTGTGCTCGAATTATTTCCTACACTCAAGCATAAAGTTCCCATGCTTTCAATGGATAATACCTATTCGGCGCAGGAACTCCGCGAATTTGACGCCAGGGTGAAAAAATTTTTGAGTGTACAAAACGTTGAATATGTCGTGGAGCTTAAAATAGACGGCGTTAGCGTATCGTTAACCTATAAAGACGGTTTATTTGTGCAAGGCGCGACTCGCGGCGACGGCTTCGTGGGCGACGATATAACAAGTAATTTAAGGACCATGCGTTCGATTCCGCTAAGACTGGCTGCGGAAAAAAATGCAGGCATTCCAAAATTAATCGAAGTCCGCGGCGAAGTGTACATGACGAAGAAAGGTTTTCTGGAATTAAATAAAGGAAGGAAAAAACTCGAAGAGCCATTATTTGTAAATCCCAGAAATGCCGCGGCAGGCTCGCTTAAATTACTCGATCCGAAAATTGTTGCAAAAAGGCATCTCGAAGTTTTTCTATGGGGCATGGGATATTCCGAAGGAATTTCTTTCACTACACATTATGAATTACTTGAGTATTTCAAAAAACTCGGCATACGTACGAACCCGAATATCAAAAAATGCAGAAACATACAAGAAGCTATAGACTATTGCGACGAGTGGGAGCCAAAACGCGAAAAACTCTCTTATGATATAGACGGCATGGTTATAAAACTAAACTCCCTTAAAGATAGACAGCGCCTGGGAGCTACCGCAAAAGCGCCGCGCTGGATGATAGCGTACAAATTTCCCGCCCGCAGGGTTTCTACGAAATTAAAAGATATTATAGTTCAAGTCGGCAGGACAGGCACGCTTACGCCTGTCGCTGAGCTGGAGCCGGTATTTGTTTCCGGAAGTACTGTTTCAAGGGCTACGCTGCATAATTTTGAAGAACTAGAGCGTAAAGACATAAGGATAGGCGATACCGTATTGATAGAAAAGGCAGGCGAGATAATCCCGCAGGTTGTTGAAGTATTGAAACAAAAGCGCACAGGCAAAGAAAAAAAATTTCATACCCCGAAAGCCTGCCCTGATTGCGGTACGAAGGTTGAAAAGATTCCCGAGGAAGTGGCGGTTCGCTGTCCGAATATATTCTGCCCGGCCCAGGCGAAGGAAGCGCTGAGGCATTTTGCATCGCGCGGCGCAATGGATATTGAGGGAATGGGCGAGGCGATAGTAGATGTGCTTGTGGATAAAAAACTCGTAAAGGATTATGCCGGTATATATACCCTTAAACACCGAGATATAGCGGCACTTGAGAGAATGGGGACGAAGTCGGCGCAAAATTTAATCGATGCTATAGAAAAATCTAAGGATAGGCCGCTGGCAAAACTAATATACGCTTTTGGCATACGGCACGTCGGTTCGACATCCGCCGAAGTGCTTGCGGATAATTTCAATTCGATAGATGAGATAAAAAAAGCATCTGTTGAGGAATTAAGCAATATGCATGGTATCGGCGAGATAATGGGCGAAAGTATTTATGAATTTTTCAAAAAAGACAGGACATTGGCCGTTCTTGAGAAACTCCGTAAGGCAAACGTGAAGCTGGCCGGGGTAACGCCGAAAGTAAAAGGCAAACTCTCGGGGTTAGCGTTTGTAATAACGGGAACGCTTGAGAACTATACGAGATTAGAGGCGCAGGATTTGTTAAAATCCAAAGGCGCCAAGGTATCGGATAGCGTAAGCAAGAATACCGATTATGTGGTTGCGGGCGCTGACGCCGGTTCAAAACTGGAAAAGGCGCGTAAATTAGGCATAAAAGCTATAGGAGAAAAGGAATTTATTAAATTATTAAACCAATAAATACATAAGATGGAGAAGGGCCAGATGAATAAAAATTTTATAACCTTGCTGATGGCGGTATTGCTGGGTTTAAGCATGAGCGGATGCGAAGGCATAGGAAAGACAATAAAACGCAAGTTTATTCCGAAGCAAAAACAGGAGGAAAAAAGAAAAACCTTTTACGGTTATCAGGAGGAATACAGGGCCGAATTTCCCAATGCAACACTCTATAATAATCACTACATATACTGGAAATCGTGGGAAGGCGAGCTT
>JBDRLY010000050.1:0-5848 GCA_043812735.1 Candidatus Omnitrophota bacterium | reverse complement strand
AAACCTCTACACAGTCGTTTTTTTGGGTCTTCTTCGTAATTATATCTAACGCGCCGTAGACAATACCCTGGGCTTTGGATTTTTTTCCTTTTACCATAACCATATTGATCATGCGCTCTACGGATTTTGAATTATACTTTAGGTCTGGTGCTAACGGTTTTCTTTCGGGTTTCCTTCGTCTCATTTTGGCCTCTTCGCCCCGTATTTAGAGCGTGATTTTTTGCGCTGATTCACCCCCGCGGCGTCAAGCGTTCCGCGAACCATATGATAACGTACGCCCGGCAGGTCTTTTACCCTTCCGCCTCTTACAAGTACGATTGAGTGCTCCTGCAGGTTGTGGCCCTCACCGGGGATATATGCCGTGACTTCGACGCCGTTTGAGAGCCTTACCCTGGCCACTTTACGCAGCGCGGAATTCGGCTTCTTGGGTGTCTGTGTTTTTACCTGTAAACAAACGCCTCTTTTCTGGGGGCACTTGCGAAGCGCCGGGGATTTTGTCTTCTTTTTTCCCCTTTGCCTGCCAAATTTTATCAGTTGAGCTATCGTTGGCATTTCTATTCCACCTCTTTCACGACTTCAATTTCTCTATGCGCAGGAAAACCTGTTCCTGCGGGTATCAAATGTCCCATGATGACATTTTCTTTCAGGCCTAATAAATCGTCGCGCTTGCCGCTTATAGCCGCTTCGGTCAATACGCGCGTGGTTTCCTGGAAACTTGCCGCCGAAATAAAACTTTCCGTGCTTAAAGACGCCTTCGTTATGCCCAATAAAAGCGGTGCAGCGCTTGCGGGTTTACCTTTTTTCTTCAATACTATCTGGTTTGCTTCCGCAAAGTCCCATTTGTCTACCTGCTGGCCGACCAAAAATTCTGTATCGCCGGGGTCTTCAATCCTTACCTTCTTGAGCATTTGCCTTATTATCACTTCTATATGCTTGTCATTAATTTTTACGCCTTGCAGCCTGTAAACTTCCTGTATTTCATTAACAAGATATTCCTGAAGTTTCTTATCGCCTGAGACACGCAGAATATCCTGCGGAACAACCGGCCCGTCAATTAGTGGCTGCCCTGCAAATACCCAGTCGCCCTTATATACGTTCAAATGCTTTCCGTGCGGTATGAGGTATTCCTTTTTCATACCCGTAGTGCTTCTTACTATAAGGCGCCTCTGGCCTTTTTTGGTAGGCCCGAATTCAATTGTTCCGTCTATTTCGCTGATTATCGCCGGGTCTTTCGGGCGCCTTGCTTCAAAAAGTTCCGCAACGCGCGGCAGGCCGCCTGTGATATCTTTTGTTCTGGTAAAGGTTCTTGGTGTTTTTGCCAGCAAATCTCCGGCCTGGACTTTTTGATCATCCTTTATGACTATATGCGCGCCTACGGGAATAGGATACAGCGCAAGCACTTCTTTCTTATCATCTATAATGACTATCTGCGGATGGAAATCGCCTTTATGCTCGATTACGATTCTTTCCGTAATGCCTGTCTGGGGTTCTGTTTCCTCACGCACCGTAACGTTGGCTTTAAGATCCTCGTATTTTATGCGGCCCGTAACTTCGGTTATTATCGGCGACATGTACGGGTCCCATTTTACGAACTTAGAATCTTTATTTACGCGCTTTCCGTCCTCCACCTGGATTATTGAACCCTGGGGTATAGTATGGCGTTCCAGCTCCCTGCCCGATTCGTCGTTTATCGATAATTGGCCGTTCCTGTTAAGGACAATTATATCGCCTGTTTTTGATACGACCGTTTTTAAATTATGGTATTTGAGGGCGCCTGTTGACTTTGCGGAAATAAAACTCTGTTGAATAATGGCGCTTGCCGTTCCTCCAATATGAAACGTCCTCATCGTCAACTGCGTACCGGGTTCGCCTATCGACTGGGCGGCAATTATACCGACTGCCTGTCCCAGATCAGCGAGTTTGCCTGTAGCCAAATCTCTTCCGTAGCATCTGGCACAAGTGCCTCGTTTTGTCTGGCAGGTCAAAACAGAGCGTATTCTTATTTTCTCGATACCCACGCGCTCTATCTCATCGGCCATTTCCTCCGTAATTTCGGTGCCTGCCTCGACAATTATTTTATCGGTTATAATATCTACGATGTTGTCCAGGGCAACGCGGCCAACAATCCTCTCCTTTAAGCTTACAACAACTTCATCACCTTCTATAATTGCACCTATCAGAATACCGTTTAATGTGCCGCAGTCCTGCTCGGTTACAATGACATCTTGCGCCACATCAACAAGGCGCCTTGTGAGATATCCTGAATCGGCAGTTTTTAGCGCCGTATCCGCAAGACCTTTTCTTGCGCCATGTGTCGAGATAAAATATTCCAGTACCGTTAAGCCTTCGCGGAAATTGGCGGTAATGGGGCTCTCAATAATCTCACCTGAGGGCTTCGCCATCAAGCCGCGTAAACCCGCCAACTGGCGTATCTGCTGTTTGGACCCTCTTGCACCCGTGTCAGCCATCATAAAAACCGGGTTAAACGCATCCAGGTGCTTGAAAACGCAATCCGATATTTCATCGGTAGCGTGCGTCCATATATCTATTATTTTATTGTAACGTTCGCCTTCCGTAATAATTCCGCTCTGGTACTGTTGTTCTATTTCCTGAACCTGCTGGCGCGCGCGCTCTAAGATTTCTTTTTTCTCCACAGGAATACTCAGGTCGTCAACGGCAATGGATATGCCGGCAAGCGTCGCCTGCTCGAAACCTAAATCTTTTAAATCATCCAGCAGCTTCACGGTACGCTTGTGGCCATAGCGCTTATAGCAGTCTGATACGACATTGCTTATCATTTCTTTATTGAGAGCAGAATTTACAAAATCGTAACCCTCCGGCAGGGTTTTATTGAATATAACCCTACCGGTAGTTGTTTCAATTATCTGGCCGCCTATCCTTACTTTTATTTTCGCATGAAGTGCGCTTTCCTGGTCCTGATGCGCCAAGAGGACCTCATCTGTGTCTGAGAATACCCTGCCTTCTCCTTTTTGTTTAGGCCTTTCTTTCGTAAGATAGCCTAATCCTAATACTATATCCTGCGTAGGTGTAACAATGGGCGAACCGTTTGCAGACGAGAATAAATTATTTACCGAAAGCATCAAAATTCTCGATTCCATCTGTGCTTCGACCGACAACGGCACATGTACGGCCATCTGATCGCCGTCGAAGTCCGCATTAAACGCCGTGCACACAAGAGGATGTATTCTTATCGATTTGCCTTCTATTAAAACCGGCTCAAATGCCTGTATACCCAGGCGATGCAGCGTCGGCGCACGGTTTAACAAAACCGGGTGCTCTTTTATAACTTCATCAAGGATATCCCAGACCTCTGTCCTGGCACGTTCAACCATTCTCTTGGCGCTCTTTATTGTATGCACAAAGCCGCGTTCGCGCAGCTTCCTTATAATAAAGGGTTCAAATAATTCCAGCGCCATTCTCTTGGGAAGCCCGCACTGATGAAGCTTAAGCTCAGGCCCGATTACAATCACGGAACGGCCCGAATAATCTACGCGCTTGCCCAGCAAATTCTGGCGAAAACGCCCTTGTTTTCCTTTAAGCATATCTGCCAAAGATTTGAGCGGCCTATTGCCCGCCCCTAATACGGCTCTTCCGTGGCGGCCGTTATCAAATAGCGCATCAACGGCTTCCTGAAGCATTCTTTTTTCATTGCGGATTATAATCTCAGGGGCTTTTAACGTAATAAGCCGCTTGAGCCTGTTATTTCTGTTTATTACCCTTCGATACAGGTCATTCAGATCGCTCGTGGCGAATCTTCCGCCGTCCAAAGGTACCAGCGGCCTTAAATCGGGCGGGATCACGGGCAGTATCTCCAGGCACATCCACTCCGGTTTGTTGCCTGATTTTTTTAACGCCTCTACAATCTTGAGTTGCTTTACAACCCTTTTATGTGTTTGCTCTGAGCTTGAATCGCGCAGTTCTTTATTCAGGCGTTTTATCATATCGTCCAGCTCAACCTGCTTGAGCAGTTCTTTTACCGCCTCGGCGCCCATTTTTGCTATAAACTTATGGCCGTATTTTTCTATATATTCGTTATACTTTTCCTCGTTCAATAATTCTTTTTTCTTTAGCGGCGTCTCGCCCGGATCGATAACGATATATTCTTCATAATATATAACCTTTTCCAGCTCGCGCATATTAAGCTCAAGCAGCGTCCCTATTTTTGACGGCATCGCCTTAAAAAACCATATATGTGTTACGGGGCATGCCAATCCGATATGCCCCATTCTGTCCCTGCGCACTTTTGAAACCGTTACTTCGACGCCGCAGCGGTCGCAGACAATACCTTTATGCTTTATCCTTTTGTATTTCCCGCAGCTGCATTCCCAATCGCGCGTAGGGCCGAATATCCTCTCACAGAAAAGACCGTCCCTTTCCGGTTTGAATGTCCTATAGTTTATAGTCTCAGGCTTTTTAACTTCGCCTTTTGACCAGGATAGTACCGTTTCGGGAGAGGCTACTTTTATGGAAATAGCATCAAATGTCTGCGCAGCCTCGTGTGCTCTGGGCTTAGCCTCCACCTGCTGAGCAACTACTGGCTGCACTGCGGATATTTCTTGTTTTTTAGGCGTTTTTTTCTTCGCTTTTTTTTCCTTTGCCATTATTTTCTTTTTTCCTGCCTTATATCAAGGCCCAAACCCTGTAATTCTTTTATTAAAACATTCAGGGACTCCGGCGTTCCGGCCGAAAGTGCGTTTTCTCCTTTAACAATCGATTCGTAAATTTTGGTCCTTCCAATTACATCGTCTGATTTAACCGTTAATAATTCCTGCAATGTATGCGCGGCGCCGTATGCTTCAAGCGCCCATACTTCCATTTCTCCGAAACGCTGCCCGCCAAATTGCGCCTTTCCGCCAAGAGGCTGCTGCGTCACAAGAGAATAGGGGCCGATTGACCGCGCGTGTATTTTATCATCCACCAAGTGGATAAGTTTCATCATATAAATATATCCCAGCGTAACTTTTTCGCTGAAGGGCTCGCCGCTGTAACCGTCACGCAGCGATATTTTACCGTTTTCCGGAATACCGGCCTGCTTCATAACATCTTTTATCTCGGTTTCCTTTGCACCGTCAAAAACAGGGCTTGTAACATGCCAGCCGAGTTTCTTTACAGCCCAGCCCAGGTGCGTTTCAAGGATTTGCCCTACATTCATTCTTGAAGGTACACCCAGCGGATTTAATACGATTTCGACCGGAGCACCATCAGGCATATATGGCATGTCTTCCTCTGGAACAATTCTTGCGACAACGCCCTTGTTGCCGTGACGGCCTGCGATTTTATCGCCGACGGATATTTTTCTCTTTGATGCTACATGCACAACTACCTTCTTTAAAACACCGGGGGGGAGATCATCGCCTCTTTTGATTTTTTCAACTTCACGGTCTAATTCGTATTCCAAATCTTCTATCTGTTCATCTAATATCGCCAGCGCATGCCTTACCTGCTCTTCCAATTCCGGATTTTCGGGTAATTTTACGCTTACAAAATCGCAGCGCAATAATTTGCTGTAGTCTCCTTTGCGCACAACTTTATTTGCAGGCAAAAGAATTCTTCCCGTATCTGCGTCAAGCAATGCAGAACCGAGACGCTGTCCCAGGAGAAGCTTTTTGACTCTTTCCTCTCTTTCGGTCTTTACCGTTTTTATCTGCGCCTCAAAATATTTTTTTGTCTCTTCTATGCGTTCGTATTCCAGCTTCAGTTCTTCTTTTGTCTTTGCCTTGCCTTTTTTGGAAAATATCTGTACATCTACAATAATACCTTCTACCCCCGGCGGAACGGTTAACGAAGCATCACGCACATCGCCTGCTTTCTCGCCGAATATAGCGCG
>JBDRLY010000049.1:0-3290 GCA_043812735.1 Candidatus Omnitrophota bacterium | reverse complement strand
CTATTCGCAGGAGCCGGGAGGGCTTGAAGGCCTGCGCAATGCAGTAGTAGATACGATAAATGACCTCGTAGAGTCTATGACGGGAGATTTAAAGATTAACTTGAATGATATAAATTGCGTGATTGCTGCCGGCAACACAACAATGATGCATATTTTATTAATGATACCGCCGGATGATATCCGAAAGCACCCGTATATTCCTGTTGCAACTTTTTTACCCGTCATAAGGGCTGCTGAGGCGGGTATAAAGATAAATCCGCGCGGGCTTTTAGCGTGCCTGCCTGCGGTTGCAAGCTATGTCGGAGGAGATATATCTGCCGGCGTATTGGCATCCGGAATTGATGATTCCCCGGGCCTTTCCATGCTGATAGACCTAGGGACAAACGGCGAAATTGTGCTGGGCAATAAAGATTGGCTTGCCTGTTGCGCCTGTTCGGCCGGTCCTGCGTTTGAGGGGGTCGGTATAGAAAGCGGTGTGCGAGCTATGGAGGGTGCGATACAGCGGGTTAGAATTACAAAGGACTTTGATGTTGAATATTCTGTTATTGGCGAGGTAAAACCGAAAGGGATATGCGGCTCGGGTTTAGTTGACACAGTAGGGGAATTGCTGAAAAGCGGAGTAATTGACAGGCAGGGCAAATTCCGGGAAATAAAGTCAAAAAGGCTCAAAGGAAAAACCAAGACAGGCAATAAGGAATTTGTCATAGCATTTGCGAATGAGACTCAAACCCAAAAGGATATCGCCATAGCTGAAATTGATATACAAAATCTTATCCGCTCAAAAGGCGCAGTGTATATGGGCGCGTATGTTATGCTTAAGCATATGGGATTAAAATTTGAGAACCTTACTAAGATATTCGTTGCGGGCGGGCTTGGAACATACCTTGATATAGAGAAAGCCATAATGATGGGGCTGCTGCCGGATTTACCGCTGGAGAGATTTGCGTTTATTGGAAATAGTTCGATCGCCGGTGCAAAGGCATGCCTTGTTTCATATGAAGCGATGGACAAGGCTGCAAAGATTGCAAAGAAGATGACCTATTTTGAATTATCTACCGACCCTTCGTTTATGAACGAATATACGTCAACCTTGTTTTTACCGCATACGGATATGGATCTGTTTCCGAGTGTTAAAAAGATATTAGGGTAAAATGACTATAGGAAATATTTTAACGCAGATTCACGCAAATCAAACGCAGATAGACGCAAATTTGTATTACGCTAATTATCTGCGAATATCTGCGTGCAATCTGCGAATATCTGCGTTCAAATGTCATACAAAATAGCGATAGCGGGAAAAGGCGGCACAGGAAAGACGACACTCGCAGCACTGATAATCCGCGAACTACTGGCGCGGAATAAAACTCCGATATTAGCAGTTGATGCGGATCCGAACTCTAATTTAAATGAAGCGCTTGGCGTTGAATATGACTCAATGATTGCAGACATACGCGAAGAAATACCGCAAAAACAGCTGCCTGTTAATGTCACAAAGAGCGATTATATAAATAAAAGGCTCCAGGAGGCGATAGCGGAGTTTAAGGGATTTGACCTTTTGGTAATGGGAAGGCCCGAGGGGCCCGGCTGCTACTGTTATGTAAATGAATTATTGCGCCAGCACCTCTCGAAGCTTGGAAATCAATATAAGTTTGTGGTAATGGACAACGAAGCCGGCATGGAACATTTATCCCGGCGGACAACGGACGATATAGACCTGCTTATTGTAACGAGCGACCAGACACTTGTGGGTATTCGTTCGGCAGGCCGCGTTGTGCAAGTGTTAAAGTCCCTTAAATTGAAAATAAAGAAAAAGTTTTTAGTGATAAACCGGGCAAAACCGGCACTAACCGCTGCGCAAAACACTGCGCTTGAGGAAACAGGGCTTGAGCTTTTGGGTGTTATTCCCGAGGATGAGACAATAAATTCTTACCGTGAACAAGGCAGGAATTTGCTGGATTCATCCGCAAGCAGCAAAGCGGTATCGGCGCTAAGTGATTTAATACAAAAAGCGGGGGTATAATGGAGCGGGTTATAGAAAAATGGCAGGGTAAGATAAACGAAGTTATAATTGGCGCTACAAAAGAAAATGGCGGAACCCGCTCGCGCGCTGTTAAAATCGGCGGCGAAAACTCATTGCCGTTTTTGCACTTTGAAGGAGAATGCCCTAACAAGCCTGTTATAGCGATGGATGTCTGGGATATGGAGCCGCCGGCATGGCCTGATGTTTTAAAGAAAGCGATAGGAGAAGAAATTAAAGATCCCGTATCCTGGGCCAAGAAATGCCAAGACACATTCGGCGCCGATTTGATATGCCTGCGCTTAGCCAGCGCCCACCCGGAGAATAAAAATACCTCACCGGATGAATGCGCCAAGACGGTAAAAGCGGTTTTAGCCGCAGTAAGCTTGCCGTTAATAATTATAGGTTCGGGAAACCTTGAGAAAGATAACGAATTATTTCTTAAGGCATCAGAGGCGGCAGGCGGTGAACGCGCATTATTGGGGATAGCAACAAAGGATAATTATAAAACAGTTGCGGCGGCATGCATGGCGTTTGGCCACGGGATAATCGCAGAGGCGCCTATTGATGTAAATCTGGGAAAGCAGCTGAATATTTTGATAAGCGATACAGGGTTTCCCGGCGATAAGATAATCCAGCACCAGGCTACGGGAGCGCTGGGTTACGGCTTTGAATATACATATTCCATTATGGAGCGAATCCGCCTTGCGGCGCTTACGGGAGACAAATTGCTCCAGGGCCCCATGATTAATATGATAGCGCAGGAGGTATACAGGACTAAAGAGGCAAAAGCACCGGAAACTGAGATGCCGCAATGGGGCGAACTGGAAAAACGGGCGCCGCTTTGGGAGGCAATTACGGCAGTCGGCTTTCTTCAATCCGGATCTGATATATTAGTTATGGCGCATCCCCAGGCAGTTAGTATGGTACATAAGGTTATTGACGAATTAATGCAAAAATGTTAGTTGCACATAATCAAAATTATTATCGCTTCAGACAATTGGTTCCGGCGTGCGCTCCTCGCTCGACCCAAAACTTTAAAGCTCGCTGCGGTGCAGATTCGCCGTCACTCAATTGCCCGAAGCGAAACTAAATTATGCTCCATACGCTTTAAGGAAAGGAGTAATAATGTTGCTAATAGGGGAAAGAATAAACGGAATGTTTAACGACGTGGCGGCGGCTATAAAAGGGCGCAATAAAGCCGTTATACAAAGCCTTGCGCAGAAGCAAATTGAAACTGGCGCAGGTGCTTTGGATATAAATGTCGGGCCTG
>JBDRLY010000048.1:0-16131 GCA_043812735.1 Candidatus Omnitrophota bacterium | reverse complement strand
CCTGTGGCCCCTGTCAACCAAAACCGCCAGTTGTATGCTAGCCGGCCTGCCGAAATCTATCAATTCATCCAGCGCGCAGCGTATTGTCCTGCCGGTGTAAAGGACATCGTCGACAAGTATTATTTTTTTGCCCGTGATATCGAAGCCTATCTGCGTCTCGTGGATTACCGGTTTCTGCGCAACGGTGGTTAAATCATCCCTGTAGAGGGTTATATCCATAATCCCGACAGGCGGTTTTGTCTTTTCTATTTTCTCTATTGCGCCGGCAAGCCTGTCCGCCAGATAAGCGCCGCGGTTTCTTATGCCTATTATCGCGAGATCTTTTGTGCCTTTGTTGTGCTCCAATATCTCGTGGGCAATTCTTGTTATCGCGCGCTCAATACCTTCCCTGTCCAAGACCTGTGCCTTACGCTTAAATGTCATATTGTCTCCTTTTTTGGGCATAAAAAAACCCACCCATGGTAATTATGGATAGGTGTCATTAACATTTGTTTTACCTCCTTTGCCGCCTCTCCGGACGGGCTTAAAAGGTTAATCTTAAATTGTGCTTAAATTATACTGTGCGCGGCTAATTCTGTCAATACTTATTTTAAATATTCTTATCAGGTGCTTCCATCAAGTGCTTCGGTGGTATCTTTGAGTTGTTCTAGGTTTTGCCGTTGTGTAACAATATTATCTAAATCAAATACAAGTGTTCTGCTTTGAGGGGTGCCCTCTATATAAAATGGCACGCCCAAGAAGCTGGATTTTTTTGTATTTGTCAACTCGTTTAGAATTCTTTCTTTCTCTCGAAACATTTCGTCTTTAACCCGCACTGTGCTCAGCGTCTCCAGCAAATCGTAGTAATTTATTGCGTTATCTATACCATCAAGTTTAAAATCCACCCTGGTTACAGGCGCTGTTTTTTTCGCTACTTCAATAACATTGCAAATAAAAGACATTAGTGTAAGCTGAAAATAGCCGTCTCTCATGTTGTTGAATACGGCCGGATTTTTGTCAAAAGCACCCTTGATGGTGTATTTTTCCAGCAATTCCTCAAATAACCACTCGAAAGTACTTGGCTTGTATCTTATATTTTTAACGATACCAAAAACTTCTACCGCCTCAGCCATTTTATCCTGTTTCAATAAGACAAATGTCAGCGCATAATAAAGTTTGGGGTTTCGGGGTGCAAGTTTTATACCATTTTTTAATTGCATTTCTGCCTGCAGGTATAACCTTTTGTCTGCCAAATCTGTTCCCTGTTCATAGCAGCGCATTACACGTTTTATATTCTTGTCTTTTCCGATAGTTCCGTCTGTTAATTTCTGGTAATAGTCCTCGAAGGAATAAACTCCGCTAAAAATCATCCCTTCGCTTATTTCGATCGTTGCTTCTGAAAAACTCGTTTTCTCCGGCCCTTGACAATAGTATTCATATAATAAAGCTATGCTTTTTAATTCTGTATCTTGGGATTGTTTCCATTTCTTCAATATGGAGCTTAATACAGGTTTGCCTACCGCTTCTAAATCCGATATCGCTCCTTTCTGTAAAGCCTCCAGGAGCGCCCTTGTGTTTTCATTATTAGGATAAAGCGGGTATTTAGAATGGGTTGTAGCGTATTCCGGAAACTCTTTCGGAACACACCATCCGTTTTTTATAAAGTAATGACCGCAATCAATTGTTTCTCCGGGTATCTGCCAGTTATATTCTTGGGAATGGCCTATTACGTATTCGTTACTAAACGCAGAGCCCAATGAGGCCAATATAAGAGGGCTTTGCATTACATTAAAGCGCCATGGCAAAAGGTGAAACATTATCATTGCTTCTATTAACTCTTCGTGGGTAGTTTCCGGCGTAGTCCATATTAGATTATGCTGGGGATATAAACCGCCTTCGGCGAGGGCTTTATTTACCAATATAGCCTGACACAGTGTATATCCTTTCGCGTTCTGTTTCAAAACGCCGTCGCATAACCCATCTGTTCCTAAAAAAATATCTCTAAAATTCATGTCTTTAAGCCAGTGTATCAATTCTGTATCCACCGCATCTTGTTTTATAAAAGAGCTTACGTTTGCTATTGGGGTAAAATAAAAATAATTTTCTAGGCCCAACCTTAGGATCTCGTCATGAAACGCCTTTATCCTCCTTCTGTCCACGAGAAAATCATCGTCAGTCATCTCAATTGCTATTTTAGTGTCAACAGGCAGTATATCCAATATCTCTGAGCGCTCCTTGGGCTTAGCCAGCGCCTCCTCAAGGCTCTGAGGTGTATATTGTCCATTTGTTTCCAGAACTAATCTCTCAAGGAGCCATTCTTTCATAGCCTTCGCGTTGCGTACATACATGGGGGCGGTTTTTTCTTGTCCTGTCTCTTTATGGGGGAGTGCCAGTTTATATTGCCTGCCGGACCATTTATAGCAAAACCTGCAGGCCCTTGGGCATCCGCGCGATGTATGCCAATAATGTTTCATTTTCTTGGCGTAGGGACGTAATAGGTGAAATTCTTCTGGGACATTTGTCCAGGCAAGATTGTTATACAAAAGGGTATTGCCTGTTCTTGCAAGAATTCCGCCTTCAAGCGATGCGAGTTTTTTTAATTGCAGTGCGTTAAGTCCCTGTGTCCGCGTGGAATCCTTTAAAATATCAACAACATCAGTAATGGCATCATCCGCCTGGCCTTTTATTATAACGTCAAAATCATCCAATATAACGGCGAGTTGTTCTGTATGCTGTGTCTCCGGGCCCCCTATTATTACATACGCATCCGGAAATCTTTGTCTTATTTCTTTTATAAGCGCTGTTGTTTGCTCTATATTTTGCTCAGACACCGAGATGCCTATAATATTCGGGGGCATGGTATTTTCTCTTTCCAGCACCGAGACAAACTCGGAGAGATAATCTGTATCCATCAATACCAGCGTATCTGCATTCATGCTGTTATCTCTTAGGACTTGCGTCAATAGTTCCGTGCCATAACATGTAGTTCTTCCCACGGTAAGCAATAACACTTGTGTTTCATGCCGGTCTTTGTCTTGCGCTGCCGGATACTCCGCGGGTTGCAGAAGTGCTGTTTCTTCCCCTCTAGTTTTAACAGCGCGCATTAACTCTCCCGTTAATGCCCTTTTTTCAGGCGGCAGCGTAATTACCCTTTTAAATTCCTGACCCAGTGAAATTTCAGTCCATCCCCCAGTACCGTCAGGAATAACTGCCGTATTCACAAACCCTCTTTGGTCAAAATGGACCACGGGTTGTTCAGCGTTAATATCACTGGTGAGCGCATTTACAGCGTCGGTTTCTCTCGCCGCCACCGGGCGCAGGGTGCCCTCCTTCGCTAAAGCTTCGGAGGACGGGTCGGGGGACAAATCTGCCCAGCATACTTGCGTAAATATGAACGCCGCGCAGGTAAGAATTGCCGCTATGCGCAGTGGAAATTTTTTATTATCTTTTTTCATCATTTTAGTAAATAAGCAGTTTAAAGGCGCCTTTTAGCGGCGCCGTAGTGAAAAATTATGTTACAACTTTATAAGCAGCTCTTTTATGTCTTTGTATAATTTTTCTAGTTGCTCCGCTGTCCCGGAGAAACCTGCGGCCGCAAGAGTGTTTTTGTCTACCTGAGTAACATCATTTATTAACCCCTGTATAGTGTATAGATCTATAATTTCTTCCTCTGCCTCCACTAATTCTTGCATTGTCTGCGTGGTGTAGAAAATAATCTCGTCAGGCTTTGTTTTTGCGTTGCGCAAAGCGTTCGCTATTTGTGTTAAGTTTACACCTACAGGTACCTTGCCTTCCAGGCCAAGTGTCTTTATTAACAACCTGATGGCGCCCATATGCTCTCTGGCTATCTTTTTATTAATGTATATTACCACCGGCGCTTTTTCCTGCTTTATCTTAGCAACCAATATAGGCCAGTATCCGTTAACAATACAATCTGCGCTGATAATGCTGGCACGGACTTTCTTCTCCTGTTGAAATGTCAAGCCGTTAAGCTCTTCGGCTATTTTCTTCACTTCACTAATTTTATCAGCCAGCTGTTTATTTGTTTCATCCTTAAATACCGGCGGCCCCGATGGCCGAGTTTCGGCTATTTGCGGGGAAACGGCTTCGCGCGCCTCAGTGCTGGAGTTTACCGGTTGCGCACCAGCAATAACTTTTGGTCCTGCACTTGCTGGTTGTGTTTCTCTTAACTGCTTTTCCCTAGCAATGATGGTAGTAAGGAAGGCGACTAAATCTTTTTTTGCGCTACGGAGGTAGCTTTCGATTTTAGACTTTGCCGTTTCTGAATCGGTTTTGTATTTCTTTGCATAAAATACTGTCGCGGTACTTACGGCTTTATCCCTGACGGATTCATCGCCGTCTGCAATCACCTTAACTACGGCAAGGAAATTCATATCTGTTATGGGAAATACGTCATCACTAAGAAATCTTTCGATTATATGCAAACCTATTATGCGCGATTTAGGGTTTTCTTCGTTGATCATATTCAAGGCACGGTTGATATATGTGTCTATAGGCGCAGAGTCGGTCCTGATAAAATCACCGATTATGCGCAAAATAGTTTCGGTTGGCATCTTAAGGAGGCGCTCAAAGTTCTCCTGCGTAAAAGCACCGGGGTTTACCCCAAATTTTTCGATAGCTATCAAAAACCCTGACCTTACAGCCTCGCTTGGGTTCTCAAGCGCCTTAGTTGTCAGGCAAAGTGCTAGATTCTCCGGTGTAAATGCTCCTGGATTTGTGCGATGAAGCTCATTAATCGTGTTCATGCTCTGTCTGCGTATAGACGGCTCACTGTAATCAAGCATTTCTATGGCACTTGCAAGGGCATGTTCATCGGATTTCTGGTTAATCAGTGCCCTTAATTCTTCACCCAGGATGCCCTTGTAGGGCTTGCCTTTTTGTCCTTTTATATATTTTTCATGAGCCCTTTCTTCATAATCCCCTAGTACATAATTCTCAATGTAAAGAGTCTGTTGTTTGAAAATAGCATTATAATGGCCTTCTGTGCCGCATATAAGTTCGTGGTATATATACTCCTGGCGGATTAGCTCATCCTGATTATCTATTATCTCTTGGGCCAATACAAGTGTTGGGACGGAAAAGATTCTGTTAAAACCTTCGTCGCCGAGAATTTCTATAAGTTCTGCCTTTGTCTTTTTCCCATGGGAATAAAACCCGGCTGAGAAATCATTCCTGGACACGGCTACCATTGCAGTACTTATAATACGCAGGGGCACTTTGCCGCCTACGATATCCTTTACATTATCGCGCGCCCTTATCGCCACCGCTGCCATGTCGTCCTTTACCTGCTTCTCGGTTGTAACATCGGTAAATTTCCCGTCGGCTAAATTCTCTGCCATCTTCTTAAATGCATTATCGCCCTGGCGGATAAAGCCGTCTGAGTTGGTGCCGGAAGCGCCAAGATCATCTTCCAGCTGTGCCTTAGCGGCTGGGCTATCAGCTGTGGCTTTAGAGCGCAAAGCGCCCTGGTTTGCCCAGGCGCTTTGTGTTGTAAACAGCACAACTGCTATAAGAGTTGCTGATAATTTTTTCATGTTTTCATAGTTATAGTTTTGATGCTATTTCATCATGTGCCGCTCTAAAATCAGCCAGCTGCCCGGATAGCTTTGGCCTAGCACTTGTGTAGGCGCTATCCAACCTTATAACTTTTGGCGGGACGCCCAGTAGCCCTTTACTATAATCATTCCTGTCATCAGCCGATGTATAGAGGGTTACATCAAGAATTCTTTTGGTGTGGTTCAGGTAGGCATTTGCCACCTCCACGGATGTTTCTATTTTTACTTCTCCTTCCGGCTTAAGCGTCTCAAGCACCAGTGTAACAAGTTTGCGGTATGTTTCGTATTTTGCTGTTTCTTCCGCATTTGTCCCCTGCGGAGTGATTATAATTACCGGTCCGCGCGTTGCCAAAACCGGTATCAGCGCGCCAAACCCTGCCGCAAAACCCTCAGGCGTGATGATGCTGCCTTTGGAAAATGTATTGATTTCGTCTCCTATTAATTTATCCATGTTACGGGTGCTTACTTTTATATCGGTTAAAGAAATCATCATTTCATCCATTTCCTCTTCCGTAATATCAAGCGCTCGGGCAAATACTGTACGGTATGCGCCTACAAGCGTTTCGTCAAGCTCCCAGTCAGGGTCGTTTGCTTCTATAAATGCCTCCAGCGCGTCGCGGTCTCCGCCTTCTAATAGTGTCTTAAGGTCTCTTATGACGTACATGTATTTTGTAAGCGCATCAAACGCCTTGTTGTTCTCATCCACCGATAAAAATCCCTCTGCGTTGCGCACAGCCGCGGAAATCTCCCCGCCTGTCCATCCCGGCGGAAGAACAGAGCCTGGGCCAGCTTCTGGAGCTTTAGCAAGCTGTGTTTTTGCAGCCTCAATGCGCTGGGCGAATGCCTCATTAAGTGACTTATTGTATGCGTCCTCAAACGAATCGCCGCCGCGCCAGGTGAGGAGTTTTGCAATTATCTCAAGGTTCAATCTTTCAACATCTTCATCTTTTAGTATCTCCTTTTCATAGACTTCTTCAATCAATTCGTTTGAATCTTTAAGCGCCCCTAGCTTGGCATTGTAGTTATCTATTTCCTCTTGTATTCTAACTTGTGCCTGTTTTGTGTCAGGATGCGTGCTGGCTAAAGTTAATATCTCATTTGTGTATCTGCCAAGAAGCTCATTAGCTATGTTTATTATCTGTTCCGGAGTAAACTCATCCGCATATACGCTGTTGCCTTTGGGATCGTATTTTACAATTATCCTGTTATCGTCTATGGCCCTGGCTAATTCTTCCATGGCTTTTTCTTTTTCTGCGTCAGAGAGCCCGGCGAACCTTTTTTCTATAGCGTCAATTAACCCGTCAGGCATGGTATTGACAGTGTGGGGACCTATTAAGTTTACAAAATACAGTAATTCATCCACACCTGCTTTTATATCGTCTATCTTCACTGACGTTGACGCCCACAAAGGCACCCTTGGCCTTATCTCACCAAGGTTTTTCTCTCTTGCTGCTTCCTGCAACAGTTTAAAGCGCCCCTTAATCTCGTCTAACTGTTTCGGATGAGGCGTCCCTTCCGGGAGCGGTTCGTCAAAATAGACATAGTTATTCCATCTGCCTACAATTTTTGCCTGAGCGATTGCAACGAGGTTTTTGATTTCTAAAAACATTGCCTTATCTTCGCCGTTTTTAAGCAGGCCCTGTTTATTAAGCGTCTCAAATATTAAATTAAACAGCATATTTGTCCTTGAGAGAAAGAATGAATCTACCCCGAAATATTCATCTACAGGCAGCTTTTTAACAAAAATCCTGGTCTGCAGCTTATCCAGTTGCGCAAACTGGCTTTCTATCCATTGCTCAAACCCGAACATCAGCGTAACGTTATCCCTTGCCATAGTGTGGTGCGTGCCGCTTTCTCTTATCGCCGCAAAACCTGCTGTTGTTGCAGGCACCTTTCCCATTCCTACGCCTGGGCAAAGCTCTGCTATCTCGCGAATATATCTAATGGTATTAAGGACATCGTGAATGTAATTCGGGGGGACTTCATCGCTCGCAGTACCTCTGTTCGCTGTTTGTTCGCCTATTAAGTTAGCATACGCAGCAAATGCGTTCATTGTCGTAATATCATATACTTGCTTCGGGTCAGTTATGCCTTGCCTTACCAGCGCTGCAATTGCCTCATCAAATTCGCCTCTTTCAGCCGCTGCCTGGAATATATTAAGGTTGGTGGTAATACCCATCATTCTGGCTACCAAATAAAGCGCTCTGATTTGATTTTCAGTAAGCGGGTAATTATCTCTGTAAAAATCCTGGCCGTCAGGGTTATTTTTTGTTTTTAGAAAATAAAGTGGGCTTTTGTAGGCTATTGTTACGCTGTCGCCCGGCTTAAGCGCATCAGGCGTACCTTGGGGTATTACTATATCCGGGTTAAGCGCAAGGCTTTGTACGGTTTGCCTTAAGGAGTTCCCCACTACTGGCACCGATAAGGCTATGCCGTTAAACGTAATCGTTGCCGCGGCTATTTCGCCTTCTAATTTGCTTTTTGCGTCCGGAGCATCGGCTGTGGCTTTACTGCGCAGGGTAGGTTTTGTAATTTGGCTTGCGTAAACGCTTTGCGTTGCGAGAAATGATATTGCAAGAATAAAGGCCGTTAGTCTTTTTGACATGCTTTCCTCCGTTTTACCTAGTTAAACTACGGAGAATTATACACTAGCATGCTAACTTTGTCAATATCTTTTTAAATGTTTTTTAAATTACTATAACAAGCTCACCTTTTGGATGGATTTTTTGGAAGTGCTCGATAAGCGCGGATGTTTTCTCGCGCCTTATCTCTTCAAATTTCTTGGTAAGCTCCCGAGAAACAACAATATCCCTGTCTCCTAAGACTTCCAAGATATCTTCAAGCGTTTTTAACAGGCGATGCGGCGATTCGTAAAAAACAATTGTCCTTTTCTCGGCCGCAAGGGCCTTTAATCTGTTCTGGCGGGCGCCTTTTTTGACAGGCAGGAACCCCTCGTATATAAATTTATCCGTCGCCTTGCCCGAGGCGCAAATGGCTGCTAAAAACGCGCTTGGGCCTGGTATCGCGATCACTGTAATATTGTTTTCTATGGCTTTTCTTATAATATGCGCGCCCGGATCTGATATACCCGGTGTGCCTGCGTCTGAGACAAGGGCGATATTCTTGCCTTCCTTTAACAGGCGCATAAGGTACTCTCCTTTTGTAATTTTATTATGCTCAAAATAGCTTGTAAGTGCGGTATTTATTCCATAATGCGAAGTGAGTATTTTTGTATGGCGGGTATCTTCTGCCGCGATTAAGTCTGTGGTTTTCAGCGTTTCTATCGCGCGAAAGGTGATATCTTTAAGGTTCCCTATTGGAGTAGCGACAATGTAGAGCGTTCCGTGCATTATTCTACCGTAACGGACTTTGCCAAATTCCGCGGCTGGTCAACATCGCACCCGCGCAAAACGGCGATATGGTACGCCAATAGCTGCAGCGGCACTATCGCGAGAATGGGTGAGAATATCTCCGGTGTTTTCGGTATGTACACCGTATGGTCGGCGTGGCGGGGTATTTCCCGATCACCTTTTGTGGCAATAGCGATTACCCTGCCCCTGCGCGCCTTTACCTCCTGGATGTTGGAAATCATTTTATCGTACACGCCTGATTCTGGCGCTATGCACACAACAGGCAAATTTTCATCTATAAGCGCGATGGGGCCGTGTTTCATTTCCCCTGCGGCGTAACCCTCCGCGTTTATATAGGAAATTTCTTTTAGTTTCAGTGCCGCTTCAAGGGCGGTAGGGAAATTATACCGCCTGCCTAAGCATAAAACCTGTTTTGCGTTATGGTATATTTTGGCGCATTCTGAAACTATGGTGGTATCTTTTAGTATTTCCTCTATGTAAAAAGGTATGTGCTTTAACTCATCCAGCAATTTCTTTGCCGCTTGTTTATTTATCGCGCCGCGCAACACCCCCAGGTAAATAGTAAAAAGCCCTAGTGCTGTTAACTGCGCCGTATACGCCTTTGTAGACGCTACCGCTATTTCAGGCCCAGCGTAGGTGTATATCAGGCCGTCGGATTCCCTGGTAAGCGTGCTGCCCAGACAATTGCAAATTGAGATAACCTTTGCGCCCGCCTCGTGCGCCTTCCTTACGCCTGCTAAGGTATCCGCTGTCTCGCCGGACTGGCTTATGGCGATAACAAGGGTGCCTTTGTTGACTATTGTATCTCGGTAGCGAAACTCGCTTGATATATCCGCCTCAACCGGTATTTTCGCAAACCCCTCAAGCATGTATCTTCCGACAAGCCCCGCGTGCCAGGCGGTGCCGCAGCTTATTATTTCGATTTCCTTGATGTTTTTAAGCTGCGCTTCGCTAAGGCCTATTTCTTTAAACTCGACACAGTCATCTTTTATCCTGCCCATTAGCGTATCGCTTATCGCCTTGGGCTGTTCGTGTATTTCTTTCAGCATAAAATGCGCATAACCCTGTTTTTCCGCGCGTGACATATCCCAGTCAACCTTCGTCGGCTGGCGTTTTATTTCTTTTCCGCTGCCATTATAAATTTTTATTTTTTCCTTATTAAGCACCGCAACTTCGTTTTCTTCAAGGGGTATAATATTTCTTGTAAAGCCCAGTAACGCCGGCATGTCTGATGCGAGAAAATTTTCATTTTCACCCAACCCCACAACCAAAGGCGAGCCGCATCGCGCTCCGATAATCGTTCCCGGCTCATTCTCGCAAATTACCCCTATCGCGTACGCGCCTCTTAATTCTTTAATTGCCTTTTTCACCGCTTCTTCCAGCGAACCGTTATAGTATTTTTCTATCAAATGCACTATCACTTCCGTATCTGTCTGGGAGCGAAACTTATGCCCTTCTTTAATCAGGCGCTCTTTAAGTGTATCGTAGTTTTCTATTATGCCGTTATGAACAAGCGCTATTTTCTTCTTGCAGTCCAAATGCGGGTGCGCGTTTGCCTCGGTAGGTTCGCCGTGGGTTGCCCAGCGCGTATGCGATAACCCGGCCTCACCCGATACGGGCTCTTTCTTTAAAAGCGCATCCAGCATTTTTACTTTGCCGGGCCTTTTACGCACAAGAATTTTTCCGTCTTTTATCGTAGCAATACCCGCCGAATCATAGCCGCGGTATTCAAGGCGCTTCAACCCCGCCATAAGTATCGGCAGCGCATTTTTACTTCCTATATAACCTACTATCCCGCACATATCCTTCCTTTAAGAAGTGCTGTTTGTACATTAAAATTTTTATCAAATATTACCAAATCCGCGTCTTTGCCAGGCCCTATAGAGCCAATGCGGCCGGCTATACCCAAAAACCGTGCCGGATTAAGCGCCGCCATTTTAACTGCATCGGCAATGCCTATGCCGCAGCTAACCGCATTTTTTATAGCGCGGTTCATCGTAAGCGTGCCGCCTGCGAATACGCCGTTTTTCATTTGAAAAATTCGACCGCGGCGCACCGAGCCTGGCATGGGCCCGCTTGCAACAGAATCTGTTACAAGGATAATTCTATCAGCACCTTTTGTTTTAAGCAACAGTTTAAACGCAGCAGGGTGTATATGTATGCCGTCTAATAAAATTTCCGCATAGACGCGCTCATCTTCTAAAACAGCGCCTACTGCACCCGGTTCGCGATGCCCAAGCGCTCGCATCCTATTAAAGGTATGCGTAGCAAGCGTTATTCCGAGGCTTATTGCCTCCTTGGTTTGGCGGTATGTTGCATCGCTGTGGCCTATAGATACGCGGATTTTTCTTTTTCTTAAATACCTTATAAGCGCCGGGGCGTTTGTTAATTCCGGCGCAACAACAACCACCTTTATTAAATCGCCTGTCTTTTTGATTAATTCCTCCGCGTGTTTTAGGTTTATGCTTCTTAACGAGCTCCGCGGTATCGCGCCGCGCATTTTTGGGCTTACCCACGGTCCTTCCAGATAAAGTCCTAGGATTTTTGCGCCGCAGGCCTGCTTGTTTAACTCCGGGATTTTTTTCGCTGCAGAAATTATTTCATCAAAACTGGCCGTATGCAGGCCCCATAAAAACGCTGTTGTGCCGTATTTTATTTCCCGTTTGGCTATCTTCTCCGGCCCACCGTGTATGTGCAAGTCTATGAAACCCGGCGAAACAAAATTGCCGCCCGCATTGATATCGCCGCCGCGGCAATTTTTGAAGCGGATAGATTTTATTTTCCTGCCTTTAATAATAATTTCACCCCTTCGGCTTTCACCCTCGGGGGTTATTATTCTCGCATTTGTTATGCGCATAATATTAGCTTTACTCATACCTTAGGGCTTCGATAGGATTAAGCCGCGCTGCCTGCTTTGCCGGCCAAAGCCCGAATACTAAGCCCACAAGTATAGAAAAAGTCGTTGCAAGCGTTATTGAAAACGGCGAAATTACCACATTCCAGCCTGCAAAAAGAGTTATCAGAGTCGATGCCCCTGCGCCCAGCGCCACGCCGCCTATCCCTCCCAAAAACGACATCAGAATTGTTTCGATAAGGAATTGCGTCATAATATCTTTTTCGTTCGCCCCTATTGCTTTGCGCAACCCTATTTCCCTGGTGCGTTCCGTTACCGAGACAAGCATAATATTCATAATGCCTATCCCGCCCACCAGTAGCGAAATAGCCGCGATAGAGCCCAGCAATACGGACATGGTTTTTGTGCTTGTCTCAAGGGCGCTTTTGATATCCGCCATGTTGCGTATCTGGAAAGAATCTGTTTCGTTTTTATTAAGGCGGTGTTCTTTTATTATAACCTGCGTTATCGCCTCGGTGGCCGAATCTAAATTCTCGGTAGTGTTTGCCTCCACAAAAATAGAGTCGATATATTCTTTTCCCAAAAGCCGGTACATGGCAGTAGTAATAGGCACCATAACAACGTCGTCCTGGTCGTGAAAAGTACTCGCCCCTTTTGACGGCAGGACGCCTATAACTTTAAAATTAATAAGGTTTATCTTTATGGTTTCTCCCACAGGATTAGATTCGCCGAAAAGCTCGCGTGCCACTGTCGGACCTAAAATCGCTACCTTATCCCTCATCCTTACTTCTGCGTCTGTAAAAAATCTTCCCACCTCTGGAACAGACGCTCGCATTTCGGCATAATCTACATCTACGCCGTTAGCTTGCGAGTTCCAGTTTTTGTTGCCGTAAACAAGCTGTGCGCGGCCGGATACCGAGGGGCTTACTCTTTTTATCTCATGGGTAAGTTTTTTTATTGCCTCCACATCCTGAAAATTAAACCGCGTAACCGCGCCTGCTTCCATGGCTACGCCGTGAAGCCGGGAAGAACCGGGGCGGATAACCAATAAGTTTGAGCCCAGCGATGCAAGCTGCTTCTCGATTGAAGCCTTGGCCCCTTCTCCAAGCGCTAACATAGCGATAACCGCCGCTACGCCGATAAGTACTCCCAAAATAGATAGCGCCGAGCGCAATTTATGCGACGCCATGGCAAAACGCGCTTCCCTGCAATAATCCCAGAATTTTGCGCCTTTCGCGTATTTAAGCGAGCCTGAGAACATTTTTGAAACTTCATCATCGGATAGTTTTTGGCCGGGTTTTTCTTCTGCGGAAGCGTTTTTACTTTCGTCGGAAATTATCCTGCCGTCGCGCATGAGAATAACCCTGTTTGCGTACTCAGCAATTTCTTTCTCATGGGTAACGATAATAACGGTTTTGCCTTCTTCGTTTAGGCGTTTGAGTATGCCGAGTATTTCTTCCATGCTTTTCGAATCAAGATTCCCTGTCGGCTCATCGGCAAGAATAATCAGCGGCTCGTTAACAAGCGCGCGCGCAATCGCCACCCTCTGTTGCTGGCCTCCTGAAAGTTCATTCGGATGGTGCAACTCGCGGTCTTTAAGCCCCACTATTGCTATTTTTTCCTTGGCCTTGTCTTTCAAGTGGCGTTTCCCGGCATAAATAAGCGGCAGCTCTGCATTCTCAAGAGCATTCATCCTCGGCAGGAGATGAAACTGCTGAAATATAAAGCCCACAAGCCTGTTTCTGATAACGGCGAGTTCTTCATTGGGAAGGGTCGTTAAATTCCTGCCGCCGAGACTATACACTCCCGAATCCGGCCTGTCCAAAAGGCCCAGGATGTGCATCACGGTAGATTTTCCGCTGCCGGAGGGGCCCATTATCGCGACAAACTCTCCCCGCGAGATCTTCAGGGAAACATTACTAAGGGCTTTTACCTCAACCTTGCCCATCCGGTAGGTTTTGCATATATCCTTTATTTCGATCATAGCTTTTTATTTTCTCTGGCCGCGGGACGGCATAAAGGGGTTGGTGCCGATATTGTTTTGCGGAATTGCGTACTTCCGGGTTTTTAATACCAGCGTGTCTTTCCTGGTTATCCCGGAGAGTACTTCTGTATTTCTGTCATCCGAAATGCCCAGCTCGACGCGCTGCTTAACTGCTGCATTTTCATTGGGCCGTTTCAATAAAACATAATCGCCGTCTTTTTCCTTCAATACGGCTTCCAGGGGAATAAGCAGTGTATTCTCTTTGCTGTTCTCTATAAAATTTACCGCGGCATTCATGCCTGAGCGGAAAAACTGCGGCACAACCTCAGGCAATAAATCTACTTTATATAAAGTTACGTTATTTACGGTCTCGGATTCATAGTATATGTGCTCCGCCACTGCTTTTATTTTGATATCAGGGTAGGCATCCAGATTCACGATCGCGTTTTGCCCCATTTTAACCTTGCCGATGTCAGTTTCGTCAACCTGCGCCCTTATTATTAACTGGTCTGAGAGAACAAGTACGGCATCCGCGCTGGTAACCGTTTGCCCGGGCTGGGTTGTTGCCACAATTACCTCTCCGTTGATAGGCGAAATCAGCGGAATAGCCTTATACACCCCTTGCCAGTATTTAAGCGCGTCTTCGCCCTGGCCGCGCGCAGCATCTAAGAGCGCGGCGCGTTCTGTTGAGCTCATCCATGCGAGCGTCTGGCCGGTTTTAACCTTGTCGCCTTCTTTTACAAGTATGGTTTCAATACGCCCGTTGACAGGCGGTTTTATCTCAAGCCTGTTTTTAGGCAACACGGCGCCTGTAGTGGAAATGGTATTCTGAATGCTGCCCATAACCGGTTTTATTTCCTTAAGTATTTCGCCGCCTGGTTTAGCGGGCCTGGTTTTAAAATACAAAAATGCGCCGGCCCCAGCAAAAATCAATAAAGCAATTATTATTTTATTGCGCATATTCTAATGTCTCTCCTTTCGCCTGAATCCAGTTTGCCTCAGCCAATAAGGCGTTTGCCTGCGACTCCAGGTAAGAACTTTTGGCATTTACAAGGTCGTCTTCAATAATAATCCAGTTATCAAAACTTATAAAACCGGTCGAGTATTGCGCTTCGGCTATATTGGAGCGCTCCTGGGCCGCCTCAAGGGCTTTAGCCTGAACATCTACCGTTTCAACGGCATCCCGCAGCGCTACCCACGCATTTTCCAAATCTACAATAGCGGCGTCTTTCGTGCTTCTCTCACTCGCCAGCGTTTCATTGTAAGCGGCCTTGGCGCCTTGTGCCTGGGCAAACCTTAACCCGCCCTCGAATATCGGCATGCTTACGCTCACCCCGAGATCCCATCCTTTATTCCTTGGCGGCCACTGCGAACCGCTTCTGCTGGTTCCCGCCGTGCCTGAAACCTGCGGAGAAAAATTTCCGTAGGCTGAGTTGACCGCGAATTGCGCTGATTTTTTGCGCGCGGCGGCCTCCAGGATAGAGGGGTGTTTTTTTATCAGTGCTTCAAGGTCCGGTTTTTCTTTCGCGACATCCCGCACGGCGAAATCGCCTGTTACGCTCATCGGCTTAAATTCCCTGCGCCCCATTTCTTTGGTTAGCTGCCTCCGGAAAAATTCCACGTCTCTTTTTGCCTGAGAGAGCTCAAAATTAGCCTGCGCAAGGTTTGCCTGCGCCGTCAATAAAGCACCTTTGTGCTCCAGGCCCGACTCATAGCGCAGCGTTATCAGCCCTAAATCGTCTTTTCTTATTCTTGCTATATCCTCGGCTACATTTATTAATTCCTGGGATTTCAGTAAATTGATGAATGCGCTGCGCAAATTGTATCTTACTTCAGATGACACAAACCGGTAATTCTCCTGCGCGGCTTTTACGGCTTCGGAAGCAGCCCCGATATCGTTGAAAGTTTTAAAGCCGTCAAAAATCAGCTGGCTGCCCGTAAGGCCGTATGTGTATGAATTGGTTATCGTGCTGCGCGCACTGGTGCTGCTGGAGGAAGTTGTGGTGCCGCTTGAAGAAGTGCTTGTTGTGGTTCTTTTTTGCCTGGAAAAATCAAGGCTTGTATCCAGTTGCGGGAACAGGCCGCTTGCCGCTATTGTTTTATTTGCTCTTTCCTGATTTATATTTTCTACGGCTGCGATTAAATCAGGGTGGTGTTTCTTCGCCTCTATAATACAGTCATTCCAGGAGAGGGTTTCTTCTGCCGCTACCTCGTTAACATAAAAAGGCGCAAGTATTGCCAGTACTAATAAAATCCGAATGTATTTAATCATGTCGGCGCTCACAAAAGCTGGTGTCCCCAAGGGGATTCGAACCCCTGCTGGCGGAGCGAAAGTCCGCTGTCCTAGGCCTCTAGACGATGGGGACG
>JBDRLY010000047.1:0-18889 GCA_043812735.1 Candidatus Omnitrophota bacterium | reverse complement strand
GTGCGCGATTTCACCTTCACCGGCAAAACCGGGTAAGTCTTTTTATCGAAACAGCTTCGGCAGGTATTTTTTGGCGAGACGCAGCATCTCCTCATCGGTAATCGCGCTTGTGCGACCCGAAACATACTCCCCATCCACCATTTGCTTAATCTTTAAAACCGCTGCGTTGTCTTTTCCTACTGCTTTTTTGCCTTTTAAAGAGAGGTTATCGTTAATCCAGTGGGCAATACCCGCTACGCCTGACTTATCCGTTATTGCTACTTTGGGCGAGCGTTTTAATAATTTTCTCGTATCGAAAATAGTGTATATCTCCTCGTCCTTTAAAAGCGCGTCCGCGTGAATACCGGCGCGCGTAAGGTTAAAATCCCTTCCTACAAACGGCTGGTTTGCCGGAATTTTATAGCCTATTTCCTTTTCAAAATATTCTGCAATATCCGTAATTATCCTTGTGTCTACGCCGTGTTTCTCCCCCCGAAGCGAAATATACTCCATAATAAGCGCCTCAATGGGCGTATTGCCTGTCCGCTCTCCTATTCCTAAAAGTGCCCCGTTTGCAGCGCAGCATCCGTACAGCCATGCCGTCGTCGCATTGATAAGGGCCTTACAAAAATCGTTATGGCCGTGCCACTCAAGCCACTCTGACGGTACTTCCGCGTATTCAACAAGGCCGTATACCAGGCCTTTTACGCTGCGCGGCATAGACGCGCCCGGGTATGTAACGCCCAGGCCCATGGTATCACATGCCCGGATTTTTACCGGCATTTTATACATGCGCGCCAACTTCATCAGTTCCTGCGCAAACGGAATTACAAAACCGTAATAATCGGCCCTTGTTATATCTTCCATGTGGCAGCGCGGAATAATCCCTAAATCAAGCGCGGCACGTGCAATGTCCAGGTAATCCTCCATCGCCTGGCGGCGCGTTTTTTTGAGCTTAAGGAAAATATGGTAATCGGATGCGGATGTCAAGATACCCGTTTCCTTTAGGCCCATCTTCTTTACCAGCTTAAAATCTTCTTTCTTCGCCCTTATCCAGCCTGTTATCTGCGGATATTTATATCCTTTTGCAAGGCATTTCTCGACAGCCTGCTGGTCTTTTTTTGTATAAAGAAAAAACTCCGACTGGCGTATTACGCCCTTGGGCCCGCTTAATTTATGCAGATATTCAAATATTTTAACAATTTGTTTCACCGTAAAAGGCGGGCATGCCTGCTGGCCGTCCCTGAATGTTGTATCCGTAATCCATATCTCATCCGGCGGGAACATGGGAACCAGCCTGTGGTTAAACGGAGTCTTGGGTACCTCGTCATAAGTGAAAATATCCCTGAAAAGCTTCGGGTTTTTTACATCCTGAAGTTCGTATCTGTAAACCTCTTCCATCAAGGTATTGGTTTTTTTATCAAACCGCTGTTTCATTCTTTCTTTAAATGTATCTTTGCTCATATCGGCTCCTTTTTAAAATAAATGCCCAAGATCTTCTTTTATTTTTTCCGCCGAGCGTATCAGCGCCTGCTTTTCTTCCTGTTCTAATTTTAACTCAATTACTTCTTCAATACCAGAGTTTCCTAACCTCACAGGAACGCCTATGCATAAGTCCTTTAAGCCGTATTCTCCCTCTAGATACGCGGACGCAGGCAGGATTTTTTTTGAATCGGTTAATATAGCCTCAACCATGCACGCAATCGCGGCGCCCGGAGCATAGGATGCGCTGGTTTTTAATAGCGCCACTATCTCTGCGCCGCTATTCTTAGCGCACGCAGTTAACTCTCCGATTTCATCCGTCGGAATCATCCTTGCCAGCGGCATACCCTTAACAACCGTGAGGCGCGGCACGATAACCATGCTGTCGCCGTGCTCGCCCAATATGGTTGCCTCTATGTCTTTATGCGGAACGTTAAATCGCTCGCTGAGCACATATTTAAATCTTGATGTGTCCAAAACCCCTGCCATGCCGAATATCCTTTTCCTATCCAGGCCGGATGACTTATAAGCAAGATACGTCATGGCGTCGAGTGGGTTTGTTACCATTAATATAATTGCGTTTTTCGCATGAGTTTTTATTTTTTCCATTACTTCCTTTGTAATTTTGGCGTTTTTTGTAAGAAGTTCCGAGCGCGTCTCGCCGGGCTTGCGGGTTAGGCCCGCGGTAACCACAACGATGTCGCTTTTCTGGGTTTGCGTAAAATCAGTTGTACCTATAATTTTATTTTTACAGCCTTCAATAACTGCCGCATGCCCCAAGTCAAGAGCCTTGCCCTGCGCAAGCCCTTCAATAATATCCACAAGCGTAACATCAGCAATATTGCGCCTGAGTATCGCCTGAGCCGCTTGTGCGCCTACATTTCCCGCGCCTATTATTGAAACTTTCATAGCTTAAAATCCTTGTATTTGCGTATATATTTTACAAGGCCGCCTGCTTTTAGAATATCTGTCATAATTTTAGGCAGCGGAGCAAATTTCAACCGGAAATTTCTGGTTACGTCCCTGATGAGGCCCTTTTCCAGGTCTATTTCCAATTCGTCGCCTTCCTTTATTTTTGATGTATCGGCTGCAATTGCGGGAATACCGACATTTATGGCATTCCTGAAAAATATACGCGAAAATGACTTCGCCAGTATCGCGCCTGCGCCAGCAATTTTAATTATTTGCGCCGCATGTTCTCTTGAAGAACCCAGCCCGAAATTTTTTCCGGCAACTATAAAATCGCCTTTGTGCAATTTTTTCGCAAAATCCGCGTTTGCGTCTTCCAAAACATGCTTTGCGAGTTCCGGCAGGTTTGAGCGCAAATGGAAATACCTTCCCGGAGCGATTAAATCGGTTGATATATTATCCGCAAACTTCCATGCCTTGCCCCTCACCCCGCTCTTCCTCCTATTCCCCACTTCTTCCTCATTCTAGGAAGGGCGGGGCTCATAGATATTTCCTGGGATCCGCTATCTTCCCCTCTATTGCCGTCGCTGCCGCAGTCGCCGGCGAACCAAGGTATATAAATGCGTTGGGATTGCCCATTCTTCCTTTAAAATTCCTATTTATTGTCGCAAGGCAGCGCTCGCCGTCCGCCAGAATACCCATATGCACGCCGACGCATGCGCCGCATCCCGGATTCGTTACTGCCGCGCCGAACTCCAGAAATTGCTTTATTAACCCCTTTCTGGCGGCATCTAAATATACTTTTTTTGAAGCCGGTGTAATAATTACGCGCAGGCTCTTATTTCTTTTCCTGCCCCGCCACATGCTTGCGACCAGTTCTAAATCATCCAGTCTTGCATTCGTGCAAGAGCCTATAAGCACCTGGTTAACCTTTACATCTTTTACTTTATTTATCGGTTTTACGTTATCAACTTCATGCGGCAATGAAACCATGGGCACAAGCCTGCCAGCATTTATCTCAACTGTTCTTTCGTATTTCGCGTTTTTGTCAGCGCTAAGGGCTTTATAATCTTTCGCCCGACCTTGTTGTTTTAAAAATTCTTTTGTTTTTGCGTCGGAAGCGATGAGGCCTGCTTTTGCCCCCGATTCAACCGCCATATTTGTCAATGTAAGTCGCTGTGACACCGGCATATTACTTATTGTAGAACCCTCAAATTCAAATGCCTTGTATGTGGCACCGTCTGATTTTATCCCGCCTATTAAGCTAAGCATTATATCCTTTGAATAAACGCCTTTTGGCAATTTGCCGTTTATAATTACTCTTATAGTGTTAGGTACCAGAAACCACGTTTTCCCCAGCGCCATCGCAACAGCTAAATCCGTCGAGCCCATACCTGTAGAAAAACAACACAACGCCCCCGCGGAACACGTATGTGAATCGGCCCCCACCAGGACATCGCCCGGCTTAGCAAAGCGCTCCGCAATAATTTGATGGCAGACGCCCTCGTTTATATCAAATAGAATTGCTTTTTTATCCTTTGCAAATTTCCTTAGAAGCAAATGAGAATTGGAAAGTTCGGTTCTGGGACTTGGTGCGGCGTGGTCTAAAAAAAATATCGTACGCTTAGGAGCGGCTAATTTTTTAAAGCCTATCGACTGAAATTGCTTTACAGCCAACGGGCCTGTGCCGTCCTGCAATAAACAAGAATCTACTTTGGCAAGCACATAATCGCCTGCTTCCAGCGGCAATTTTGCGTGTCTGCTTAATATTTTCTCTGCTAAAGTCTGTCCCATCCACTATGGGATTATCACTATCGAGTTGTCGCCGCCGAACGGGCTTGCTGTATACGCATCGGCTTTATGATCGTTGTGCCAGGCGCCGCTCGCCAGGTATTTGAACTGATATTTACCCGGCTTGAGCTTTACATCTATGCTCCACTTGGTGCTCTTTTTTGACATCGGCGTGGCGTTTGCATCCCAGTTGTTGAAATCCCCAACCAAATACACCTTTTCCTTCGAGGGGCTATCAAAGGTGAACGTTACAACACCTGTCCTAAAGTTTTTCTTTATCATTCCCTATCGCCTCCCTTCAAGGCAGCATTATACTGGGGTGTTTATCTATTTACAAGCAAAATTAATGAGCAGATAAGTTACGGCGTTTCACGCCGCAACTTATAGGCCCCGAAACTTCGGGGCCGTCTGCGAATTATCCCGACGTTGCGGGACTCATTCAAGATACGCGCCTACGGAGTGGGCGGCCATTCTTCCGTGGCCCATAGCAGAAATAACCGTTGCGCTGCCTGTTACGATATCGCCGCCGGCAAAGACTCCCTCAATTGATGTCTGGAGGTTTTCTTTGACCTCGAGGTTTCCGCGCCTTGCGGTTTTTAATTCAGGCATGCTTCTTGGCAAAAGGGGATTTGGGCTGTTGCCTATCGCGCATATAAGCGTATCCATGCCAAGCGTAAACTCCGAGCCGGGTATCGGCACAGGCGAGCGCCTGCCGGACGAATCCGGCGCGCCGAGTTCGTTCCTCTGGCAGATAACCTCGCGCATCCAGCCCTTTTCGTTGCCTATTATCTTAATGGGGTTAGTAAGAAGCATAAATTCTATGCCTTCCTGTTTTGCGTGTTCTATTTCTTCGACGCGTGCCGGCATCTCTTTTTCTGTTCTTCTATAAATTATAGAGACACTCTTTGCGCCCAGGCGTTTTGCGCATCTTGCGGAATCCATGGCTACATTGCCTGCGCCGATAACGGCGACTTTATCGCCAATAACAACCGGTGTATCGTACTTGGGGAAAAGAAAGGACTTCATGAGATTTACTCTTGTCAAAAACTCATTGGCAGAATAAACGCCGTTTAAATTTTCGCCCTCTATATCCAGAAATAAAGGAAGCCCGGCGCCGGCGCCTATGAAAAATGCCTTATAACCTTCTTTTCTCAAGCCGTCGATTGTTTTCGTCCTGCCTATTAAGGTATTTGTTTTTATCTCAACGCCGAGATGCCTGATTCCCTCTATTTCCCATGCTAATATTTTTTTAGGCAGCCTGAATTCCGGAATACCGTATATTAAAACGCCGCCCAACTCATGCAGCGATTCAAACAACGTAACGCTATACCCCAGTTTTGCCAATTCAGCGGCGCAGGTAAGGCCTGCAGGCCCTGAGCCCACCACCGCCACTTTCTCTTTTCGGTTTTCGGTTCGCGCCTGCCTGCCGGACAGGCAGGGTTTGCGGTTTGCGAAATCTTTAGACTGTTGCATAAGCCAGTCGGCGGCAAAGCGCTCAAGTTTTCCTATATTTACGGGTTCGTCTTTTTTGCCCACAACGCATTTAACCTCGCATTGCGTTTCCTGCGGGCATACCCTTCCGCAGATAGCGGGAAGAAAGTTTGTTTCTTTAATCGCGTCTATCGATTCCTTAAATTTTCCTTCGGCAATAAACGAGATAAATTTCGGTATATCGACCGCTATCGGGCAGCCCTTAACGCAGGGCGGATTTTTGCACTTAAGGCAGCGCTTCGCCTCTTTTATCGCTTCATCAGCCGTATAGCCCAGGGCGACTTCGTTAAAATTCTTTATCCGCTCGTTTGGCGGCTGTTCGTGCATTTTAACTCTTGGCACAGCCGCATCCTCCCTTATCGTGTAAATCCATAGACAGTTTCTCTTCCTTTAAAAACCTCTCCTGGCGTTTGGCGAGTTCGTCAAAATCCACGGCATGGGCGTCAAACTCAGGCCCGTGGACACAGGTAAAGCGCCTTTTGCCGTTAACGCTCACCCTGCAAGTGCCGCACATGCCAGTTGCATCAATCATGTTAGAGTTAAGCGACACTTTTGTCTCTACGCCAAGCGGTTTTGTAACCTGCGCGACTTTTCTCATCATTGGAAGCGGCCCTACAGCATACACAAGGCCCGGTTTTTCCTGCAGCAATTCGCCAAGCACATCCGTTACAAAACCTTTTCTTCCATAAGTACCGTCATCGGTTGTGATATAGATTTTATTTGTATATTTTTTAACCTCGTCTTCCAGAATCATGAGTTCTTTTGTCCTCGCGCCCAATATCGCAATAACGCTGTTGCCGGCACTCTTGAGCGCTTTTGCTATAGGCAATATTTCCGCGATGCCTACTCCGCCGCCTATACAAATTACTTTTTTAAAATTCTTTACCTCGGTAGGCATGCCCAAAGGGCCCAGGATATCCGCGATGGAATCGCCTTCGGATAAATTGGAGAGTTTCTTTGTAGTAAGGCCTGCCACCTGAAACACAAGTGTAATTGTGCCCCGCGTTGTATCGTTGTCGCAGACAGTCAATGGTACCCGCTCGCCGCGCTCATCAACCCGCAAAACAACAAATTGCCCTGGCAGGACATTTGCAGCAACATCTTCCGCCTGAATTTCCATGCGGTAAATAACAGAGTTTAATTTTTCTTTATTAAGTATCTTATGCATAGGGGGTTAAAAATTAAATTTTGTGGTATTCCTGGAGCGACTTTACCTCAAACTGCTTTTTTATCAGCGCCTCGATGCCGTTTACCGTTGCCTCGGCTCCGGAAATAGTTGTGACAAGCGGAACATTACGTAGAATAGCAGTCGAGCGTATAAGGGTTTCGTCAACTTTAGTGGCTTTGCCTGCAGGGGTATTTATTACCAGGTTCAGTTCGCCGCTTTTTATTTTATCTACGACATGCGGCCTTCCTTCGTAAAGTTTCGGCACCACTTCCACCTCCAGCCCGTTTTGAGCTAAGGCGTTGGCAGTGCCTTTGGTAGCTAATAACTTAAACCCTAAATCGGATAGTTTTTTCGCGATAAACACGACCTTACGCTTGTCTTCGTTTTTCACGCTGATAAATACGCCTCCTTTTAATGGCAAATTCTGTCCGGCGGCGAGCTGCGATTTTGCAAACGCCATGCCGAAGGCCTTATCTATGCCCATAACCTCGCCTGTTGAGCGCATTTCGGGCCCGAGTATCGGGTCTGCGCCGGGGAATCTTACAAAGGGGAATACCGACTCTTTTATGCAGAAGAATTTCGGCGTTATCTCCTTAGTAAAACCTAATTCTTTAAGGGATTTCCCGAGCATAATTTTTGTAGCCAGCCTTGCCAGGGGCACGCCTATCGCCTTACTGACAAAAGGTATCGTCCTGGAAGCCCTGGGGTTAACTTCCAATACATAAACAACGTTATGCCTTATGGCATATTGGATATTCAAAAGCCCTTTTACCTTTAACTCCAGCGCCAGCTGCCTGGTAGCCTGTTTTATTTTCTCAATGATATCTTCGGTTAGCGTGTGCGGCGGCAGGACCATCGCGGAGTCGCCGGAGTGTATACCGGCCTCTTCGATATGCTCCAATATCCCGCCGATAACGCATGTTTCAGAGTCGCATATAGCATCGACATCCACCTCAATTGCGTCTTCCAGAAATTTATCTATCAAAACAGGCCTCTCGTTCGAGACCTCTACCGCATACGTCATATAGGATTCGAGATCCCCCTCGTCATACACAACCTCCATAGCCCTGCCGCCCAAAACATACGACGGCCTTACCACAACGGGATAGCCTATTTTGCTCGCGATTTCCTTTGCCTGATTAAATGAGGTGGCCGTAGCGTTATCCGGCTGTACAAGTCCCAGTTTTTTAACAAGTGTCCTGAACCTGTCTCTGTCTTCGGCAATATCTATAGAATCAGGCGATGTGCCTAAAATTTTTACCCCGGCTTTTTCCAGCGGGATAGCGATATTCAGCGGCGTCTGCCCGCCGAATTGCACAATAGCGCCTATTGGTTTTTCAAGGTCAATTATATTTAAAACATCTTCGACGGTTAAGGGCTCGAAATATAATTTATCCGAAGTATCATAATCGGTTGAGACCGTCTCGGGATTGCAGTTTACCATGATGCTTTCTATTTCTTCTTCCTTCAAGGCGTATGAGGCATGGCAGCAGCAGTAATCAAATTCGATGCCCTGGCCTATTCTGTTCGGCCCGCCGCCTAAAATCACAACTTTTTTATTTTTCGAGGGGACAGATTCGTTCTGCGTCTCATATGTAGAATAGTAGTACGGCCGCTCGCTCTTAAATTCTCCGGCGCAGGTATCTACAAGTTTGTAGACCGGGATTATGTTGTTTTTCTTCCTTAAATCCCTGAGTTCCTCTTCTTTCATATCCAAGAGATATGCTAATTGTTTATCGCTGAATCCATTTTGTTTCGCCCCTTTAAGCAAATCCGGGGATTCTCCATTTTTAACTTTTAATTTTTGGTCCTTAATTTTATCCTCTTGCTCAACCAGCTGTTTCATATTGTCAACGAACCATCTGTCTATTTTTGAAAGTTCATATACTTCATCAACGCTGACGCCGGCCTTAAGGGCATATCTTATATAAAAGAATCTCTCGTCATTGGGTATTCTTATTTTAGATTTTATCTGCTCTAAGAGCTCCGGAGACGCTGACTTAAGCGCATCATCGGTAATCTTATCTTTTCCGTCAGCGCCAAGGCCGAAGCGCCCGGTTTCTGTTGAGCGTATTCCTTTATTAAGCGCCTCTTTGAAATTCCTGCCTATGGACATCGCCTCGCCAACCGCTTTCATTGATGTGTTAATGACTCTCGGCGTTGCCGGAAATTTTTCGAATGTAAAGCGGCATATTTTAAAAACGCAATAGTCCACTGTCGGCTCAAAAAATGACGTTGTTTTGCCGGTAATCTGATTTAACACCTCGGGAAGGGTATACCCGACAGCAAGTTTTGTTGCAACCCTTGCGATAGGAAACCCTGTCGCCTTTGACGCCAGCGCGGAGCTTCTTGAAAGCCGCGGGTTAACTTCGATAATATAAATTTTGCCGTTATAGGGGTTTTGCGCGAATTGTATGTTTGAGCCGCCGCCGGTAACTCCTATTTTCCTCATTATTTTTTTGCAAGAATTTACGAAGTCCGTATATTCGGGCAGGGTAAGTGTTTGCGCCGGCGCAACAACAATTGAGTCGCCCGTGTGTATGCCCATGGGATCAACATTTTCCATGGAAGTTATCATAATAACATTGTCCTCGCGGTCGCGCACAACCTCGAATTCTATTTCCTTCCAGCCCAATACCGATTCCTCAACCAGAACCTGGTGTACGGGGCTTATTTCAAGCCCTTTGGCAAGAAACGCCTCCAGCTCTTCCTTGTTGTAGGCAGTAGCGCCGCCTGCGCCCCCTAAGCAATACGCGGGCCTCAATATTAAGGGAAAGCCTATTTTTAAACCTATTTCCATGCCCTCTTCAACGGAACGCGCGATACCGCTTTGCGGAACATTTATTCCTATTTCCTGCATGGCTTTCTTGAATAGCTCCCTGTCTTCGCCCCTGGCTATCGCGTCAACCGAGGCGCCGATGCTTTCCACGTTGTATTTTTTAAGTATCCCCTCTTTCATTAAGAAATACGCAAGGTTCAAGCCTGTCTGCCCGCCCAGCGTCGGCAATATGGCATCCGGCCTTTCCTTTTCTATAATTTTTGTAACTGTGCTCACCGTAAGCGGCTCGATATAAGTTACATCGGCCATGCCGGGATCAGTCATAATTGTAGCCGGGTTGGAATTTACAAGAATCGTAAAATAGCCCTCTTCCTTGAGAGCCTTGCATGCCTGCGAACCCGAATAATCAAACTCGCAGGCCTGACCTATCACTATAGGCCCCGAACCGATGATTAAAATTTTTTTGATGTCTGTTCTCTTAGGCATTTTTTACTAGCTCCGCGAATTCCTTCAGTGTACCGTTAACTTCCCCCAGCCCCGGGCTTGCGGGACAATACTGTATTGAGATGAACTTTAACTTTTTGCTTGTAAGCTTCTCGATTGTGTTATCGTTGATATTTTTTTCAAGAATCTCTATATCCTTTGTATTAAGCGACGCCTCGTCCACGACATAGGAGTGGTTCTGGGCCGTAATTTCGCCTTTAAAAGAGTCCGGGGTTTTCACCGGATAATTCACGCCATGATGGCCTGTTTTCATTTTCTTTATCGAAGCGCCGGCTGCGGTAGCAATAACTTCGTGGCCTGTTGAAAAACCGAATAGCGGCACGCGCCCCAGTATTTCCTTTACGCTTTCGATTGCCTTTGAAAGCCCCAGGTCATTTTCGGGGCCGCCGGATACAACTATACCGGCAGGTTTTAAATTTAATATTTCCTTTGCGGGCGTATCGTAAGGAAAAATAGTGATATCAAAGTTAAGGCTTGATAACTGGGCTAAGACGCTGTTTGATATGCCCAAATCGATTATTGCCAGTTTTTTGCCTTTACCCGGTATCGCCCTTACCTCTTTAGCGGATATTTGTTCAAGCAGGCTGTTTTTTCTCCTGGCGAATTCGGCCAATTTATTTTTTGCATCACCTGCGTTTAAATTTTCCGAAGAGATCATCCCGAGCATTTCCCCGCCGTCTCTTATTTTAACCGCAAGGGTTCTTGTATCAACGCCTGTTATGCCAACAATGTTTTGCTTTTTAAGAAATTCTTCAAGGCTGGTTTTTGCCTGCCAGTTTGAAAAAATTCTTGATTGCTCCTTAATAACAAGTCCGCTTACCCTGGCAGTATCCGTTTCGTTGAATTTCTCGTTTATGCCGTAGTTTCCTATCAAAGGATACGTTAATACCAACATCTTTCCGGCGTTTACCGAATCGGTGATCATTTCCTGATACCCTACTACCGCGGTATTAACAACTACAGGCCCTATCGCCTCCCCTGAGGCGCCTAATGTTTCGCCTTTAAAGGTGGTTGCATCTTCCAGGAATAATATCGCTTTTTTATCCATTTTATTTTAAGAACAAGTCCCCTGACGGGAAGTTTGCATCGGTTGTAAGATTAACGCGCAATCTCCTTAATCCGGTCCCGTCGCCGGCTGTCGGGATATGCGTCAGGTGCACTTCGCACCCTTCCAATTCGCCTAATTTTTCCATTGCGACTTCGGCCGTCGGGTTAGTCGCGGCACTCATACTAAGGCAGATTAATGTTTCTTCCAAATCCAGGTATTCGGACTTCATACGCAGAATATCTTTCTTTAAACCTTTTATGCGGTCTATGACGTTTGGCGATAACAAATGTATTTTATCCGGTATATCGGCTGCCTCCTTTATGGCATTTAAGATAACGGCCGAGGACGCCGACATTAACATAGAATTTTTCCCTGTTATAATTTTTCCGTTTTTAAGCTCTATGGCTGCGCCTGTACTGAGTTCCGGCGCGGACTTGTCTTTCTTTGGCTGCGCTGCCGCCTGCCTTGCCGGTTCAACCACCCTTCTATCCTCGGGCTTTATTTTTACCTCTTCCAACAGCAACTTTGCTTTCTCAAGCGTTTCTTTTTTCTCAATACCCAATATATACTCATAATTGTATCTGAAATACCGCCGGATAAGTTCCTGCTTTGCGGCTTCATCTACTACTTCATCATTTGTAATGGCAAATCCGGCCCTGTTTACGCCCATGTCTGTCGGAGACTGGTACACAAACTTCCCGCCGGTTATTTTCTCCAGTATCCTTTTTAATACGGGAAATACCTCAACGTCGCGGTTGTAGTTTACGGTGTTTTCAGCGTAAGCAGCCAGATGGAACGGGTCTATTAAATTAAAATCGCCGATATCCGCTGCTGCCGCCTCATATGCCAAGTTTACGGTATGTTTCAGGGGCAAATTCCATATGGGAAATGTTTCAAACTTCGCGTAGCCCGATTTTATGCCCTTTTTATAATCGTGGTATAATTGCGACAGGCATGTGGCGAGTTTGCCGCTTCCCGGGCCCGGGCCGGTGATTACCACAAGCGGGTTTTTTGTCTGGATATAAGGATTCTTCCCGTAGCCTTCTTCGCTTACAATCGTATCGATATCGGTAGGGTATCCTTTTGTAGCACTGTGCAGGTATACCTTGATGCCCCTTCGCTCGAGGAGATTTTTGAACCTTATTGCCTGCGCCTGATTGTCAAAACGCGTAATTACAACGGCAAGAATTTCAAGGCCGTGTTCCCTTAAATCATCAATCAGCTTAAGCGCATCCAGGTCGTAGGTTAAGCCGAAGTCGCCCCTTATCCTTCCTTTTTCGATGTCACCCGCGTAAATGCACAGAATAATATCAAGTTTATTTTTAAGCTGCTTAAGTAGTTTTATCTTGATATTGGGGTCGTAACCGGGGAGTACTCTGGCGGCATGATAATCGTAGAGAATTTTGCCGCCGAATTCTAGATACAGCCTCTCTTCGAATTTATCGATTCGCTCAAGGATGGCTTTACTTTGTTCCTGGAGGTATTTTTCATTGTCAAAACCCTGTTTTTTCACCCCGTTACACACTCCACTTTTACCCCATCACAACACAACAGTGTGTAACGGGGTTCATCATCTCCCGCTATTTTTTAAACCAAACCCTGGTCTATCATAGCATCAGCCACCTTTACGAATCCAGCAATATTTGCGCCTTTAACGTAATTGATATATTTATCTTCCTTGCCGTATTTCACGCATTGCGAGTGAATTGCCACCATGATATCGTGCAGTCTCCTGTCGACTTCCTCGCATGTCCAGGAAAGCCTCATGCTGTTCTGCGACATTTCCAGCCCTGACGTTGCAACGCCGCCCGCATTTGCGGCCTTGCCCGGGGCGTATAATATTTTTGCGGCCTGGAATACCTCTATACCCTCAGGCGTTGTCGGCATATTTGCGCCCTCGCCTATCGCGATGCAGCCGTTTTTAACAAGGGCCTTTGCGTCATTTTCGTCTATTTCATTCTGCGTCGCGCTGGGAAACGCTATATCGCATTTTATGCCCCAGGGTTTTTTGCCTTCCAGGTACTCGCATTTAAAGTCTTTGGCGTATTCCTTTATTCTCCCGCGCTTGAGGTTTTTAAGCTCCATGACGCAGTCCAGCTCTTTTCTGCCTATGCCGTCTTTGACATATATGGTCCCGCCGGAATCCGAAAGAGAAAGAACCTTCGCGCCTAAATCCAGCAGTTTTTCAACGGTATACTGCGCTACATTTCCGGAACCGGATACCGTGCAGACTTTGCCCTTTATGGACTCACCCCTTGTTTTTAGCATTTGCTCCACAAAGTATACGCAGCCGTAACCTGTCGCTTCGGACCTTATCAGGCTTCCGCCCCAGTTCAAGCCTTTGCCTGTCAAAACCCCGGTAAATTCATTGCGCAATCTTTTATACTGGCCGTACATAAAACCTATCTCGCGGCCGCCTACGCCTATGTCGCCTGCGGGTACGTCTGTGTCGGGGCCTATGTGCCTTTGTAATTCCGTCATAAAGCTCTGACAAAAACGCATTACTTCATTATCGGATTTTCCCTTAGGGTCAAAATCAGACCCGCCTTTGCCGCCGCCCATGGGAAGCGTGGTAAGGGAGTTTTTGAACACCTGCTCAAACGCCAAAAATTTCAGTATGCTCAAATTCACGCTTGGATGGAAGCGCAGCCCTCCTTTATATGGGCCTATGGCGCTGCTCATTTCAATACGGTAGCCGCGGTTAACCTGCGTCTCGCCTTTATCATCCTGCCACGGAACGCGGAACATTATTACCCTTTCCGGCTCAACCATTCTATCAAGGACTTTTGCCTTAAGGTATTTTGGGTTTTCCTCAATGAAAGGCATAACCGATTCCGCCACTTCTCTAACAGCCTGATGGAATTCCGGCTCGTTGGGGTTTCTCTGGATTACTTTTGCCATGAACTCTTCGATTTTCTTGGACATCTCTTCCTCCACTAAATTTTATGCAGTTTTGGTTACAAAAAGAGGCGTCTTCTTATTAAGAAGACGCCCTTGTCTGAATCTCTGAGATATTCATTATATACCTTATTATTAACCTGTCAAGAACTTTTCAAAAAATTTTACAAAAAATATATACAGAAAATTTTGCTTGTGCCGCCCGCCTTTCCCGTGATAGAATTTCCTCTAGGTAAGGTCTTGTTAGCCGAAAGGAGGAACGCATGGCAAAACCTAAATCGAATATAAATTTGTTTCTTCTGGGTATCGTTGTCTTGGTTATAGCAATATTGGTACTGTCATTTTCCAAGAACAAGTCAGCAAAGTACGAAGAACAAGCAGCGGCACCTACTACTGAAAAAGCATTATCACAAAAAAGTCCGGAACGCACAACAGCCAAACAGTGTCCTCTTCCTGTTGAGCCGGCACCGGCGGCATCCACCACATCAACAGCACCTAAAACAGTCCCCGTAAGCAAAGTACAACAACCAAAAACGGGTACTTACGGCGCTACGGCAAAATCAACAACGGCAAGTGCTAAAAACCCCGTTACAAGGTTCTTCGAGCGGTTATTTACATGGCCCTTTAAAATAGGAAAAGAAGCAGGCATAACCACGGTTGATACCGCGGTACAGGCCGGTAAAACAGGGTTAAAAACCGCAGAAGACACAGGCATGGTATTAATAGGAAAGGAAGGGCCTCAAAAATTAGTCACAACACCCGTAGGCGGGACCATCAAGACAGGCACAACAGCGGTTACAGGCTCTGCGGAAACAGTTAAAACCACCGTTACCGAATGCCCTGTTTATCCAGACAAAAAATAGAATCTTAGTTAATTTCCGCAAAGTAATTACTTAAGTTCAACTGCCAATATGCGGATTTCATCGCCGCTGTCTTCTATCCTGTCCGCTATCTCTTCTATGGCTTCGATTAGGTCCCGGCTTAAAAGCAGCATTGCGGCATCTAATTTTGCGCGCAGCACTATCCTTAATAATTCTCTTTTTGCATCATCTCCCTGCTCTTCCATATCCTCTATTTCATCGCAAGCCGTAAGGGCTTTATCGCATTCTTTATCTATCAGATATCCAACCGCCTCTTTTAATTTGTTGACTGCCTTTACATCAATAGCAATAAAACCGGTGAGGTTTTTACTTATTTCATCAGGCAGAAAATCGTCAAAAAGCGCTAAGGTCCTTCCGACCGTATGCGCAAAGTCGGCGACATTGTCCTGGCTATTAATTAAGTGCATCATGTCTTCTCTGTCAGCCGGCATAAATGTTCCTTCGGTCAGCTGATTCATAAGGCCCCTGCGCAACACATCGGCTTCATGTTCATCGGCGGCGATGCATTTAATCGCTTCCTTAACGCCGGCCGAGTCGCGCCTGATGAATGCCTCAATAGCCTTTTGTGTTTCAAGGACCGCCTCAACCACTTTATCGAGGTGTTTCAGGACCTGCTGCAGCGCATTTAACTCCCGGCGCCTGCCGATCCATTCAAAAACGTTTCTTGATTTTAACATTTTGGCCTCCTGCTAAATTAATTTTAACAAAATAAACCCTTTCATCAATAAAAATGCGACTGCGCCAGCCGTAAAAGGCGTGCACACCCATGCAAAAACTATGCCTCTTATGATTCCAATGTCTATTGATTTTATACCCTTTACAAGCCCTATGCCGAACACGGCGCCAACAATGGAGTGAGAAGTCGACACAGGAATACCCAGCAGTGTATAGATAGTTACATTCAACGCTGAGGCAACCTCTGCCACTATTGCCATAAGCGGCGTAAGGTGGGTTATATTAAAACCGACTGTCTCGATAACTTTCCGGCCCCACGTTACTATGCCGATAATAATAGCCGATGCCCCGATAAGAACCGCGATGTTTTTCGTAACCATTTTTGAGCCTACCATTATACCTGTGGCGTTTGCAACATCGTTCGCGCCCCACGCAAAAGCAAGATAGGCGCTTGTCACAAATATTAAAAATGCTACGACTTTGTCTTCGTATTTTTTAGGCACCAGGAGAGAGAATAAAAATAATACCGGATAATACATAAGGAACGCCAATAATGCAGAACCGAAGGGGGTAATTACCCAGCAGATAAAAATGTCCAGAAGTTTTTTCCAGATAATAAGCGTATTACACGCTAATCCGGCGCCGCCTACCGCCCCGACTATCGCATGTGATGTAGATACGGGCAGCTTAAAATAAGTTGCGAGCATAACCCAAATACCTGCGCCAAACGCGGCAGCCAAAGTTATGTAAACTGCAACATTGTGCTCAAGCTTGTCCAGCGGGACTATGCCTTTTCCTACGGTTTTTATAACATGAGACCCTAATAATAAGGCGCCAAGAAGGCTAAAAACGCAGGTGATGATTATCCCCTGCTTAACGGTCATCTTGCCTGAGCCGATATCAACGCCTACGCAATTCGCGGCGTCGTTGGCGCCGATATTCCAGCCCATAAACAAGCCGGCCAGGATGACTAAGAGGAAAGCAAGTATCATCGCGGCGAAGTGTATCAGAAAAAATATGGCGCGTCAAGGCTAATAACGCAGGTGGCCGCAGATTGCCTGTCTGCCGACAAGACAGGCACGCGGATTATCGCAGATAAAATATCTGCATGAATCTGCGTCAGATTTGCGTCTATCTGCGTTAAAAACTTGCCATAACTAACAAATTGCATTATAATTAACGCCATGCTAAAATTCCTAAGAAGGCACCATAAAATGATAATGTGGGTAGTTGCCGTAAGCGTAATAGCCACATTTGTGCTCTGGGGCACTGTTGTGCGCCAAGGCGATACCGGCCCGAATTACGCCGGGAAATTATTCGGAAAGAAAATATCCATTCAGGAATTCTCCCATTACTTTGATGAAGTACGAATTATTGCGCTTTTGCGCTACGGCGATATGTTCCCGAAGATCCTGCCTCAGCTTAACCTCTACGCCCAGACATGGGAAAGAATTCTGCTCGTCAAAGAAGCAAAGAAACTGGGCTTAAAAGTCTCCAACAAAGAACTCGTAACGGCAATAGCGGGAATACCCCTTTTTCAGCACAAGGGAAAGTTTAACGACGACCTATACGAACGCCTTGTGCAGACCGCATTCCGCGCTAAAGCACGTGATTTCGAAGAATCCATCCGCGATACGCTGTTGATGGCGAAAGTGCAGGAAAAAATAATCTCTGAAGTCAATCTTACGGATGACATGGTTAAGGAAGAATATAAAAAGGCGCACGAAAAAGGCCGCGCATCTTATATATTAATAGACCCGAAAGAGTTCAAAGACCAGATACAGCCCTCCGGCGATATGCTAAAAGCATATTATTCGGCGCACAAGGACGATTTCCGGAAACCAGACCAGGTATGCATCGAGTATATCGGCCTGGACTTTTCAAAAGATACTGAAAGTTCCGCAAAAAAAACAATAGAGGATATATCTTACGAAGCGGTTGAAACTTCCAACCTCGAAGAGCTCTCAAAAAAATATAATGCCTCCTACGGCAAAACGGATTTCTTCGCCCAGAACGAGCCAATAGCGCAATTAGGCTACCGCCCTGAAATAACGTTTGCCGCGTTTATGCTCGATGAAAACGAAATAAGCGACATAATAAAAACACAAAAGGGCTACTACGTAATAAGGCTTATCGCAAAAAAGCCTTCCTATATACCGGGATATGAAGAAATAGAAGATACTGTACGGCGCGCTTATGTTGATTCAAAAGCCAACGAACTCGCAAAACAAAAAGCATCCGCCGTCATGGCGCAGATGCAGGAAAAATTGTCCCATGGGGAAAATTTTGCATCTGCCGCAGGTTTGGTTTCCGCCGAAGGCGGATACGCCTCTGGCGTAATGAAAACCGGGCTTTTCTCTCGCGGCGAATATATCAAGGGGCTTGGCGAAAGTACCGAATTTGTCGATGCGCTCTTTAGCATAAAACAAAACCAAATCGCGGGCCCCGCAAAAACAGCCAAGGGATATGCCATAGTAACAATGGATGAATACGTACCCATGGACGAAGAGGCATTCGAAAAAGACAAAGAAGAATTCCGCAAGCAGATAACTCAAGCGAAGCAATTGGAATATTTCAACAACTGGTTTCTGGACCTGAAACGCCGCGCAGATTTGGTTTCCTATATTAAAAAACAATGATCATCCTCGCCTCGCGTTCCCCGCGGCGCAAAAAAACTCCTCAAGAACCTCGGGCTAAAATTCAAAGTAATCCCCAGCAATATAAAAGAACACCTCCCGCAAAAAACCCGCTCGCCGAAGAGACTCGCAAAAAATCTTGCCCTTAAAAAGGCCCTTGACGTGGCGGGAAAACTAAAGAGCGGGCTTGTTATAGGCGCGGATACGATAGTTGTCTGTAAAAATGAAATAATCGGAAAACCCAAAAATTACGAAGATGCAAAGAGAATATTGCGAAAGCTTAGTAGTTCGCGCCATTATGTAATTACAGGTGTGGCGCTGGTTAACGCAAAAACAAAGAAAAAAATTACCTTTGCGGAACAGACAAAGGTAAAAATGAAAAAAATGACGCCCGGGCAAATATCCTATTTCGCGAAAAAACATTTAGATAAAGCCGGGGCCTACGCGCTGCAGGAACAAGGCGATGAGTTTATTGAAAGTATTGAGGGCTCTTTTTCAAACGTAGTGGGGCTGCCAGTGGAAAAGCTAAAATGGTTCCTTAATCGGCTTAATAATGTACCGACTAAGACGGGCGAGGACATTTCCTATATTCTTTAGTGTGCTATAGCTTTTTTTGACCGATTGGTTTAAAAATTGAATTATTTTTTG
>JBDRLY010000046.1:0-21904 GCA_043812735.1 Candidatus Omnitrophota bacterium | reverse complement strand
CGCCTGGGCCTGTCGCGCTACATCGAATTTTTAGGTCATCGCGACGATATTCCGCAGGTACTAAGCCGTATAGACTTATTAGTCCTGGCTACAACAATTCCGGAAGCATTCGGCAGGGTTATCATCGAAGCAAATGCGGCAGGCGTACCGGTTGTTGCAACAGCAGTGGGCGGAGTCGTTGAAATAATACAGCATGAAAAAACCGGATTATTGGTTGCGCCCCAGGAGCCGAACGAAATGGCGCAAGCCATAATACGCGCCTATAAAGACCCTGAGCAAACCAGGATCATGGCAGTTGCGGCGCGCAAAAGGGTAGAGAAAGAATTTAATCTCGATAAAATGTTCGAGCGTACGCTTGCGGTCTACCACGAGGCGCTTGAGTGCGAAAACATACTTATTCTAAAATTAGGCGCGCCCGGCGACGTAGTGCTGGCAACACCGAGTATTAAGGCGATAAGAAATAAATTTCCGAAGGCAAAAATATCCGCGATTACAGGCGCGCACTCAAGCCCTATTTTAATGCGCTCGCCATATCTGGATGAGGTAATAACTTTCAACGAAAATAAAGGCAAAAACAGGCTTATAAATATTTTTAAAACATCAAGGAAGCTCAAAAAATACAAATTCGACGTAACGCTCGATTTGCAAAATAATCTAAAGACACATCTCATAGCGTTTTTGTGCGGCGCAAGGAGGCGTTACGGTTATGATAACGGCCAGTTGTCTTTTTTGTTGAGCCATAAGATAAAGGAATCTAAGGAAATGCTTGCGCCTGTAAAGCACCAGCAGAGAGTGCTTGGCTTACTCGGGATACACCATATAGAAGAAAAGCTGGAATTATGGTTCAATAAAGAGGATACAGATTATGTAAAGCATCTCCTGGAAGAAGACTGGGTCAGCGATGATCAGCTTCTGGTGGGTTTCAATCTGGGCTCAAGCCGCGCATGGCCTACAAAGCGCTGGCCGCTGGCCAGTTTCGCGAAATTACAGGAAGAATTAGGCCGCCAGATTTCTGCACGGTGCGTTTTATTCGGCACCAAGGACGAGCTGGAATTGGCGGGGGAGTATAAGAAAATCGCTAAGACGAAACCCATTGATTTGGTAGGCAAAACTTCTCTGATGGAACTCGCGGTTCTAATAAAGCGTTGCAATGCCATCGTAAGTTCCGATTCAGCGCCGGTGCATATCGCCGCCGCGGTACAAACGCCGTTTGTAGTTTTATTCGGGCCGACGGACCCGGCGCGGCATCTGCCGCCGGCAAAAGACTATGCGTTAATCAAAAAGGGGGTTTCCTGCAGCCCGTGTTATCGCCGTGAATGCCGCAGTTGTGATTGCATGAAAAGAATAAGCGCCGAAGAAGTTTTTGAAGCGCTGAAAAAAATGTTAAAGAAAGGAACAGCGGGGTGAGAATACTCCAATTGACAACGCACATGGATTATGGCGGGATACCGACCTATGTCGCCAACCTGTCCAAGGCCTTAGCGCACATGGGGCATAAGCCTCTGGTTGTCTCCGCAGGGGGCACAATGCTAAAAGAACTCGATAAAGCAGGAATATCCCATATAGAAATAAGCCTGCAGACAAAATCAGAGCTTTCCCCGAAGGTGCTTTTATCCCTGTATAATCTCTGCAGGATAATACGAACCTTTAAACCGGATATAATCCACTCGCATACGCGCGTTACGCAGGTAATTTCGCACCTGGTTTCCAAGCTTACCGGCGTAGCGTATATAACAACCTGCCACGGGTTTTTCAGGCCGCGGCATTTCAGGAAATTCTTTCCCTGCTGGGGCAGGCGGGTAATAGCAATAAGTTCCGCTATAAAAAATCATTTAAACCGCGATTTTTCCGTTCCAGCAGAACGCATAAGGGTAATACATACGGGTATAGATTTAAAAAAATTTGAAAAGGCGCCTTCGGCCGCCGAAAAACAAGAGCTAAAATCCAGGCTCGGCATAACAGGTTGCGAAATAGTCGGGATAATGGCGAGATTATCTTCGGTAAAAGGCCATGAATACCTTCTGCGCGCTGTAAAAATACTGGCCCCGAAAAGAAAGCATTTAAAACTTCTCATAATAGGCGACGGCCCTCAAAAGCGCGATGTAAAAAATGAAATCCAGCGCTTACAGCTCGACAATACCGTTGTACTGATGGAGTCTACCGCGTTTACTTCGGTTCCGCTGTCGATTATGGACGTGTTTGTGCTGCCTACAGTGCAAGAAGGCTTGGGCTTATCCCTTATAGAGGCAATGGCGGCAGGTATTCCAACGGTAGCCTCAAAGGTAGGCGGAGTTCTTGAGGTAATAGATGACGGAAAAACAGGAATGCTTGTACCGGCCAAAGACCCTGGCGCGCTGGCAGAGGCAATAGAGTTTCTACTGGATAATAAGGCAAGGGCCGATGCCATGGCGGATGAAGCAAAAAAAGCAGTATTCGAAAAATTTAATCTCTATCAGATGGCTGAGAAAATTCTCAAGGTATACAAGGAGATTTGCGTATGAATAAAAGGACAGCTATAACCGCAGTTATTTTAATAACAGGGTTTATATTTATAAGCATCGCCTATCTGCCGCACAAGTATGTCGTCCCGATACTGATGTATCACTGCATAGACGAGCGTTCCAATGAGCGCAAAATATCGGTTTCACCCGAAAGCTTCAAGCGGCAAATGGAATTCTTGAAAAAACGCGGCTACAATGTGGTTAGTCTTGAAAAAGTTGTTGCGCTCATCCGCGATAAAAAAAATATACCGCCAAAGACTATAGCCATAACATTTGACGACGGCTTTGCCAATAATTATATATCGGCATATCCGGCTTTAAAAAAATACGGGCTTCCGGCAACTATATTTATGATAGTCGATAATATCAACCGGGAAGGGTATTTAACAAAAAAAATGCTTCTTGAGATGTCACAAAACAATATAGACATAGGAAGCCACACATTGACGCAGGCATACCTGCCGCATTTAGATGAAAAAAACTGCGCGCGCGAAATGAAGGATTCCAAACGCAAGCTGGAGCAAATACTTTCAAAAAAGGTAGAATTCATTGCTTACCCCGGCGGGGGATGCAATGAAAAAATAAAAGCCCTTGCAAAAGAAATAGGCTACGAAGGCGGAGTTATTACTTCGCCGGGCATGTCCTATCCGAACAATGATATCTATGCTTTAAAAAGAGTGCGCATAACCCGTTCCTCCGATAATCTGGCGTGGTTCTGGTTTTGTGCATCGGGTTATTATACGTGGTTTAAAGAATGGCGCGATGAAGACTAAAAAGAAAATACTGATCGTAAACGTAAACTGGCTCGGGGATGTTTTGTTTTCCACGCCGCTTATCCGCGCAATAAGGCATAAAAACCCCGATGCTCATATAGCATGCATGGTCATCCCGCGATGCTATCAAATCCTTGAAGGGAACCCGCACTTGGACGAGCTTATAATTTATGACGAAGAAGGCGCACATAAGGGAGTACTGGGTAAGCTGAAATTTGCTTCCGTATTGCGCCGGATAAAATTCGACGAAGCAATAATACTTCACCGCTCGCTTACCAGGGCATTTCTTGTGGCCTTGGCGAAGGTCCCCAAGAGAGTGGGCTATTATACCAAGAAACGAGGGTTCTTATTGACGGATAAGCCCATGGCGCCGGAAGGGCAAATTCACCGCATGGATTTATTCTGCGAATTGGGGCAGAAACTCGGGGTCGAAGTCAAAGACAGATACCCGGAATTTTACATAACTGACCCCGACAGGCAATATGTAGAAAAAATACTAAAGGAAGCAGGAATAGAACCGAAACGCAAAATGGCCGTATTGAATCCGGGGGGCAATTGGAATCCTAAACGTTGGCCGAAGGAACAATTCGCAAAACTTGCAAACGCCCTGGTTGATAAATACGGCTTTGACGTCGTAATATCCGGTTCCGGTAAGGATATACCACTGGGCGAAGAAATAAAGAAATTATCCGGGGTAAAAGTCTTTATTGCCTGCGGCAGGACAAATTTAAAGCAGCTCGGCGCTCTTATGGAAGCGGCAAATATTGTCATATCCAATGACAGCGGCCCGCTTCACATTGCCGCCGCAATGGGCGCAACGACAGTGGCGTTATTCGGGCCAACATCCCCCAAGATAACCGGCCCCCGCGCAAAAAGCAACGTATACATTTTGCAAAAAGAAGTCGGCTGCCGTATTCCGTGCTATTCGCTTATGTGCAGGAATAACCGCTGCATGAAGGCAATTACCGTTGAAGACGTATGTAAATGCATAGAAAAATACTCGTAATAACGCTTTCCAATATCGGGGATGCAATATTGACAACGCCTGTTGTGCAGGCGCTTAGGAAAAATTTTCCCGATGCCGCAATCGATATATTAGCCGGGCCGCGGGCTGCGGAAGTCTTTAAAGGGGACCCGAGAGTCCATAAAACAATAGTTTACGACAAACACCAATCGCTTGCGGAGAAAATAAAATTGATAAAGCGCTTGAGGGAAAATCACTACCATACGGCGATTGACTTGCGCAATACATTGATACCCCTGTTAATAGGGGTAAAGCACAGGACGCCGCTTTTTTTTAGAAAACCCCGCGGTGTTTTCTACAAAAAAGATGCGCACCTTTTCCGCCTGAAGCAGGCAGGCGTAGATATCGCCGGCGCAGAACTTGATATCTGGATAAGCGCGCAAGATCAACTCTATATAGACAGCTTGTTGGCGGATACCGGTAAAAATTTCATTGCCGTTGCTCCTGGGGCGCGCAGCGATACCAAGCGCTGGAGCGAAGAGAAATTCACCTCTCTTTGCGAAAAATTTACAAGGTTAAATATACCCCTGGCATTAACCGGCGATGGCGCTGATGAAAAAATAGCGCAATTTATCGTCGAGAGAATAAACTCCGCCAAAATATTAAATCTCTGCGGCAGGACAACCCTTGCGCAGCTTGCGGCATTACTAAAGCGCTCTAAGGTATTAATATCCAATGACTCCGCCGTAATGCATATTGCCGCGGCGGTAAAAACACCTGTTGTAGCGATATTCGGGCCTACTAACCCGGGTAAATACGCGCCGCGGGGCGAGAAAGACATAATTATTAGAAAAGATATTCCATGCTCGCCGTGCGAAAGGGCCCAGTGCCAAAGAACGCATCAGTGCCTTGAGAAAATAGGCGTTGAGGAAGTTTACAATGCAGCAAAAAAAATATACGAGAATACTTGTAATTAGATTAGACAGGATAGGGGATATACTGCTTTCCACGCCTGTTCTGGAGGCGCTGCGCAGCGCATATCCGCAAAGCTATATTGCCATGATGATAGCGCCGCATGCGCGCCCGATCGTCGAGGGGAACCCCTACATTAACGATTTTATTATCTACGACAAGGAGGGCCCGCAGTGGAGTTTCTGGAATACGCTAAAATTCGCTCTTTCTTTAAGAAAACAAAAATTCGACACCGCCATTATACTTCACCCGAGTTGCCGTTCGCATATAATAGCGTTTCTGGCGGGCATACCGAAGCGGATAGGATATAACAAAAAATTCGGATTTCTCCTTACGCACAAACTCATGGATAATAAGCGCCTCGGATTAAAACACGAAAGTGCTTATGCGCTGGATTCCCTAAGGGTATTAGGCGCCGGCGCAAAGACAAAACCGAAGTTATACTTTCCGATAAGGCAGGAGGATGAACGCACGATAACGAAATTCCTTGCTTCAATGGGGGTGCGTGCCACAGACAGCATTGTTGTTGTACACCCGGGAGCAAGCTGCTCTTCAAAAAAATGGCTCACTGAGCGGTTTGCGGAGGTTGCGGAGAAATTATCCTGTGAATACAAGGTAAAAATTGTTATAGTATCCGGGGACGAAGACGCGCCGTTATGCGAAGAAATAGAGCGGGCGATGAAAACCAAGGCGATATCATTAGCCGGCAAAACTTCGCTGGGTGAGCTGGCGGCTTTGCTCAAACGCTCAAAACTTTTTATATCAAACGATTCGGGCCCTGTTCATGTTGCCGTGGCGGTACAGACACCGGTAATATCCATATTCGGCAGAAAACAGCCCGGGTTAGGACCGAGGCGCTGGGGGCCGTTAGGCGAAAAGGACATTGCTTTGCACAAAGACGTGGGCTGCGCTGAATGTAAAGCGCACAATTGCACCCTGCAGTTTAAGTGCCTTAAGGCAATTACGGTAACTGAGGTCTTAGCAGCCGCAAGGAAAATATTAAATGAAAAATAAAGTATTAATCATTTGCTATTTGCTATTGGCTATTTGCCATTTTACCGGGTGTGCCACAAATATACGTATGCGGGCGGTTAACCTGCCAAGTGAAGAGCATACGGTGCGGCTCATTTTACCCTCGCACATAGAAGAGCCCCTAAAGTCATTTAACGTAGGCGAGGAATTAACCTATGACATCGGCTGGAACGGCATACCGGTAGGCTACGCCAGCATGAGTATTAAAGCCGTAGAGAAAATAGGAGACAGGGACGTATATGTCATAGAATCCACGGCGCGATCGAATGAGTTTTTGTCCAAAATATACCCGATAGAAGACATATACCGCACTTATATCGATACAAAAAAAATGATACCCTTAAAATTTGAAAAGAAAACACGCGACGGCAGGCATACAAGCCACGACCTTGTCGAATTTGACCACGATAAGAAAGTAGCACACTATACTTCGCTTAAAACAGGCGAAAAAAAGGATGTCCTCATTGCCGAAGGTATGCAGGATATGCTCAGCTGTATTTATTATTTCAGGATGCTCGACTTAAAAGTAGATGAAAAAATACCCTGCAAAGTCTATGTAAGGGAGAAAATTTACGATTTATTAGTAAATGTCGAGGGATTTGAATACGTAACCATAAAAAACTTGGGGAATTTTTATGCCTTTAAGGTGCAGCCATTGGCTTCATTTAGGGGGATATTTATCTCGCGGGGAAAAGGCTGGATACTGGTTTCAACCGATAAAGACCGCCTGCCCATAGCCGCAAGGATCAAGGTAGCGCCCTTCGGCTCGATAACCTGTGTGTTGACTAAAAAGGATTAAATATGATAGAATATTTTACTTCCTGGAGCTTATAATGAAGGTATTGGTTACCGGCGGTGCCGGGTTTGTGGGTTCTAATCTTAGTGCAACGCTGCTTGGCGAAGGGTATGATGTTGTTATTCTGGATGACCTTTCCTGCGGCAGAGAAGAGAATATAAGGCTTCTCAAGGCAGATTTTATAAAAGGCTCTATTGAGGATACCGCGCTTATTGATAGTTTGGCCGGCAAACGCTTTGGCGTAATATTCCATGAAGCGGCAATTACCGATACCACGGTCGTTGATGAAAAAAAGATGACGGGCGTAAACGTAGACGGATTCAGGAATATCCTTAAATTAGCCCAAAAGGAAAAATCAAGAGTGGTATATGCATCTTCGGCCGGCGTTTACGGCAACGGCCCGGTGCCGATGAAAGAAACTCAAAAATTACTGCCGCTGAATTCCTATGCGGTTTCAAAAGCAAAAATGGATGAAATTGCGCCTTTATTTACAAGGGAAACCGGTTTGCCGGCTGTGGGGCTTAGATATTTTAACGTATACGGCCCTAAAGAAACGCATAAACTAAAAGCGGCAAGTATGATCTGGCAGCTGGCGGAAAAAATGAAAAAAGGCATAGCGCCCAGGATATTCAAACACGGGGAACAGGACAGGGATTTTATTTACGTAAAAGATGTTATTGACGCCACAATAAAGGCATCCCAGGCGAAGAAAGGCGGAGTTGTCAATGCAGGTACAGGGATAGCAACAACTTTTAATAGGATTATAGAAATATTAAATAGCGTTCTAAAAACAAATTTTAAGCCTGAATACTTCGATAACCCGTATGGGTTTTACCAGGACCATACTTTAGCTGAGGTAACAAACGCCCGTGAATTAGTCGGGTTTACGGCAAAATACAGTATAAAAGACGGGATAGAGGATTATTTTAAAGATGAAACACTTGCATAAGGCGCGGCTTGAGAAAATAATCAACAGATTCAAAAGCGTAAAGGTCCTTGCTATAGGCGATTTAATGCTTGATGAATTTGTCTGGGGAAGCGTTTCCCGGATATCGCCTGAGGCGCCCGTACCGGTTGTATGGGTAAATTCAGAATCGTTTATGCCGGGTGGCGCTTCAAATGTCGCAAATAATATTCATGCGCTCGGCGCAACTACATTTCTCTCGGGCATGGTAGGAGGAGACGAACGGGGCAGAAAGATTATCGAAGAACTTGCGCGCAAGGGCATGGACACAGAGGGCATTTGTACCGACGAAGAACGTCCGACTACGCTAAAAACGCGCGTAATAGCGCACCACCAGCAGGTGGTAAGAATTGACAAGGAAAACGTTTCGCCCGTCGACGGCAACGTGCTTGAGCAAATACTTACTTATACGCGCGAAAAAATCCAGGAAGTGGACGGCGTAATTATCGAGGACTACGGAAAAGGAATCATTATTCCGCGGCTACTTACTGAGGTGACGCGCCTGGCTAAAAAATATAAAAAGATAATTACCGTAGATCCTAAGGAAGAGCATTTTTCGTATTATAAACAGGTTACCGCTATTACGCCAAATCATCACGAAGCAGGAAAGGCTATCGGTATTCAGATAAAGGACGAGCGCACGTTGCGCGAAGCCGGAAAACGGCTATTGGCAAAACTAAAGTGTAAATCTATACTTATTACCCTCGGAGAGAACGGCATGGCTTTATTTGAGGGTTCAGGCACTATGACTCATATACCGACGGTAGCGCAGGAAGTATTTGACGTAACCGGGGCCGGCGATACGGTAATCAGCGTTTTTACGCTCTCTCTTGCGGCAGGCGCTTCTATGAAGGAAGCGGCGTATATATCGAATTTTGCAGCGGGGATAGTAGTCGGCAAGGTAGGTGTTGCGGTCACCACCAAAGAGGAATTATTAGAAAGGATAAAACAATGGAAGTAATAGGCATTATACCGGCGCGCTACGGCTCTGCAAGATTCCCGGGAAAGGTCATTGCCGATTTAAACGGCAAACCTATGGTGCAGCATGTCTGGGAAAGGGCCAAGAAATCGCTCGGGTTGGACGATTTATTGATAGCCACCGACGACGAACGGGTAAAAACTGTTGCGGAGGGTTTCGGCGCAAAAACGGTCATGACGGCAAAGGAGCATAAATCCGGCACGGATAGATTGATAGAAGTTATATTTTCTATTGACGCAAATATAGTACTTAATATCCAGGCGGACGAGCCGATGATAGAAACTACGATGATAGACCACCTGGCGGATACCATGAAAACCAACCCCGATATCCAGATGGCAACGGTGGCAAAGAAAATAAACGACCAGGCTCAGATTAACGACCCGAATATCGTAAAGGTTGTTTTAAACCGCGAAGGGTTAGCGTTGTATTTCTCGCGTTCCCCGATACCTTATCCGCGCGAGCGGGAACACGCGCAATATTACAAGCATATGGGGCTTTATGCTTATACAAAAGATTTCCTGTTTACGTTTGCAAAATTAAGAGTCTGCCCCCTGGAATTATCCGAAGGGCTAGAGCAGCTAAGGGCACTATACAACGGTTATGGCATAAAGGTTCTCGAAGTGGAACATGACATAATAAGCGTTGACACTCCAGAAGACCTTGAAAGGGTAAAAGGGCTTATTAAAGAATGACAAAAGGGATAAAAATCTCAAAGTTAAGTATGGGCAGAGGCAATCCGCTGGTTGTCATTGCAGGCCCCTGCGTTATAGAAAACGAAAAAACCACGCTGCGCCATGCTGAAAAAATAAAAGACATTGCGGAACGGCTTGATATGCCGCTTATATTTAAAAGCAGTTACGACAAGGCAAACCGTTTATCAGTACGTTCGTACCGCGGCCCGGGTTTAAAAAAGGGCATCGCTATACTTAAAAAAGTAAAGAGCGAATTAGGTTTGCCTGTTCTCTCAGACGTCCACTGCCGCGGAGAACTGGATATCGCCGCAAAAGTCCTGGATATAATACAAATCCCGGCATTTTTATGCAGGCAGACTGATTTTATAACCGCGGCTGCAAAAACAAGAAAACCGATAAATATTAAAAAAGGCCAGTTCCTCGCACCGTGGGACATCAAAAACATCATAGAAAAAATTGAGCGCACAGGAAATAAAAACATAATAATAACGGAGCGGGGCACAAGTTTCGGCTATAATAACCTCATCAGCGACATGAGATCCCTTGAAATATTGCGGGAATTCGGGTATCCGGTTATCTACGACGCAACGCACTCCATCCAATTGCCCGGCGGCATGGGAAAATCATCCGGAGGAGAGCGGAAATTCGTAGCGGGGCTATCCCGCGCAGCCGTAGCTATGGGTTGTGACGGACTATTTCTCGAAGTGCACGAAAATCCGGATAAAGCGCCCTGCGATGGGCCGAATATGATTTTTTTAAAAGACCTGGAAGATTTACTGGCAACCGTAAAAGAAATAGATATGCTCTTAAGATGATAAAAGCGCGGGCTAAAAAAGTATTGGAAATTGAAGCAAATGCGATCCGTTCTCTTATTCCGCGCATAGACGATAACTTCGAAAGGGCGGTTAAGATACTCTACAACTGCAAGGGGCGCATCGTAGTTACCGGAATGGGCAAACCGGGCATTATCGGCCAGAAAATATCGGCGACGCTATCTTCGCTGGGAACGCCGAGTTTATGGCTTCACCCGGCCGAGGCAATACACGGAGACCTGGGCCGCGTTACAAAAGACGATGCGCTAATAGCGATTTCAAACTCAGGCGAGACGGAGGAAATAACTAAACTTCTGCCGCTGTTAAAGAAAATCGGCTCTAAGATTATCGCCTTAACGGGAAATAAAAAATCAACACTCGCGAAATACAGCGACGTAGCGCTTGACGTAAGCGTCAAGGAAGAAGCGTGCTCACTCGGCCTGGCGCCTACCTCTTCAACAACTGCCACGCTTGCTATGGGCGATGCCCTGGCCGTGGCATTGCTTGAGAAAAAAAAGTTTAATGCGCAGGATTACGCGTTTTTCCACCCGGGAGGCGCGCTCGGAAAACGGCTGCTACTGAAAGTAGACGATCTTATGCGCACCGGAAAAAGAAATCCTTCTGCCAGAGAAAGCGCGTCGGTAAAAGACGTACTTTTAAAAATAACAAAAGCGCGCGCAGGTTCCTGCAGCATCATTGATAAAAACGGCAAACTGGTAGGCATTTTTACGGACGGAGACCTCAGGCGGCATCTTGAAACGGATCCCAATTTGTCCTCAAAGAGTATAAAACGGGTCATGACGCGCTCGCCGATAGCAATCAAAGCGGACAGCCTGGCCGCAGAGGCTTTAAAGATACTAAATGACAGAAAAATCGATGAAGTTCCCGTTGTCGACAAAAAAGGCAGGCTCGTAGGCCTTCTTGACGTACAGGATATATTAAGGGCCGGACTCGTCTAAAAACCCAAATATCAAAAATGGCAATCCGAAATAATAATATAAAACGAACTGCAAAAATATAAGGCTTCTCGTATTAGACGTGGACGGCGTTTTAACAGACGGCAGGATTATATACGACAGCAAGGGGAACGAGCTTAAATTCTTTAACGTCAAAGACGGCTTCGGGATAGCGCTTCTCGGGCGTGCCGGCATAAAAACATGCATTGTAACCGCGAAGGGTTCGCCCGCCGTAGTAAGAAGGGCAAAAGACATGGGTATTGCCAAAATATACAAAAATATGCATGATAAGTTGAGCGCTTATAAAAAAATACTCAAGCATTTCAAGGTCACAGATAAAAACATATGTTTTATAGGAGATGACTTGCTGGACCTTCCGTTAATAAAAAGAGCAGGTTTTGCTGTTACCGTCAAGGACGGCGTAAAAGAATTAAAACAAGCCTCACGTTACGTAACGCGCAGCCCCGGCGGAAAAGGCGCAGTAAGAGAAGTTGCGGAGTTGATACTAAAATCAAAGGGGCTCTGGAACTCTACAACCGCTAAGTACGCCAGGTAGCCCCGCTAATATCCTCTCCTCATGGGCGATATAATTGCAACGAACAGGCAGGCACGGCACGATTACGCGGTATTTGAAAGCGTTGAGGCCGGCATAGAGCTTAAAGGGGCCGAAGTAAAATCGCTCAGGGACGGAAGGGTTTCTCTGAAAGACAGTTTTGCGAGAGTGGAGCAGGATGGCATTTATTTATATAACTGCCACATAAATCCTTATCCGCTTTCAACTCAGCAGCTTGATCCGATAAGGCCCAGGCGGCTGCTACTGCATAAAACGCAGATAAATAAGCTGGCGGGTTTGGTAGCGCAACGCGGATTTACGATTGTTGTTTTGAAAATGTATTTTAAGCGCGGCATGGCTAAAGTTGAAATTGCTCCCGCAAAAGGAAAACGGCTTTACGATAAGAGGGAAGCGATAAAAAAACGCGACGTAGAACGCGAAATTCGCCGCGCTATACATCGCGACTAAATTTTTTAAATCTTCTTCAACTCAAAAGAAGGGGAACATTAAGGGGGTGAAATAGGCTCGACCTAGGTGTTGCGAGATAATGGTGGCATGCCGAGGTTGTCAGGAAACGCGTTAAAGCCCTGGCAAACTAATAACTGCTAACGAAGAGTTGGCACTCGCCGCTTAATGCGGTGACGTCCTCCGATCTTTCGTGCGGGAACGGATGTGACGCGGCAGCACGATGGTCAAATTGGCCTCGGCTTTTGGGCTAATTGACGAGAGAATACGAAAGCTGGCGGTGTCTAAATCCTGCTTGATGGAGTTAGGCGCTGCGACGACAAATATCAAGACAAGCATGTAGAGGCCATTATTAAGTCGCTTAGGGACGGCGGGGCAGTACCGCCCACCTCCACCAATTTAGCAAAACGGGGCAAAATGAACAGACCAATAGGGGTGTTTGATTCGGGAATAGGCGGGCTAACGGTAGTCCGCGAGCTGATTAGAGAATTGCCGAATGAGGATATTGTTTACTTCGGCGATACGGCGCGCGTGCCTTACGGCACAAAATCGAAGGCAACCATACTTAAATTCTCGCTTGAAAACGTATTGTTTCTTTCAAAATTCAAGGTAAAGCTCATAGTAATTGCCTGCAACACATCTTCAGCGCTTGCGCTCCAAGAACTCAAGCGGAATTTCCGCGTGCCGATACTCGGCGTAATTGAGCCGGGTGCGCGTGCGGCAGTTTTGAAAACAAAAAATAAAAAAATCGGCGTTATAGGTACTTCGGCCACAATAGCAAGCGGCGCTTATGAAAAAGCTATAAAAAATATCGCTAAAGGCGCCCGGATATTTACGCAAAGCTGCCCGCTGTTCGTACCGCTTGCTGAAGAAGGGTGGACCGATAATAAAGTAGCCGATATCGTCACGCAATTATACTTAAAACCCCTTAAAAACAAAGGCATAGATACGCTAATTTTAGGCTGCACGCATTATCCCATGTTTAAAAATGTCATAAAAAAAGCTCTGGGGCAGGGCGTTGCCTTGGTGGACTCCGCCCAAGAGCTTGCCAAAGAAGCAAATGCACTTCTGAGGGCGAAAGGTTTGGCGAACAAGCAAAAATGCGCGCGTAAAATTGAATTCTACGTCAGCGACGAACCGCTTAAATTTGCGCACTTGGGAAAAAAATTTCTTGGCCGGAAAATACCCTCTGTTAAAAAGGCAAACTATAATGTATGAGATAAAGGTATCGGGGCAGTTCAGCGCGGCGCATGCCTTAAAAGGCTATAAGGGAAAATGCGAGAACCTTCACGGCCACAACTGGAAAGTGCAAGTAGCGGCATCCGCCGCAGGGCTGGACAATGTGGGCATGGTACTTGATTTTAGTGATGTGCGAAAAAAATTAAATTCTGTTTTAAAGCAGATGGATCATAAATACCTTAATCGCATTCCGTATTTTTCCGCCGCAGGCGGATCCGCCTCCGGCGGAAAAAAAACAAACCCCACATCCGAGAATATAGCTAAGTTTATTTACAATAAACTGTCGGTGTGCCTTAAGAAATCGAATGTTGAGCTCACCAAGGTAAGTGTCTGGGAGACCGATAATTCCTGTGCTTCGTATAGCGAGTAAAAAGAAGGCTGTGGTTTTACTATCCGGCGGCTTGGACTCTGCAACAACTTTATATTTTGCAAAGTCCCGCGGTTATGAATGCGACTGCCTGATATTTGATTATGGGCAAAGGCACAAAAAAGAAATACGATTTGCCAAGAAAATCGCGCAGACAGCCAATTGCAAATGGCGCTTGTTAAGAATTAGCCTGCCGTGGAAAAACTCGGCGCTACTTGACAAAAAAATACCGGTTCCAAAAAACCGGTTTAGTAAACGGGGCGGGGTACCGGTAACTTATGTGCCTGCGAGAAATATTACTTTCTTAAGCTTCGCCCTTTCACTTGCCGAGGCAGCCGGTGCGAAAAAAATATTTATCGGGGCGAACGCAATCGATTATTCCGGGTATCCGGACTGCAGGCCGCAATTTATCAGCGCGTTCGAGCAGAGCGCCAAATTGGGCACAAAACAAGGATTGGGTTCCAACGGCTTAAAAATAGAAGCACCGCTTATAAACAAAACAAAGGCGCAAATCGTAAATATCGGCAGGCGCCTCGGCGTACCCCATGGACTTACATGGTCCTGCTATGAGGGCAATAAAAATCCGTGCGGCGAATGCGACCCATGTTTAATACGCAAAAGGGGATTCAGGCAGGCCGGAATAAAGGACCCGTTAATTAAGAAATGAGAGCGAAAATACAGGAAATATTCTCTTCGGTTCAGGGAGAAGGGCCATATCTAGGCGTAGCGCAGATATTCATCAGGTTTGCTGACTGTAATTTAAACTGCAAATACTGCGATACCCCTAAAACAGGCTATATTCAGGAGCTCGAGCCTGCGGAGCTTTTGGAGGGTGTGCTTATTTTGGAAAACCAGTTTGGGCCGCACCATTCAGTTTCTTTAACCGGCGGCGAACCACTTTTGCATCATGAATTTCTGAAAGAATTCCTACCGCTTTTAAAAAATAAGGAGTTAAAGACCTATCTTGAGACAAACGGCACCCTTTTTGAAGAAATGGCGCATGTTGTGGATTCGACCGACATAATTTCCATGGATATGAAACTCCCGTCGTCAACCGGCGAAAACAGCCGCTGGCAGGAACATGAAGCATTTTTAAAGACAGTCCGCGGGAAAGAAGTATTTGTCAAAACCGTCATAACCAACGAAACAAGCGAAAACGATTTTATTTGCGCGCTGGATTTGCTAAAGGCGCATAACGCCGAAATACAGCTCGTTATCCAGCCGGCAACTTCAAACGGAAAATCCCACTCTCTCGATACTGATAAACTATACAAATGGCACATGCTTGCAAAAAAATATTTAACAAACGTCAGGACAATCCCGCAGATGCACAAACTCCTGGGGGTAAGGTGAACCCCGCCCTTCCTAACGGGGAAGGGTTTGGGGAAGAAAGGAAGGGCGGGGTGAAGAGAAATACATACGAAGGGCTGCAACAAGATATCCGGAAATTAAAACTGCCAAAAATAGAAGTCTGGGGAAATAAATACGCGGATAAAAACTACCAGATACACCTGGAAATACCGGAATTTACGTGCTTCTGCCCCAAAACAGGGCTGCCTGATTTTGCGTTAATCAACGTCTGGTATGCGCCGCGTAAAAATTGCGTGGAGTTAAAATCATTTAAATATTACATTAACGCATATAGGGATATCGGAATATTCCACGAGCACGCGGTGAACAGAATCCTGGAGGATTTCGTCAGCGCCTGCAAGCCGCGTTGGGTGAAAATAGAGGGTATTTTTAACGCGCGCGGCGGAATTAAAACCACCGTTGTCGCAGAATATAAAAACAGATGAGAATTATAGAAGCGAAAAGAATAAAAGACGCCGTAAGCAGCCTGTCCATAAGGGCTAATATCGATTTGCGCACCGATGTTTTGGCAGCGTTAAAAAAAGCTAAACAAAGGGCAAAAACCAGCCACCAGAAGGAAGTGCTGGGTATATTGATAGACAACGCTAATATCGCAAGCAAAAAGCGCTTGGCTATCTGCCAGGATACGGGAATTGCCGTGGTATACCTTGAGATAGGCCAAAACGTAATAATAAAAGGCGATTTAAAAAAAGCTGTAAACGACGGTGTGAGGGATGGCTACAGAAGGGGCTATTTAAGAAAATCTATCGTGAGCGATCCTCTTTTGCGCAAAAATACAGGCAATAATACTCCGGCGGTAATTCACTACGGGCTGGCAACGGGGGGCAGGGTAAAAATTACGGTAATGCCAAAAGGCTTTGGCTGCGAAAATACATCGCAGGTAAAGATGCTTAAGCCGACAGCCGGCATAGAGGGTATTAAGGATTTCATCATAAGCGTAGTAAGAGCAGCGGGACCTGACGCCTGCCCGCCGTATATTATCGGAGTAGGCATGGGCGGAACTCAGGAAAAGGCAGCCGCCCTAGCAAAAGAGGCGTTGCTTATTCCGCTAGAAAAACGCAATCCCAAAAAAATATATGCGGCGCTCGAGAGGGAAATTCTTAAAAGTACAAATTCGCTTGGTGTAAAAATTTTAACATATCCAACGCATATCGCAGGCTTGCCTGTAGCGGTTAATATATCGTGCCATGCGCTACGCAGCGCAACGAAAACGCTATGATTCATTTAAAAACGCCTCTTGATAAAAAAATTCTTGGTAAACTAAAAGCAGGCGATAAGGTTCTCTTAAGCGGCTATATTTACACCGCAAGAGACCAGGCGCATAAAAGGTTTGTTGACGCTTTATTTAAGGACAAAAAAATGCCAATACCTTTAAGGAACGAGGTAATTTATTACTGCGGCCCTACACCTGCTCCTAAAGGGCATATTATCGGCTCATGCGGCCCAACGACATCCTCGAGGATGGACGATTTTACGCCTGCCTTGCTGCGCCAAGGCATCGCGGCAACCATAGGTAAGGGCAGGCGTTCGGAAAAAGTCCGCCTGGCGATAAAAAAATATAAAGCGGTGTATTTCGCCGCCGTAGGCGGGGCAGGGGCATATTTTGCGGGAAAAGTGGAATCCTGCAAACGTATTGCTTATTCCGATTTAGGCCCTGAGAGTATTTATAAATTAAAGGTGCGGGATTTTCCCGTATATGTAGCAATAGACCAAAAGGGGCACTCAATTTATTAGATAAAGGAGACAAAATGATAAGGTCTGACCAGAGAGGTTTTGAAAATTTAAGAAAAGTCGCAATAACAAGAAATTTCATAAAATACGCAGAGGGTTCGTGCCTGATAGAGCTGGGCAATACAAAGGTTGTCTGCACAGCTTCAGTTGAAGACATGGTGCCGTCGTTTTTAAAAGGCCGGGGAACGGGCTGGATAACTTCCGAATACGGTATGCTGCCTCGTTCCTGCCAGAGCCGTGTCCCAAGGGAAGTCAATAGGGGCAGGCAAAACGGCAGGACCCATGAAATACAGCGCCTAATCGGCCGCTCGCTGCGCGCTATAGCGGATATGAAAGCGCTGGGAGAGCGCACTATATGGATCGACTGCGATGTTTTGCAGGCAGACGGCGGGACCCGCGGCGCTTCAATTACAGGAAGCTTTGTCGCGCTTGTTGATGCATTAAACAAGCTGAAAAAAGACAAAATAATGACATCCCTGCCCATAAAAGACCTTGTCGCGGCAACAAGCGTAGGCATACTGGAAGGGCAAAACCTTCTGGATTTATCCTATGATGAAGATTCAAAAGCGGAAGTTGACATGAACATCGTTATGACGGGCTCAGGCAAGCTGATTGAAATACAAGGTACAGCCGAAGGCAAACCTTTCAGCGAGGAGGCGCTTAACGGCTTATTAGCCCTTGCGAAAAAGGGTATCAAAGAACTTATAGCGATACAGAAAAAAATACTGGCTGACGTTCTGTGATAGAAATAGTTTTAGCAAGCAGGAACAAAAACAAAGCAAAAGAAATAAAACAAATTCTAAAAGGCCACTCCATAAAGGTCCTTACCGTAGACAATTTTCCCAATATGCCGGAAGTGAAAGAAACTGCACTCACTTTCCATGGCAACGCCAAAAAAAAAGCCATAAAAATAGCCAAATTTACCGGCGATTTAACCATAGCGGATGATTCAGGGTTAGAGGTAGAGGCCCTCGGCGGATTGCCGGGCGTGCGCTCCGCAAGATTTGCGGGTCCAGGCTGCACCTATGCAGATAATAACAAGAAACTCCTAAGCATGCTTGATAGAATACCCATGCATAAAAGAAAAGCACGCTTTATCTGCACGATTGCCGTTGCGGACAAAAAGGGAATAGTCGGCACGGCATTGGGAACATGCAGCGGCCATATAGGATTTTCGGTAAGGGGGAAGTACGGTTTTGGTTACGATCCCGTATTTATCGTGCCTAAATACAAAAAAACCTTCGCGCAGCTGGGGCCAAAAATTAAAAATAAAATAAGCCACCGCGCAAAGGCATTACGGCGCGCTAAAAAGATTATTCAAACATACCTTCAAAAAGCTTAGGTATCTGCTTTAAGATTTTCTCTTTAAGCAGTTTTTCGGGTTTAAGTTTTTTTACAAATCTGGGCTTCGCTAAAGTACCTTTCAACTGCAAATCCATTAACAGCTCACCAGTTTCCGTAACCAGAAACGTCCCCAGCCTGGTAAGATTCAGACTTTCGGCGAGCCCCCCGGCTAGGTTTAGGCCTATGTCGCAATCAAGCGTCGTATCAAAACCAACGCTTCCCTTGGCAACAAGCCTCATTTCGTCGCTTATAAGCGTGGCGTCGTCGCTGTGAATCCTCTGGTCCCTTACGCGAAATGTAGCGGCAGCATCTTTAAACACCACCTGCGCCTGCAGGGGCAGGTAAACTATCCCCGCAAGTTCGGAGAGTATCGGCGACTCCCAGAGATAACCGTTTCTTATCCTAACCCAACCCTCGCCGCTATATGTCGAAGCATTATCAAACACGCCGACTAAAGCCAGTTTTACGTTAAGCGAGCCGTAAAGGTTTTTATTTTTAAGCTGCGCCGCTTCTTTAAGTATGGCAATGTTAGCATCCAATAACGTTGCATCAAGGTTAAACGCCGGATTCTCCTGTGATATATCGACTTCGGCGCGGCCATTTATGGTGCCTGAGTAAAAACCGGCGGTAATTCTCGGGATATATATTTTTTTGCCTTTAATCTCCATATTGACATAAGGATTTTCCAGTAAAAAGCCGCGTATCCGCAGCGCCCTGGTAGTGCCTTCTATGGCCGCATACCATGCATCCGGCGTTTTTGCCTTGCCTGTAAGCGCGAAACTGCACCTTATTTTTTCGGCAAGCTCTACGTATTTCAGCTTTTCCTTATACTTAGGCAACAATTCCATAGCATCGGAAAGGGCAAAGGTTGCGCTGCCCTCAATATTGAGATAGGGGTCTTTAAAATCCAAAATGTTTCCGCTTAAGAGAAAACCGATGCCGCTATAGTTGCCGTCGCATGAAATAATCTGCATGGCGTTTCTCTTTGCGGCAAGCTGCGAGTTAAAATTCAAATCCTGCGATTTAAGCGAGAGGTTTATCGAAGGCACAGCAAAATTATCCAGCCTTCCTGAAATGTAATAATGGCGCTCTTTAAAAATCAAGGAGACATTTTCAAATTCCGCGTGGTTCATGGCGAATCTCACTACGCCTGAAATACCCGATATTTTATCCGGCAGCTGGGGGTTGCGTATTGCGGCATCACTCAGCGTTGCGCTGCCGTTAAGCGTATAAGAAACAGCAGGCGGGCCGGTACTTGTTATCTCCAGCCTCAGGAAACAATTACCCTCAAAAGAGGTATCCTTAATTAACTCGGCTATCTCCCGGGAAACAAGGTCTTTTATGCGGGAAAGGTCAAATTCCGTGGCGATAGAAGCCGTAAACACGGCATTTAATATGTCACTCGCTTCTAAGACTACGTGCAAGGGTATGCCTTTATATGTCGCATTTATATCAAGGGAAGGAGCCGTTAAATAATTTTTAAGGGTTCCTGTAGCTTCCAGCGGGCTTTGATAAAGGGACGAGGCGAAAGACTTGAGCGTTATTTCATCCTGCGTAAAATCCGCCTTTGCCTTAATTTCACTAAGAGTACCCAGGTAATATATGCCTTTTACGCTGCCTGCAGCCAGCTCTATATTGCCGGTATACATAAGTTTAGTTTTATTTTTTCTATCAAATAAAATATCTGCTTTTAAAGCGCCTGCTGCGCCAATGGAAACATCTTTCTGCACAATAGACAGATCTTTAAAATCGCCGTATAAAAGAAGGCGGCTTCTGCCGTCGCTATAAGTGGCGAACCTAACGTTCGGATTTATTACGGCAGAATTAAGCGCAAAAGGCAGTTTGTCTTTGAAATATATCCCGTAATCAAGCGGCATGAGCTCCTTCGCAAGGCCGTTTAAATAAAGTAGCTTTTTTATAAGACTATAGCCTCCTGCCAGTCCGATTTCCGTGACCGAATCCGCTATTTTAAAAGAACAACGAAATTTAATATCGCTGGGAAGGCCCAGAAATGCGGCGCCGTAAATTTCCTTTAAACGGCGCTCGAAACCCGGGACTACTAATTCGTCTTTAAATAAGAGGGAGGCGTTATTGAAATTTACCCTGTATACAAGAAAAGAAATGTCCTTTACCTGGAACGTTTTGTTTGTTAAAAACGAAAGGTTTTGAAAATTCCACAGGCCCTGCTTCGTCCTGTTTAACGTAAGCGAAGGTTCTATTAAATTGATGCTTGGAACGATAACTTTTTTATCCTTAAGGGCAGGTAAAAGAAGTACCCTGCAATTAAGCTCGCTTATGCGCAGAAACTCGGTTTTCTCGTCGGGCTCGTAAATGACGATATCCTTTAATACGATGCCTTTGGGGAATTGCACATAGGCTTTTGCGAGCGTAATTTTTCTTCCCGATATCTGGGCAAGGGAGGTTGTGGCAATTCCATAGAGGCGCTTGGGCAGGTATATGACGTAAAGGTAAAATCCGCTTGCCAGCATTGCAAGCAGCGTAAGTATCGCCAAACCTATCAGTATGTTGCGGAGTTTCATAATTTTGCCTATTAGAAGTAATTATATAACTCTAAGCGCCGCTATTCAAGGCATTTAATCGCCTTGACTTAGCAAAATTACGCTGATAAAATAACACCGCGGCGGGGCGTGGCTCAGTTTGGTTTAGAGCGCTTGGTTTGGGACCAAGAGGTCCCCAGTTCAAATCTGGGCGCCCCGACCAGTCTGGCAAATGGCTAATAGCAAATAGCCAAGAAGGGAACATAAAACATGATTTATGAGGCGAGGAATTTTGACAATTTACTGGGGTTAAAGGGATTCAGCGATCAGTTGCTTAAAAACCATTTTATGCTTTATCAGGGCTATGTCGCAAACGCAAATAAGCCCACCGACAACCCTGAATTAAAACGCAGGTTCGGCTGGGAATTCAACGGCATGCGCCTGCATGAATATTACTTTGGCAATATGGCAAAAGAGGCGCCGGTGCTTGATAAAAATTCTGGATTTTTTAAAAAGCTAACAGAAGATTTCGGCACTTATGAAAACTGGGAAAAAGATTTTAAATCAGTGGGCACGATGCGCGGCATAGGCTGGGCGGTGCTTTATTTTGATACAATAATGAATAAGCTTATAAATGTATGGATTAACGAGCACGATGCTGGACATCTTTCCGGCGCCATACCGCTTTTAGTGATGGATGTGTTCGAACATGCGTATATGACGGACTATGGCTTAAAACGCGCCGAATATATTGAGGCATTTTTTAAAGTAATTAACTGGCCCGCTGTAATTGATAGATTCAATAAAGGCAGCAAATAAGCACGTCCCTGTAGCTCAGTTGGATAGAGCATCTGCCTTCTAAGCAGAGGGCCGCGTGTTCGAATCACGCCAG
>JBDRLY010000045.1:0-2734 GCA_043812735.1 Candidatus Omnitrophota bacterium | reverse complement strand
ATTACCGGTGAATGACTCGCTGGATCATAAAGTTCCCGTTATCGGTGTTTCCCCGCTCGGACGGTATGCAACAGATACCGCGCATGTGGAGAATAAATTCGTAGATTATCTCATCAAGCCCGCCACCAGAGACGAAATCATTAATGCTATTAATAAAGCCCTGGCAGCCAAATAACAAAATATACCCCGCAGTTTATTTATCCTTGAAATTTCAGCCATTCGCTGTATAATAATATAAAAATTAGGAGGTATAAAATGAAAACCGCGCTGATTTTTGCTATAGTTATAGTATTGTTTACAATGCCTGTTTTTGCATCCGGCCAAAGGCCTACCCAACCGTCGCCTAGCGCAAGGGATAATACCGAGGAAGGCGATCTGGCGGGCGCAATATCGCAGACACAGCCTCTGCCGGTGCTTAATGAGATATTCACTACAAAATACTGCCCCATATGCGGCAGGACATTTTCCGAGGGCACGCAGGTTTGCCCGGTGCACGGCGTGGCATTAAAGTATAAATCGCAGAGAGGGCAGGTTATGCCTTCCGAGTCGCCGCAAACACAGGCTAAGCCGGCGGTAAAGTTTTGCCCTGCATGCGGCAGGCAGTATCCGGCGGATAATTCCTACTGCATAGTCGACGGAAATAAGCTGGAGGTTATCCGGTAAATAGCCGAAAATTTGGTTGACAGAACCCTTGCGAAACGCTATTATACTATCTTTGTAATCCCGCAATTTACGCAATCCCCGGGTTTCCTGGGGTAATCCCGCTACCGGCGGGAAATCCATATTGCGGACATCAGTAGTTTAATGTGCCTATCTATGAATTTTAAAAAGGAAAAGCTATGACAGAGAGATGCTCTTTTTGCGGCCGCAGCCGGGAGAGGATCAAAAAACTCTTCTTCGGCCCCGGTGTTTATATCTGCGACGTGTGCGTAAAACTATGCAATGAGATACTACTGCATGAAGAACGCCCGTCCTCAAAGACGCAACAGGGTTCGGCCGTAATTAAAGGCCTGTCTAAGCCCTCAGAAATAAAAAGGATGCTTGATTTATACGTCATAGGCCAGGGCAGGGCAAAAAGGCAGCTTGCCGTCTGTGTTTACAACCACTACAGGAGAATCCAGGCAAGGCAGGCGCCGGGCGACGTTGAGCTCGAGAAAGCAAACGTCCTGTTGATAGGGCCTACCGGCTCCGGCAAAACGCTTCTGGCAAGGACGCTTGCAAAAATTCTTGATGTGCCTTTTGCGCTTTGCGACGCAACGCCGCTTACGGAAGCAGGCTATGTCGGCGAAGACGTTGAAAATGTTTTACTCAGGCTTCTACAGAGCTGCAATTTTGACGCCGAACGGGCAAAATGCGGAATTGTCTATATAGATGAAATCGATAAAATCGGCAAAACCCACGACAACGTCTCCATTACCCGTGATGTATCCGGAGAGGGCGTGCAGCAGGCGCTTTTGAAAATACTGGAAGGCACGACTGCCAATATCCCGCCGCAGGGAGGGCGCAAGCACCCGCAGCAGGAATTTATACAGCTGGATACGACAAATATTTTATTTATATGCGGCGGCACTTTCGTAGGTTTGGAAAAAATAATAGAAAAACGGTTAGGCAAAAAGGTAATAGGCTTTGATGCCGAGTCGAAGAAATTAGAAAGATCATTCGCCGAAATACTGGCTCAGATCGAACCGGAAGACCTGCTTAAATTCGGCATGATTCCGGAATTTGTAGGAAGATTCCCGATACTCGGCACGCTTCATCCTTTGGGCGAGCATGAGATGATGGAGATCCTTTTAAAACCCAAAAACGCGCTGATTAAACAATACGAAAAATTCTTTGAGATGGAAAATGTCCGCCTGAAGTTTACCGAGGATGCGCTTTTGGAAATCGCAAAGCAGGCGATAAAGAAGCAAACAGGCGCAAGGGCGCTGCGCTCAATTTTGGAAGATATAATGCTTGAGGTTATGTATGAACTGCCCACGCAGACAAGCGTGCGCGAATGCGTGGTAAATGCCCAGTGCATCCAGAGGAAAGAAAAACCGCTTTTAATAAGCGAGCCCGACGGGCATAAGGAAAAAGTAGCGTGAAAAATTTCGCATGCCTAATATTGGCTGCCGGAAAAGGCACAAGGATGAATTCGGATATGCCCAAGGTGCTGCATAAACTTTGGGGAAAGCCGATGGTAGACTATATTCTTGATGCGGCAGTCAAAGCCGGCGTAAAAAATATTGTAGTTGTTGCCGGCCATAAATTCGAACTGCTTAAAAAACACCTTGCGGGAAAACCAAAAACCAAAAACCAAAAACCAAAAATAGTATTGGTTAGACAGAAGCGGCTTTTGGGCAGCGGCGATGCGGTTATCTCGGCGAAAAACGCGCTCGCAAAGGCAAAAGATATCCTGATTTTATATGCCGATGCGCCGCTGTTGAAGCCCGAAACCATTAAGGCCCTGATAAAGGAGTATACCAGAAGCGCCGCGGCATTGACAATGCTGACGGCGGTAAAAAAAGACCCCTTCGGTTACGGCAGGATAAACCGCGGCATAGGCGATAATATAGAGGGTATCATAGAAGAGATAGATGCCACCGAGAGCGAGCGCTCAATAAAAGAAGTAAATGCCGGCGTTTATTGCTGCAACGCGAAAGAGCTTTGGCGGGCCCTTAAAAAGGTAAAAGCCGATAACAGAAAAAAAGAGTACTACCTCACAAGTATCATAGGAATACTGGCAAGGGAAGGG
>JBDRLY010000044.1:0-2222 GCA_043812735.1 Candidatus Omnitrophota bacterium | reverse complement strand
GATCCGCCGGCAGGGGCCAGGACAGACCCGCCGCACTGGCACGGCACAGGTAGTCCGCCACGGTGCTGCGCGCGATGCCGCAGGCCTGGGCTATCTGGCGGTGGCTGCGATTGCAATTATGGTGCTGCTGTAATACTTCACGGATTTTGCGCATAGGTAATCTAACGTTTGATATGATGCCTCCATACTGATGAAGACTCCATCAAACATAGTTACCCGGCGCCGCTACAAGTTGGTCGGCTGAATCCCCTAAAAAGGGGGTGGCCGATTTGCCTCAGAACGGTGGCCGATTTGGATTAGAATGGTGGCCGATTTGCTTCAGAATCCCGGCCGATTTGGGCCAGAATATGCATACATAAGTTGAACATGCGCAGTGACCTATACGCAAAGCCTCTTTTGGGCAGCTTCAATATATATTTTATTTCTTTCGATCCCAATCCATTTCCGGCCAAGTTGTTTTGCGACAGCCGCCGTTGTGCCACTTCCTAAAAATGGATCAAGCACAATATCGTCTTTATTGGATGAAGCAAGGATAATCCTCTTTAGCATTTCTTCTGGCTTCTGGGTGGGATGTAAGGCGCGGTTATTTTTACCCCTCAGCCTTTCTTTACCCTGCACAAGGGGAAACTGCCAAACATCCCGCATTTGCTTTAATGAACCGTCTTTTTGTTTATCGGGATTAACTTTTTTTAAATCTTCATAATTGAATATCCACCGCTTGCCTTTCACCGCCCAGATGACGAACTCTGTCGAATGTGTAAAAACCCGCCTCGTCATATTCGGCATTGCATTTGTTTTCTGCCAGGTTATCACGTTGTTTATCTTAAACCCTAAACCTTTTAACACTACCAGTATTTCACCGATATTATGATAGGTGCAGGATATATAAATCGAACCGCTTTCTTTTAAAACACGGTGGCAACCTTTAATCCAATTTTTTGTAAATTCAAAATACGCTTTCTCCGGCATTTTGTCCCATTTCTCATCAACCATGTACCAATCGCCGCCAGTTTTATTCCCTTTCCATTTCAGGCCTTTGCCTGAAAGATTATATGGAGGGTCAGCAAAAACCAAAGAAACTGTCTCTGGATCAATTTTATTGTCCAACGTTTTCACGCAATCACCCTGATAAATAATATCTGTTTTCATAATCTCAAGTAGTCAGATTTTTTTGCCAGCCGGCAATTATCACCGGCACCTTAGGCATCCACTCATTAACATTTTTTGCCTTGTAAGCAGACAAGAGTATCTCCTCATACAGTTTGACCAACTCGGAATGTGCAAGGAATCTGCCTTTCTGCTTCATAATGGTTAGCGTTTTTAAAAGTTCGACAAAACACCCAAGCGAAAGGGGAACGATTTTCTGCTTCGTGCCCTCATACTCGTACTTAATGGAATTCCAAAAAGTATTTAAAGTATCTCTATGCAGTGACGGCGCCACAAAAACGCAGTATGCGGTCTTGCCGCTATTTTTCACTTCAAAATCTCTCAGATGCCTCATAACCGGCTGGCCTTCGTTGTACCATTGATCCCGGCCAGTTAGCATTGTAACTTCGCAAATGGCGTTAAAAGTTTCATAGAAGCATTCAATATCTGGCTTGCCCGCTGGTGCGGTAAATGTGGGCTCATTATCATCACCCACTGGACAATTCGGCTGGATTTTTAGGGCATCGTTTAAAGCGTGCAAAGAGAGTGCCACATATTTTTCCAAGGCTATCGGCTTATCCTCCTCCTTGTGAATATTTTTTAAAGCCCCGATATACCTCTCAACAGCCTCAACACCTTGCGACGCAAAATGATTATCTTTTTCCTGCAACTCTCTGCGATACTGCCTTGTTTTTTCTATATATCTTTTAAGGTCACCTTCTGGGAAGCTTTTATAATTCTCTTCCGGCTGCTCTTTAACTTTTAGTTTTTTCTCATAGCTCCGGATTTCTTTAAATACATCTTGAACTATCTCAATGTATTTTTCTTTGGTTTCCCAGGGCAGCTTCGGCTCGGTTATGTCTGCGATATAGGCTAAATATTTTTCGCGCGATTTAAACCGCAAAGACTTTCCACTGTCAAAGCGCAGCAGGTTTTCGATCTCAACTCTTCTCCTGGGTTCTAAATCCACATAAAAACCGCCGCCACGGATATATAAATACCGGGTCATGCGAAAATAGCGAATGGCATTGTCTCCGTAATCTTTCAAATTATTCAGAAAACTTTCAATATCGTCC
>JBDRLY010000043.1:0-5878 GCA_043812735.1 Candidatus Omnitrophota bacterium | reverse complement strand
CCCTGCGCCAGTTCTATTGCCTTAAACAGCGCTTTTGCCTTATTGACACACTCGCGGTATTCGGCTTCTGGCCTGGAATCCGCAACAATGCCCGCCCCTGCCTGCACATAGGCGTATTTATTTTTTAATACGATAGTGCGTATCGTTATACAGGTATCTAAATTTCCCGAGAAACTGAAATACCCCACGCACCCGGCATACGGGCCTCGCCGCGTGTTTTCCAGTTCGTCTATTCTCTCCATTGCCCTTACCTTAGGCGCACCGCTTACTGTTCCTGCAGGAAAACAGCTGCGTATAACATCATAGCTGTCGCAGTTTCGTTTTAATTTTCCGACAACGCTTGAAACAATATGCATAACGTGGGAATATTTTTCTACAATCATTTTCTCAAGGACCTTGACGCTGCCTTCTTCGCAGACTCTTCCTAAATCGTTCCTTCCTAAATCTACAAGCATAATATGCTCGGCCCTTTCTTTGGGGCTGTTTATTAGTTCACGCTCAAGCTTTGCGTCCTCGGCATCATCTGCGCCCCGGCGCCGCGTTCCGGCTATGGGCCTGGTTTCGACAATACCCTTTTCGCAGCGGACTAAAAGTTCCGGGGATGAGCCGATAATGGCAAAATCATCTAACTTAAGATAATACATATACGGCGACGGGTTAAGCGAACGTACGGCGCGGTATATATTAAGCGCTTTAGCGGCGGTCCTGGTATAAAAACGCTGCGATAATACGGTCTGAATTATGTCTCCCGCGCGAATATAGCGTTTCGCCTTCTCTACAATTTCGGCAAATCCTTTTTTTGTAAAATTTGATTTTATTTTGACCCTAGACCTGCAACCCGAGACCTGCGATTTTTGCTTTGCCGGTTTTTCCAGCATTTCTGCAATTTTATCAATCTTTCTCACCGCTTCATCATAGGCCTTGTATATTTTTAGTCTTTGATTTTTGGTCTTTGGTCTTTTTATATGCGCATTTGATACGATTTTGATTTTGTTTTCCATATGGTCAAATATCAAAATCGTATCCGTAAGCATAAATATCGAATCCATAAGCCGCAGGTCATCCGGATTTTTATCCGGTATTTTTTCAAAAAACCTTACCGTGTCATAGCCCATATATCCTACCAGCCCCCCGAAAAACCTTGGCAGGCCTTCGACATGCGCCAGTTTATACTGGCTCATTATTTTTTCAATCTCATAAACAGGGTCATGCCTTGTCTTAAAACACCGGAGTTTATTGCCGGAGTAAATCTCTATATTATCGCTTTTGCTTTTAAAAACCATCCCGGGGTTTGCCCCCAAAAAACTGTAGCGCGCAATTTTCTGCGGGCCCTCAACCGATTCGAACAGAAAACAATATTTACCCTTATCAATGGCGGAGAGCGCCGCTACCGGCGTGGTAGTGTCGGCAAGTATCTCCCTGTAAACCGGTATAAGGTTGTAACGCTTGGCTAATTTTTGAAATTCTGTTTTATTTGGCGTATACACGTTTCGGGTCAAATATTTTTTTTCCTGAAGTTTTTACTTTCCCTTTCGCAAGCTTTCTGTAAAAGCAGGAGCGGTAGCCCGTATGGCAGGCTCCGCCCGCCTGGCGTACTTTTATCAGTAGGCAGTCCTTGTCACAGTCAAAACGTATTTCTTTTACAAACTGAAGATGCCCGGAACTCTCCCCCTTAACCCAGAGTTTCTTCCTTGAGCGGGAATAAAAACACGTTTTTTTGTCTTTTATCGTTTTCTCAAACGCCTTTTTGTTCATGTAGGCCATCATCAGGACTTCGTTTGTTTTATAATCCTGGATTATTGCCGGAATTAATCCGTCTTTATTAAATTTCAGGTTCATAGCCTCACCGCCACGCCTTTCTTTTTTAAATATTCTTTCGCTTCCTTAATAGAGTATTCCTTATAGTGGAATATCGACGCTGCCAAAGCGGCATCTGCCCCGCCCTCGGTTAGCGCCTGATAAAGGTGTTCTAAGTTTCCCGCGCCGCCGGATGCGATGACGGGAATTTTGACCGCGTCGGATATTTTACGCGTCAGTTGCAGGTCATAGCCGTCTTTGGTACCGTCAAAATCCATAGAGGTTAGTAATATTTCGCCTGCGCCGCGCTCCTGTGCTTCCTTCGCCCAGGCAACGGCATCTTTACCTGTTGGAGTCCTGCCTCCGTTTATATAAACCTTCCATGTCTCCGGCGTTCGGTTTGCGGTATGCGGTATGCGTTTAGCGTCAATTGCAACTACAATACACTGGCTTCCGAATCGTTTTGACGCTTCATTTATAAAATCCGGCCGCAACAGCGCCGCGGTATTTATCGAAACTTTATCGCAGCCGGCCGCCAGCAGTTCCCTTATGTCTCCGATATCGCGTATGCCTCCCCCTACGGTAAGGGGTATGAATACGCACTCGGAAGTTCTTTTCACGACATCCAGCATGATTTTGCGTTTTTCATGGCTTGCGGTTATATCCAAAAACACCAATTCATCCGCGCCTTCCTTATCGTAAAGCGCCGCCACAAGGGCCGGGTCGCCTGCGTCGCGCAAGTTAACAAACTTTACGCCTTTTACGACGCGGCCTTCGTTTACATCAAGGCATGGAATAATTCGTTTCGCTAGCATAATTCTATTTATCTTTAATTTACTTGTAAATTTGTATAAACCTTATACAACCTTTAGTGCTGCACTAAGTTTGACTTTGCCTTCGTAGAGCGCTTTGCCGATGATAACTCCGGAAAGCCTCCGCGGCTTGAACGCTTTGAGCGCTTTTATATCGGCGAGGCACGATACGCCGCCCGAAGCAATAACAGCCAATTCCTCGGTTTCCTCCAGCATAGTTTTAATTGCCGGCAAATTCGGCCCCTTCATTGTACCGTCACGCGATATATCGGTATAAACTATTTCGCGAAGCCCCAAACTTTCAAGGCGCTGCGCGAAATGTACCGCTTTTAAATCCGTGGCTTTTACCCAGCCGCGCACAGCGACAAAACCGTCTTTTGCGTCTATGCTTACGATAATTTTATCCCCGTATTTGCGCACAAGCGCGCCTAAAAGTTCGGGCTCAAGCGCCGCCTTTGTACCTACTATTATCTTCCCGGCCCCCGCCTTAAGAAGCGCCTGGGCATCTTTTAGCGTGCGCACTCCGCCGCCTACTTCTACGGGTATATCAACAGATTTTATAACCTGTTTTATTATTAAAAGGTTTTTTAGCTTCCCCGTTTTTGCGCCGTCTAAATCCACCACATGCAAGCGTTTTGCGCCCTGTTTCTCCCAGCGCCTCGCTATTAGAGCCGGTTTATCGGAATAGACCTTTACCTTATCGAATTCACCGCGCAAAAGCCGCACAACTTTTCCGTCTTTTATGTCTATAGCCGGTATTATCAACATAGTTCACCGAAGTTTTTCAGTATCTTTAAGCCGAGCTCCTGGCTTTTCTCAGGGTGAAACTGTGTTGCAAAGATATTGTCCCTGCAAACTACCGACGCAAATTCTCCCCCGTAATCAGTCCATGCGGCGACAACCGATTTATCCTTTGGTTCTGCATAATACGAATGTACAAAATAAAAATACGAATCCTCCGGTATATCTTTTAATATCCGGCATTCATTTTTGATTTCTATTTGGTTCCATCCCATATGCGGAATTTTTAAATCGCCTTTGAATTTTTTTACTTCTCCCTCCAAAATACCCAGCCCCGGCGTCTGGGAACCCTCATAGCTTTTCGTAAACAAAAGCTGCATACCCAGGCACAGGCCCAGAAACGGCTTGCCATGCTTTATATTGTCTTTTATCGGCTCGATTAATTTCCTACTGCGTAATTCCTCCATAGCATCTGCAAAGGCGCCTACACCGGGCAGAACGATAGCATCTGCCTTTTCTAAATCGGCCGGCTTAGAACTTATAAGGGCTTCGAAGCCTACTTGCTCGAAGCCCTTCTCAACCGACCTGAGATTACCCATCCCATAGTCGAGGATTACAATCATAATCGACCTTTTGTTGAAGGAACTCCCTTTATTCTCGGGTTAATTTTAACTGCCATGCGAAGCACAACACCCAGCGCTTTGAAAACCGCTTCAGCTGTATGATGAAAATCTCTCCCACCTTTTGTTTCAACATGTAAAGTAATACCAGAAGCATTTACAAATGACTCTAAAAAATGCTCTACATCTGATATATTATAATCGACTCCAGCCGAGCTACTTTCTCCATGCATGCGGTTGAAAACCAATTTCGGCCTGCCGCTTATATCAAGCGCTACTTCTACTTTTGCAAGCACCTCATCCATAGGCACAGCAATAGACCCGAACCTTTCTATCCCTTTTTTATCGCCCAGCGCTTTCTTGAATGCCTCGCCAAGTAAAAGGGCTATGTCCTCGTTTGTGTGGTGCCTGTCCACTTCCAGATCACCCTTCGCCTTAACAATAAGGTCAAAGAGGCCATGCTTCGCGAATAATTCTAGCATGTGATTCAAAAAAGGTATGCCTGTCGCGATGCCGGACTTGCCGGTACCGTCCAAGTTTAATTTTATGCTGATATCCGTTTCTTTCGTCTTGCGACGCACTTCAGAAATTCTTTTCTTCACTCCTTAAACCTTACCCGTATTGATTCTACGTGTTTAGGCAGGCCTTCCAGCCCTGCCATTTTTTCAACCAGCGGCTTTGCCTTTTCAAGCGCTTTTTTCGTATAGGAAATAACATGGGTTGAGCGCACAAAATCGCTCAAGGACAATCCTGAGAAAAATCTTGCCGTGCCGCCTGTCGGCAATACATGGCTCGGCCCTGCCGCATAATCACCCACAACAGCGGGCGAATACGGCCCTATAAAAACAGCGCCTGCATTTTTAATTTTCTTTAATATCCTGTTGGGGCTTTTTACCATTATCTCCAGATGCTCGGGAGCAATCTCATTCGCAAGCTCTGCCGCATGGTCAAGGTTCTTTACCAGTATTACATAGCCGCCGTCAGGCTCCCGCCTTAGCTGGCGCGCCAGTGCTTTCGACGGCGTAATTACAATTCCAAGCCCGCCCGTATGCTCCTTCTGCGCCGCCAAATCCGATAATACATACGCCAGATTGGAGTGCTGATTCGCGATTATCACAATTTCGCTTGGGCCTGCCATCATATCCAAATCCACATATCCGAAGACCTGGCGCTTAGCCTCTGTAACGTAAATATTGCCGGGCCCTACTATTTTATCGACTTTGGGTATAGTTTTTGTGCCGAATGCCAAAGCGGCAATCGCCTGGGCGCCGCCCACCTTATAGACCGCGTCAACTTTAAGCAAATTTGCCACAACCAGGATATGCGGGTCAATGCTGCCGAATTTATTCGGCGGCGTCACGACATATATTTCTTTTACTCCCGCGACTTTTGCCGGCACAACAGTCATATATACCGAGGAGATAAGCGGCGCTTGCGCGGAAGGAATATAAATACCTACCTTATTAAGCGATGTATAATTCTCACCGAGAATAACGCCCTCGTCGCCTTTCATCTTCCATGACTTGGGCATTTTCTTGCGGTAAAACTTGCTGACGTTTTCAATTATAGCCTTTAGCGAGGAGATGAATTCTTTGTCGATATTCTGGTAGGCGCCTGTTGCCTCTGCCTCGCTCACGCGCAGCTGCCGCGGCGTGAGCTTTACCCTGTCAAATTTGCGCGTGTAACGTATAACAGCGTCATCGCCTTCCAGGCGCACGTCGTCTATTATTTTTTTTATGCGCTCTTCAATGCGCCGGCGCTTTGCAAAGTTCCGGTTTAGTATCTTATTTAATTCCTTGCTTGTATATTTTATTACTTTCACCCCGCACCTTCTCTTTTATTCACCATTTTTATAATACACATTTACACCCTACTCCTTCTTAATGAAACTACATTGAATATAAAGAA
>JBDRLY010000042.1:0-4802 GCA_043812735.1 Candidatus Omnitrophota bacterium | reverse complement strand
TTCGGCCACCGTCTCAAAACGATCCGTTTATCTTTAGGGCTTGTGGGCCGGGAAATGGCGGAACTGTTAAAACGCGAAGGGCTGGAAGTTGACCCAAAAACAGTATATTTATGGGAGCAGCTTAAATATCCGGCGCCGAATACAGAAGATCAATTTATGGCGTATCTTTCCGCGCATAAGAGCGTGACCGGTAAAAATCTGGATGGGTGTTTGCTTTTTTACGGAAAGAGCCTGGAAGCGTTTTTAGAGACCATCTATGAATATAACTCATTTAAGGTTATTCGTTATTTCGGAATGTCCGCTGGCCTGGGCAAGGCGGATTTGGCGAAAATGTTGGATGTTGGTGTCCGGACCGTGGGAGATTGGGAACGGGGCGATAGGCCGCCTTCACAGGCGAACAGAGTTAAAATAATTGCTTTATTCAAAGAATTATTTTCCGCAGAGGATGATTACATAAAAGAAGCGGTTGAAAAAAACGGTAATATCCAGGCAAAAAGGAAAAAAATGGGTGACGACTATTTCCTTCCGAACTTGGACACCACGGAAGCGGCATGGAATTTAAAGGTACCGGCGCATAATAGCCGGTTGATTTTTGGAATAGATCCTTTGGATTCGCTTGTGTCGCAGCGGCCGGAGATTGTCCCGGAACGGTTTTTAGGGCGGGCGATTTAATAAACGAATTAAAAAAAAGAGGTGGTTATTCTGAAAAAGGCGGAAAAAAAATACATTAAAAATTCTATCGCTGCTTTTCTAATCTGGGCGATAGGTTTGTCCAATATCTGCTGGGCCATGGATTGCCCGGTCAAAAACCGGGACCTGTTATCTCCGGCTATCCACATCCAAAGCGGAATATTTCAGGACGTCTATGTGCAGCTAACCAGTCATTTGGAAAAAGAAAAAGAAATTTTTACCCCGCCGCAAGCCATAAGATTGCTTATAGCAAAGAATCCCGCATTACAAAGTAATTCCGCGATTGTCGGGATATTAGATATTTTTGAAGAGGCGTTTTTGCTTTGCGAAGATGCGCAGGGGTATAAAGCGTTTTTGGAAGCTGTGCCTCAGATGAACGTCCACGCCTTAAAAGACAAAGATGTACAGCAGCTTTTTCCTCAAGCGCTGGCTTCATGGGAAAAAGCGCTTAAACTTTTAGATAATATCGATATTGAAGCGCTAAAAAGAGAAATTCCGCCCCAATTAAACGAAATATTGTTTCATATCTTATTTGTTCGGGCGGATACGCATTATCAACTGGGTTTTTCCCAGCAATCGAGCGAGAAAAAACAGAAGGAAACCGCAGCCCATTTTGAACGGGCGCGGGAGAATATCTCCCGAGCGCTTGCGCTTTCCGGTGTTCAGCCGGATTTTCAGTCTTTCGCTCTGGCCGGGATTATAAACAGCAAATTAAGCGTAACGCAGAAATCGCTGGATGAGAAAATTGACGTTGCCGAACAGGCAATAAATTATTATATAAAGGCCGAGGAGTTAAAAGACACATTGCCGCCGACAAAAGAGGCGAAAATCCAGACAGATGAGATGTATTACAATTATTTCAGCACGTTATATTATCGCGGCGACTTATACGGAGAGGCAAAAAATCTTAGCGCTAAACTCACCGATTATGAAAACGCCGAGAAACTTCTTGTCCAGTTTCTCTCTAATCCGCAGTATTTAGCGGGCATTCAGGGATTCCATCTCGACTTCTACCGGCTGCTCTGGGCATACAGTGATGAGTTTGCGAGAGTCGCAGATAAAGAAGACGTAGAAATAACAAAAGAGGCGGCAAAAAAATTATACGCGAAGACAAGACAGGTTGCCCGCGATTATTATGAGCTGTTATCCGGCGCCCTTAAAAAACAGGAAGCCGGATTGGACGCGATGTTCTGCGTGGCCGATATCAGCAACAAGCTTTCAGAACGCTTTCTAGCTGAAGGCAGGATAAACGAAGCGCGCGACGAGCTAAAACAAAGCGTGCAGCCGCTAAAAGAAGTGCATAATTTTGTCAGCAGGAATCCTTTCAATAATTTCAGCGCGGGAAAACTCAGCTATAGCTTTTTATGGGATTCATTTCTTCTGTTGCGAGAGCTGATTCAGACGGGCAGGATTACAAACAGCGATTTTCCGCTTTCCGAATATCTTGCGGAAGAATATTTCAAAGAATTTTTGGAAAAATTTAAATCCGGGAGTTACGATGGATTAGTTAAGGCAATATCCGCAGGAGGAGCAGATACTAAAGAAGAGGAAATCCTGCAGAGGGAATTGTACCATAACTCAACGCTAATCCAGCCGCTGATTGCCCGTTTTGAAAAAGCAGTGCTTGCGAAAAACGCTTCCAAAGAATTTCTGCGGCAGTTTGGAAATCTTACATATTTGGTGCTTGCCGCTGCTTATGTTATGGAAAAAGATTATGAAAAGGCCAGATATAATATCCTGCAATCGTTAAACCGTTATCCGGACAAATTTACAAAAAGTATTAGTTTTGAATCGGCGATCCTGCCACAACTGGCTGCTTACCCTGAAACCGGAAAAGATTTTCTCGTGCAGCTTCTAACTGCTGGAATGCACCGCAGAAGGGTTATCAGTTATATAGCGGATAGAAAAGAAAACTTTCCGGAATACATAATCGTTTTTCTGAAAGAGGTTGTTACCGGACAGATTTGTGCGGATACAAAAAAAGCTGCAATTAGTGAACTCGAACCTTTAACCCGCGCCTTGGAAATTGAGATTGACGGAGTAAAAGATAAGGATGCGCAGGCTGTTTCTGGCCCGGAGAAGCTAGGATTAAAACGGCCGGTAAAAATAGTAAAACCCGAAAAAACAAGCGATACCAGTCTAATCGCAGCGGTAGAGGATACTGTACAAAAACTGGAAACGCTGCAGGCGCCGGTAAAAAAGAAGGGGAAGAAGCAGCCAAAGAAAACGGCTAAGTTAAAGCCGGATGCCCCCCCGCTTAAAAAATTTCATAACGCTTTGACCGCCCTAACGCAGGAGTTTACCGTTTCCGAAGACAAGGAAATATTTGTGTATTTACAGGCGCTCGCTTGCCGCCCCGATTTTTTAAAACAGGCGCTTTGCGTACGCAATATCGCGCAGGTCTTTGCTCAAATGGAAACAGAAGCGGGGTTGAGTTTACTTAGCGCATTACGGGACAATAAAGTTTCTCCGGTTGTAACTTCCATGTTTAAAGAAATAGACGAATTGCATCAAGGATTAAGCGAATATTTTTTACGCCTTAAGAGTTTTGAGATGGAATGTATCGCCTTGGAGCAGCAGTTAAAAAGCATAGATATTATTTCTTTAGCGCGCGGGGAAGCGCACATAAAACTGGCGGGTTTTCAAAGAGATTATAGGTTCTTAATGGGCCGTTACGCGGACCTGGGCAGCCGGGAAAGAGGCAAGATAAAGCACAAGGCATGGACTAATAAATTTGACAGGGCATTTCTTCTTATGGCCACAGATATAAAAAATGTGCATGAAGCCAAGGTAAAGCAGTTTATTGAGAGTATAAATACAGCATCTAATAAGCTGGACGAAGAGTGGGAGGATATCATGTCCGGTTCTGTCTCGGTTTCAAAAGCGGACATTGTCCTGGCCCTAGAGCAGTGGCGCAAGACGCAGACGTTTTCGCGCCCTTGTGCTGATATCCGTGCGGATGAAAAAGTAGTGCAGGCACAAAAGCAGCTTGAGCAAAAATGGAATCAAATGCAGGATAGGATTGCCGCGGCAATTGAAGAAAACTCGCTTATCTGTAATGGGATGGTGCGTTTTATAATTACCGGGGAAGCTGAGACTGTGTATTTTAAAGGCGTTAAATTTCCGAACCAGGAATTGGACAAGCTGTTTCTTAAAGAGGGCCGGGAGGTTATTGAGGCAATAATGCGTTATAACGCCGATATAGATATTGAATCTGCGGTTAGTGCCGAAGAATATGATGTGGTCGAAGGCTGGCTTAGCCCGCTACTTGAGAAAATAAAGTATATTATTAAAAATAATGCGCGCGTGCTTAAGCAAAGCAGGCTTACGCAGGCTTTTGACGATGTGGACGCGCTTTACGAACAATTGGCAAGCGGCGTAGAAAGTATTAAAGCTCGGGATTTGCCGCCGTTGCAACTGTTGAAAGCAATAAACAATTTTCTGCCGGATGAAATCGACTACCCGGAAAGCGTAACTGAACTAGCGTATAGCCCGGCTGAACTTGCGCTGCTTAAAGGAAAAATAAAAGATTTTGATAAAAAGATAGAAGCTTTGTATAAGGAAGAAGAGGAGATGAGTATCGTTTGTAAAGGTGCGTTTGGGGTATCCGTCGGCGGAAATTTTAAATCACTGCATTTTGAACCGCTGATTAAAGACCCGCTCAAACGCGATATTGAAAATGAGGCGCGGGAGCTTATTGCTGAAGCCTTGTCCTGCAATATCAATTTACAGGTTACCGTACCTCAGGGGGTTAAGCAATCTTTGCCGTGGATGAAGCTAATCGCAAATCTTTGGCAACAGGAACGGGAAGCGGCAAAGATAAATCTCGCGCAAAAAAAACTAATCGATACGCAAGCCGCGAAGAAAACGGGCGTCTCGCGTGATAACGTTGAGTTGATCGGCCGCGCTATTTAAGCCTGGCTTCCGTTATATATTCCTGCCGGTTTGAGTCCCATCTTCATTCCTTGATTTTAATTTTTATTTATGTTATTTTGTTAAAAACGCAGGTACGGAGAGGTGCCGGAGCGGTTGTCCGCCAAGTGCTTTCAGGACGGCTTCCTGTGGCGAGATCTCGCCCGGTTCGCCAAAGTTAACATCAGGGGGATGGTTTG
>JBDRLY010000041.1:0-10158 GCA_043812735.1 Candidatus Omnitrophota bacterium | reverse complement strand
GTTGCCACATCAAGCATGGTTACGGAATTAGTCAAGGGCAAATCAATAGAACAGGCGCTTAAAATCTCAAACCGCGCAGTCGCGGAAGCGCTCGGCGGTTTGCCGCCTATTAAAATGCACTGCTCGGTTCTGGCGGAGCAGGCGCTGAAAACTGCTATACTCGATTACTACAAGCGCCAGGGCAAAACGCCTCCGCCCGAAACAGTGGACATGAAACATGAAGACGAAACACACGATACGTGAAAGAATACTACGCGCGCTTGAGTCTCAGGCGCAATCGGAAAGGAGAAAGAAAAGCCGACGTATAGAACAGAAGTTTTTACGCTCAAAAGAATACAAAAGCGCCCGCGTCATTCTATGTTATGCGTCAAGGCCCGAAGAGGTCCAGACGGACGAAATAATCAAAGCGGCGCTTAAAGACGGGAAAATAGTTGCATTACCGCTGACATTAATTGGAGAGAAAAAGCTTATTTGCTGCAAAATTAAAAGTTTGAACGAGCTGGCACTTGGGGTACACAGCGTCAGGCAGCCCAGGCAGGATAAGGCGAAAAAAATTCCGGTGGAAAAAATTGACGTCGCAGTTATTCCAGGCGTTGCGTTCGATAAAAAACTCAACAGGCTTGGCCGCGGCGCCGGATACTATGACAGATTTCTTGAGGCATTGCCGACGAATATCCCCAAGGTTGGATTTGCGTATAAGTTCCAACTCGTAAAATACCTGCCTTCTCTCTCCCACGATGTCCCGGTAGATAAACTCATCAGCGCATAATAGAGCAGTATTTTTTAAGAAGGGAGAACAGCCATGAACATTTCAAGTATAAGCCTGATTATAGGCGCTTTAATTTTCGGAACGGCCGCTTTTATTGGCGGTTTTTTGGCCAGGAAGTCGCTTGCCGAGAAAGCCATAAGGAGCGCAGAGACGAAAGCAAAGATCTTGCTTGAGGACGCGCAGAGAGAAGCAGAAAATAAGCGCAAGGAAACGGTTTTGGAAGCAAAAGATACAATGCTCAAATTGCGCACCGATTTCGAAAAGGAAACGAAAGATAGGCGGGTAGAGCTGGCCAACATAGAAAAACGGCTCATGCAGCGCGAAGAAACCCTGGAAAGAAAAGCCGACTTGATCGACAAGAAAGAGAAAGACGTAACCGTAAAGGAAAAAGCAATTACAACGAAAGAAGCGGCGCTGGATACACGCGCGCAGGAATTGGAGGCAGTCCTCTCCGAGGAAAAACAAAGGCTCCAAAGGATTTCCGGGCTTTCGGCGGATGAAGCAAAAAAACTTTTGATGGAAAAGGTAAGACAAGACGCAGAGCAGGAAATCGCCGTGATGACAAAGCGCATGGAAGACCGCGCTAAGGAAGAAGCGGATAAGAAAGCGTGCGAAATAATCACGCAGGCGATTCAACGCTGCGCGGCCGAGCATACGGTTGAATCGACCGTGTCTGTCGTAAATTTGCCGAGCGACGAGATGAAAGGAAGAATCATAGGCCGCGAGGGGCGCAATATCCGCGCGCTCGAAGTTGCTACGGGCGTTGATGTCATAATCGATGATACGCCGGGTGCCGTTACGCTTTCAAGTTTTGACGGTGTGCGCCGCGAAATAGCAAAGGTTTCGCTGGAGCGTCTTATCCAGGACGGAAGAATACATCCCGGAAGAATAGAAGAAATAGTCGAGAAGGCAAAAAAGGATATAGAGACATCTATTAAGGAAGAGGGCGAACGTGCCGCAATGGAAGCGGGAGTACACGGCCTGCATCCGGAACTGATCAAGCTATTGGGAAGGCTCAAATACAGGACAAGTTTCGGGCAGAACGTACTTCAGCACTCAAAAGAAGTATCGTATCTGATGAGCGTCATGGCGGGCGAATTGAAGCTTGATGTGGCAATTGCGCGGCGTGCGGGACTTATTCATGATATAGGAAAAGCGCTGACGCATGAGGTTGAAGGCCCGCACGCTTTGATCGGCGCGGAAATAGCGAAAAAATACGGCGAGTCGCAGGTAGTCCTTCATGCAATTGAGGCCCACAACGAGGATGTTGAAATGAAAAGCACCTATGCCGTTTTGACGAATGCGGCGGATGCTGTTTCTGCATCAAGGCCCGGCGCGCGCAGGGATACGCTGGAGTCTTACATAAAGCGCCTTGAAAAACTCGAGGCCATTGCGGAGTCATTTAAGGGAGTTGATAAATCCTACGCAATCCAGGCGGGGCGCGAAATAAGGGTTATCGTCCAGCCGGATAAAATAACGGATGAGGCGGCAATAGCGCTTGCCCGCGAGATAACGAAAAAAATAGAGGAAACACTTGAATACCCGGGGCAGATAAAAGTAATTGTTATCCGCGAAACAAGAGCAGTGGAATATGCCAAATAACCAGAAACCAAAGATGAAAAACCAAAAGTTAAAAACACAAACCAAAAACGTAAAAATTTTTCTTTTGCTGGCACGGAAACCTGCGCTTTTTGTTTTTAATATGTGTTTTTGGTTTTTTATTTTTAATTTTTAATTTGCCAATGAAGATATTAGCAATAGGGGATATTGTAGGCTCACCCGGCAGGGAAGCGATAAAGGAACTTCTCCCAAAAATCGTCGGCGAGGAAAAAATAGATTTCGTCGTTGCAAACGGCGAAAACGCGGCCGGCGGCTCGGGGGTAACCCCTAAAATCGCGGAAGAACTTTTCGGCTACGGCATAGACGCGCTTACTACAGGCGACCATGTCTGGAAGAAAAAAGAAATAGAAGAGGTAATAGCGACGGACACACGGCTTCTTCGGCCTGCCAATTATCCTTCCGGCGCCCCGGGCGAAGGCGCAAGCATTTTAAAATCGCGCAACGGTGAATTGATCGGCGTGGTATGCCTGGTGGGAAGGGTTTTTATGCAAAGCGTGGAGTGCCCGTTTAGGACGGCGAAAGAGCACATTGAGAGGTTAAGGCAGAAAACACCCATTATAGTTGTGGACATACATGCGGAGGCCACAAGCGAAAAAATCGCGCTGGGCTGGTATCTTGACGGAGACATAAGCTTTCTATTCGGCACCCATACCCATATTCAGACTGCGGATGAAAAAATACTCCCTAAGGGTACAGCCTACATAACGGATTTGGGAATGACGGGCCCGTATGACTCTGTTTTGGGAAGAAAAGTCGAACAGATAATCCAGCGCTACGTGACGCAAATGCCCATACGCTTTGAAATGGCAGAGGGTAATGTCATGCTCTGCGGAGCCATCGTGGATATAGATAAGAAAACAGGCAAAGCGACTTCGGTAAAGAGAATACAGCACAAATTGTAAGACTATTTTAACGCAGATATACGCAAATTAAACGCAGATTCACGCAGATTAACGTCGGTAAAAAATCCGCGATTATATGCGTTGCATCTGCGGGCATCTGCGTTAAAGAAAAATGGGAAAACCTCTATAATGGAAGAACTATTCAATCCTGCTCAGACCCGTAAAGTTTACACGGTATCAGAACTATCCCGCGATATCCGCAGTATCCTTGAGACGAGTTTTGCGGCCGTATGGGTTGAGGGGGAGGTTTCAGGCTACAGCAAACATACATCCGGCCATATTTATTTTTCCCTTAAAGACGAACAGGCGCTCGTAAGATGCGCGTTTTTCAAAGGCGCAAACAGGGATTTGAAATTTAAACTGGAAGACGGATTAAAGATTCTCTGTTTGGGCAAAGTGGGTTTTTATGCCGCGCGCGGCGACTGCCAGTTATATGTCGAAAAAATAGAGCCAAAGGGAATAGGTGCGCTGCAACTGGCGTATCAACAGTTAAAGGAACGCCTGCAGAAGGAAGGGCTGTTCGAGCAGGCCCGAAAAAGGCCCATACCGCTTCTGCCGGAACGTATAGGCATAGTCACGTCCCCCAGCGGCGCCGCAATTCATGATATGCTTAAAGTGTTAAGGAAGAAATTCTCAAATGTCGAAGTGCTCTTATATCCCTCAAAAGTCCAGGGCGAAGGCGCGGCCGAAGATATAGCCCGCGCCATAGACGATTTTAACGAATACAACCGCATAGACGTCATGATTATCGGCCGCGGCGGCGGAAGCATAGAGGACTTGTGGGCATTTAACGAAGAAATTGTCGCGCGCGCTATTTACCGCTCGAAGATACCGGTTATTTCCGCTGTCGGCCACGAAGTTGATTACACGATAGCGGATTTTGTCGCGGATTTGCGGGCACCGACCCCTTCTGCGGCAGCGGAACTTGTCATAGCAAAAAAAGAAGACCTTATAACACAGCTTGAAGACGCGGTTGCGTCTATGGGCTCAAGCCTCGAGACCGCCATAAAAGACAATCAGCAATATCTGGACACATTGACCAAGGACGCGGCTACCGCAATGATACATTTTTTAGAATTGGAAGAGGAAAAATTCAAAACGCTTATCGGGAAACTGGAAGCGCTAAGCCCCCTGGCGATTTTATCGCGCGGCTATTCTATTACGGTGAAACTGCCGGGGACGGCAATCGTAAGAAAATCAAGCGAACTTAAAGCGGGCGAGAGGATACATACGAAATTATTTAAGGGAGCCGTTCTCAGTAAAGTGGAATCCGTCGAGTAGGAGGAAATATGGAAATGAAATTTGAAGAAGCGCTGCAAAAACTGGAAAAGATAAAGGATAATCTTGAAAAAGGAAATTTATCGCTGGAGGACTCGCTTAAAAACTTTGAGGAAGGCATAAAACTGGCTCAGCTCTGCTCCAAAAAGCTCGAAGCGGCAAAGAAAAAAGTACAAACCCTTGTTAAAACAAATTCAGGAAAGTTTGAATTAAAAGATTTTGACGCAGCGCAAGAATAGTTTTAACGCAGATTTACGCAGGTGTAACGCAGATACACGCAGATCTGCGACCATCTGTGTGCAATTTGCGACAATCTGCGTTTACGAATATGAATAAAGATATCACATACTACCTTAAAAAAAGAAAGAAACTGATCGACGAGGCGCTGGATAAATGCCTTCCGAAGGTAAATGAATATCCGCCCTCGATACATAAGGCCATGCGCTATGCTGTTTTTTCCGGCGGAAAAAGAATACGCCCTATTCTTACGCTTGCCGCCGCAGAATGCGCGGGCGCTAAAGTAAAAGATGCTATCCTGCCTGCCTGCGCGCTGGAATGTATTCACGCCTACTCGCTTGTACACGACGATTTACCATATTGCGACGACGACGATTTCCGCCGCGGCAAACCTTCCGTACATAAAAAATACAACCCCACACTGGCACTCTTATCAGGCGATGCGCTCCTGACGCTCGGGTTCGAATTACTGGCGAAAACAGGCAAAAGGCCCGGGCTAGGGGGAGAACTTATTAGTATTGTTTCAGAGGCCATAGGCACCTACGGCATGATAGGCGGCCAGGTAATTGACTTGGCGATGCAGAATGAGGAGAGAGAGCCGAATTTGCCGACGATGCAGTACATCCATACGCACAAAACAGGTGCCTTGATAACTGCCGCGCTAAAAATAGGCGGCATGTGCGCCGGCGCATCAAAGGCAACGCTTAAAAAACTCGCGCAATACGGCGAATATGTAGGTATTGCATTTCAGGTTATAGATGATATTATGGATAATGAGGGGTACGCCAGGGCGTTTGGCATAAGAAGCGCGCGCGAAAAAGCAGCAAGGCTCATTTCCAAAGCAAAAAAGCAGCTTGAGCGTTTCGGCAAAAGAGCAGAGCCGCTTAGGGCGATTGCGGATTATGTGCTACATAGAGAAAAATAAAATTATGATTACACAGATTAAAAACAGATTACACAGATTAGATCTTGGCGGAAAAATCTGTGTAATCAAACTATGATATGTATAAACTTTTAGACAAAATAAATAGCCCCGCAGATTTAAAGAAGCTAAAAATAGAGGAATTACCCCTTTTAGCGCAGGAAATCCGCGAGGAAATAATTGCCACGGTATCGCGCACCGGCGGGCATTTGGCTGCGAGCCTGGGCGCGGTAGAACTTGCGATAGCGCTGCATTATGTTTTTGATGCGCCAAAAGACGTGATAGTCTGGGATGTCGGCCATCAGGCATACGCGCATAAAATTCTGACAGGGAGAAGAGATAATTTCAGGACACTCAGGCAGCTTGGCGGCATAAGTGGTTTTCCCAATAGGTTTGAAAGCGCCTACGATGCCTTTACCTGTGGGCACGGCTCAACATCCGTTTCGCTTGCGCTGGGCGTCGCGGCTGCGAGGGATTTGGCTGGGAAAAATTTTAAGGTTGCGGCTGTAATAGGAGACGGCGCTATGCAGGGCGGCATGGCATTCGAAGCGCTTAACCATACCGGCCACATGGAAAAAGATATACTTGTAATAGTCAACGACAACGAGTTTTCAATCGATAAGACGGTAGGCGGCTTCAGCAAGTACTTAAACAGAATAATCACCAACCCGGTATATAATAAAATACACAAAGACCTCAGGATATTTATAAAAAAATTGCCATTTTGGGTGTACTCGGCGGCGCGTAAATTTGAGGAGGGCCTTAAAAGCCTTATTGTACCGGGCATGGTATTTGAGGAGCTGGGCCTGCGCTATTTCGGCCCGGTCAACGGGCATGATTTAAAGACCCTGGTTATAACCCTGCGCAGCATTGCGAATATAAAGGAACCGCGGCTTTTGCATGTTGTAACGAAAAAGGGGAAAGGCTACGTTCCCGCGGAGCGCAAGCCTGATAAATTTCACGGCACCGCGCCTTTTGAAATAGAAACAGGAGAAGTCCCGCCTGCCGGAGAAAAAACCTACACGCAGGTATTCAGCGAGGCGCTGGTAGATTTAGCGAAAAACGATGAAAAAATTATTGCGATAACCGCCGCAATGCCCGAAGGCACAGGCCTTGATAAATTCGCGGCGGAGTTTCCCAAAAGATGTTTTAATGTCGGCATGGCAGAGCAGCATGCGGTAACGTTTGCCGCCGGCATGGCAAAAGAAGGCTATAAAAGCGTTGTCGCGGTTTATTCAACATTTATGCAGCGCTCGTACGATCAGATACTGCACGACGTATGCCTGCAGAAGCTGAATGTTGTTTTTGCGCTTGATAGGGCCGGCGTTGTCGGCGAAGACGGGCCTACTCATCACGGGATTTTTGACATCGCATATTTACGGCACATGCCGAATTTGGTGTTAATGGCGCCGAAGGACGACGTTGAATTAAAAAAGATGCTGGATTTCGCGCTAAGCCACAATGGCCCCGTTGCGATAAGATACCCGCGCGGCAGGGCCTCTAAACCCGCCGGCGCGTATATCTGCCCTCTCTGCAACCAGAAGGTTTCTCATAATCACGATAAAATGCAACTCGGAACCGCGGAAATTCTAAAACAGGGCAAAGACATTGCAATAATTGCCTGCGGCTCGATGGCCTGGCCCGCCTATGAAGCGGCGGTGATTTTATCGCGTGCCGGCATAGAGGCGCATGTGATAAATACGAGATTTATCAAGCCGCTTGACGGTGCAGTGCTTTTAGAACTTTCCAAAAGCGTGAAATTATTTTTTACTATTGAAGAAGGCGTGCTGGAGGGAGGCTTCGGCAGCGCGGTTATGGAATTTTTTGAAAAAGAAAATATTCCAGCGAAGATTAAGCGCATAGGCCTGCCGGGGAAATTTATCGAACACGCAACAAGAAGCGAACTTTTGGAAAAATACGGCCTTAACGCGCAGGCGATGGCCGATAATATAAAGAGAGAATTTTCACGATGCCACATATAAAGATAGACCAGAATAAATGCAAGGGTTGCGAGCTTTGCGTTGTGTTTTGCCCGAAGAAACTCATAAGCGTGGACAAGAAGCTTAACGTGCGAGGAGTGTATCCGGCGGTTTTTAGCGGGGAGGCCTGTACAGGGTGCTGTTTTTGCGCCCTTATCTGCCCGGACTGCGCCATTGAAGTGTATAAATAATAAACACAGATTACACAGATTAAAAAAACAGATTGACGCAGATGAATAAAATTTTGATGTGCGGAAATGAGATAATCGGCGAGGCCGCCATACAGGCGGGATGCAGGTTTTACGCAGGATACCCCATTACCCCGCAGAATGAACTTACCGCCTATATGGCAAAAGAATGCCCGAGGTGAATGCCACCTTTATACAGTCGGAGTCCGAGCTTGCCGCGATAAATATGGTACTTGGTGCATCTGCCGCAGGAGCAAGGGCAATGACATCATCCTCAAGCCCGGGCATAAGCCTGAAACAGGAAGGCATTTCATATATTGCCGGCTCGCAATTGCCGTGTGTAATCGTCAATATAATGCGCGGCGGGCCGGGCCTGGGGAATATAGGGCCGGCGCAGTCCGATTATTTTCAGGCGGTAAAAGGCGGCGGCCACGGCGATTATCATTGCATTGTGGTTGCGCCGGCATCACTGGGAGAAGCGGCGGAATTAACGTATTTATCGTTTGATTTGGCGGACAAATACAGAATTCCGGCTATTATTTTAGGCGACGGCATTTTGGGACAGATGATGGAACCGGTAGAAAAAAGCAAATTAGAAAGGGCAAATAAAGAAAAGCAAATTGCAAGACCCTGGGCATTAACCGGGTGCAAGGGCCGCAAGCCGAATTTGGTATGCTCATTTTTTATAGGAGAAGGGGTCCTGGAGAAGCATAACGAAATGCTGCAGGAAAAATACCGCAATATAGAACGAAACGAAGTCCGCTTTGAAGCCATTGACGTCGCCGGCGCTGAATTGCTTATTGTTGCATACGGAACGGCAAGCAGAATTTGCGCAGCCGCCATGAAGAGCGCAAAATCGTCAGGGCTTAAGGTGGGCATGTTAAGGCCGATAACACTCTGGCCGTTCCCCAAAGATGCGATACAGAAAGCGGTACAAAACGTTAAGGCGGTACTTGTAATTGAAATGAGCGCGGGCCAGATGGTGGAAGATGTGCGCCTGGCCGTTAACGGCAAATGCCCGGTTGAATTTTACGGCAGGCTGGGCGGAGGTGTGCCGACACCGGAGGCAGTGCTGGATAAGATAAAAGAAACACTCAGTAAGCATAAACGTTAAAAGATAAATATATGAAGAAAATTTTTGAAAAACCGCAGTCATTAACAAATATTAATACGCATTACTGCCCGGGGTGCGGGCACGGAATAATCCATCGCTTAGTCGCTAATGCGATAGACGAGTTGGGCGTGCGCGAGCGAACAATAGCAATAGCGCCTGTTGGCTGCGCGGTTATAGCGTATGATTACTGGGATTTTGATGCCTGTGAAGCGCCGCATGGCAGAACCCCGTCGGTTGCGACAGGCATAAAGCGTATCTCACCTGATAGGGTAGTGTTTACTTATCAGGGAGACGGCGATTTAGCCGCGATAGGCACAGCCGAAATAATTCATACTGCCTCGCGCGGCGAGAATATCAGCGTAATATTTGTGAATAATGCTGTTTACGGAATGACCAGCGGCCAGATGGCGCCGACAACATTATTGGGGCAGCGGACCGCGACAACGCCGCTTGGCAGAGACAGGGTCCGCGACGGTTACCCGCTTAAAATTTCAGAAATTCTGGCTACTTTGCCCGGCAGCGCGTACATAGAGCGCACCTCAGTCAGCTCCCCGGCGAATATTCTAAAGGCAAAGAAGGCTATAAAAAAGGCGTTTGAGTGCCAGTTAAATAATAAGGGATTTAGTTTGGTTGAGGTTCTTTCGCCCTGCCCTACTTATTGGGGCATGGCGCCTAAACAGGCCATTAAATGGATTGATGATGTCATGCAAAAACAATATCCGCTGGGGGTATTAATTGAGCGTGCTTGAGAAGGTAATATTCTCCGGGTTCGGGGGCCAGGGGGTGCTTTTTATGGGGAAACTCCTCGCTTCATCCTGCATGAATGACGGCCTGCATGTAACATGGATGCCGTCTTACGGCGCTGAGGTGCGCGGTGGCACAGCGCATTCAATGGTGGTAGTATCGGATGATGCGATAGCAAGCCCCGCCATATTTAACCCTACAAGCGTAATCGCGATGAACGAACCATCTCTTTTGAAATTTGAACAGAAAATAATGCCGGGAGGGCTTCTGGTTTTAAATACATCCCTTATAAGTAGATTCCCCTCTAGAAAAGATATCGAGGTGTTAGAAATTCCGGCAACAGACACCGCAGACAAATTAGGCAGCACAAAGGTCGCGAATATGGTGTGCCTGGGCGCTTACTGC
>JBDRLY010000040.1:0-11829 GCA_043812735.1 Candidatus Omnitrophota bacterium | reverse complement strand
CAGATATCGGACGGGATACTGGATGCGATTTACGAAAAGGACCCGGCGGGAAGGGTTGCCTGTGAGGCAATTCTCACGAGAGGCCTGGCAATAGTTGCCGGGGAGATAACAACTTCGTGTTATGTAGAAATACCGAAGATAATCCGCCAGACAATTCGCGAAGTTGGTTATACGAAGCCGGAATATGGCTTTGATTACCTGACCTGCGGCGTGATAACGTCAATACAGGAACAGTCGCCGGACATCGCACTGGGCGTAGATGTAGGCGGAGCCGGAGACCAGGGCATGATGTTCGGCTATGCAACAAACGAGACGCCGGAGTATATGCCGCTTCCTATAATGCTGGCGCACAAATTGGCACGGCGCTTAGCGCAGGTGCGCAAAGAAAAAATTCTGGATTACCTGCGGCCTGACGGAAAGACGCAGGTAACAGTCGAATACCACGACCACAAACCGCAGCGCATAGAAGCGGTTGTCGTGAGTGCACATCACAGCAGCGGCATAAAGATGGATAAAATAAGGCGCGATTTGAAAAAATTAGTTATAGACGCTATTGTGCCGAAGCGCATGGTGGATAAAAAGACAAAGATATTTATAAACCCGACCGGCCGTTTTGAAGTAGGAGGCCCTATGGGCGATACCGGGCTTACCGGCAGAAAGATCATGATTGACAGTTACGGCGGATACGGCCGCCAAGGCGGCGGTTGTTTCTCCGGGAAAGACCCTACGAAAGTTGACCGTTCCGCTTCCTATATGGCAAGATATGTTGCGAAAAATATAGTTGCGGCAGGTTTGGCTGATAGGTGCGAAGTGCAGCTGGCTTATGCTATCGGTGTTGCCGAACCGGTTTCTGTCAGTGTAGATACGTCTGACACAGCTAAAGTTTCTGACGAAAAATTAGTTAAGCTGGTAAGGGAAAATTTTGACCTCACTCCCCGCGGAATAATCAGAGACCTCAAACTGCGCAGGCCTATCTATAGAAGAACCGCCTGCTACGGCCATTTCGGAAGGAATGAGGAAGGTTTTACATGGGAAGAATTAGACAAGGTAAAATTACTCAAAAAATCTGCCAAGTGAACGCAGATTAACGCGAATTGCACACAGACACACGCAGATTTATCTGCGACCATCTGTGTTAGATTTGCGGGAATCTGTGTTGAAAGGGTAGAAGGGAGAACATGAAATACGATATAAAAAATACAAAGTTGGCGAAAAAAGGGAAACTTAGGATTGAGTGGGCGGCGAAGGAAATGCCTGTTTTGGATTCGATAAAAAGGCGTTTTGCAAAAGAAAAGCCGCTAAAGGGCATAAAGCTCGCAGCTTGCCTGCATGTAACTACCGAAACCGCAAACCTCATGGATGCCCTAAAAGCAGGCGGGGCAAGCTTGGCGTTGTGCGCGTCGAATCCCCTCTCAACCCAGGATGACGTTGCGGCAAGTCTTGCGGCTGATTTGAAAATTCCGGTATTTGCAAAAAAGGGAGAGAATGAAAAAACGTATTATGCGCATATACATTCTGTGCTTGGCATGTTTCCCGATATAACCATGGATGACGGCGCTGATTTAGTATCCACCATACATAAAGAGAAAAAATTTATGCCTATCGGCGGAACTGAAGAAACAACCACGGGCGTTATCCGGCTGCGCGCGCTTGAAAAACAGGGAAAAGTGCTTTACCCGATTATCGCCGTAAATGATGCGCAGACAAAATTTTTGTTCGATAACCGTTACGGTACAGGGCAGTCGACGATTGACGGCATAACCCGCGCGACTAATTTGCTTTTGGCTGGAAAAACCTTTGTTGTTTGCGGTTACGGCTGGTGCGGTAGGGGCGTAGCGATGCGCGCTAAAGGTGCCGGTTCCAATGTAATTATAACAGAAGCTAACCCCACAAGGGCCCTTGAAGCGGCAATGGATGGTTTTAGGGTAATGCCGATAAGAGAGGCCGCAAGGATAGGGGATATTTTTGTTACGCTGACAGGTGATATCAGGGTAATAGGAAAACAGGAATTTTCGCTCATGAAGGACGGGGCGATTGTATGCAACTCCGGACACTTCAATGTCGAACTGGATATAACCGCCTTAAAGAAGTTATCGAGAAAAACGCGCAAAATCCGCGATTTCATCGACGAATACGCGCTAAAGACCGGTAAAAGAATATATCTCCTGGGCGAAGGGCGCCTGATAAACCTTGCAGCGGCAGAAGGGCATCCCGCAAGCGTTATGGATATGAGCTTTGCAAACCAGGCGCTTTGCTCGGAATACATAGCCAAAAATTGCCGGAGAATGCGTAAAATGGTATACACCGTGCCGAAAGAAATTGATGAGGAAATTGCCTCGCTCAAGTTAAAAGCCATGGGCATAAAAATAGACAGGCTGACGAATGAACAATCGGTATATTTAAGCTCGTGGGAACTCGGAACGTAAGGAGAAAAAATGCCAAACGTAAATGTTGATAATTTAGTGAGAGATTTGCAGTTAACAGAAGACGTAGAACAGAAGAAAAAACTAAGTCTAGAGATACGGGATATAGCGAAACAGCAGGGTATATTTCCGGCTTCCATCCAGTTATTTTATGAGGCGATTGGAAAAGGCGAGGTTAGCGGTTTTACGGTGCCGGCAATAAACCTAAGAGGCATGACCTATGAGCTGGCCAGGGCCGCTATAAGGGCTGCCAAAAAAATAAATGCACAAGCGCTTATTTTCGAGATTGCCCGCTCGGAAATCGGTTATACATTCCAGCGCCCGAGCGAATATGCCGGCGTATGTCTTGCCGCGGCATTGGCAGAAGACCATAAAGGGCCTGTCTTTATACAGGGAGACCATTTTCAGGTAAACGCAAAAAAATACGCCAAGGATCCTGAGCGGGAAATAGGATACCTGAAGATGCTGATAGAAGAGGCGCTCGAGGCGGGTTTCTACAATATCGATATCGACTCTTCAACGCTTGTGGATATCAATAAACCTACGGAAATAGAAAAGCAAAGGGCGAATTTTGAAATATGCGCGGCGTTTACAAAGTTTATCCGCGAAAAACAGCCTGAAGGTCTTGATGTTTCAATCGGAGGAGAAATAGGCGAGGTAGGCGGCAGGAATTCTACAGCCGAGGAGCTCGATGCCTTTATGCAAAATTACCTGAAGTTGCTCCCGGAAGGATGCAAGGGTATATCAAAAATAAGCGTTCAAACCGGGACAAGCCACGGCGGTGTTGTGCTTCCGGACGGGTCTATTGCGAAGGTAAAGCTTGATTTCGATACGTTAAAGCTGCTTTCTAAAGTAGCAAAGGAAAAGTATAAGCTATCCGGCGCTGTCCAGCACGGCGCATCTACGCTTCCCGCGGAAGCATTCCATAAGTTTCCGGAAACCAAGGCGTCGGAGGTGCACCTGGCTACGGAGTTTCAGAATATTATTTATGAAAGCAAGCATTTCCCCGATGATCTAAGAAAGAAAATATATGATTGGCTTGAGGCTTCCTTGGGCGAAGAGAAAGCGCCGGATCAGACGCACGAGCAGTTCATTTATAAGACGAGAAAGAAAGGATTCGGCCCGTTTAAGAAAGACCTCTCGCTGCTTTCCGCCGATGTAAAACAGGCAATCGGCAAGGAGCTTGAGGATAAATTTTCTTTTCTATTTAACGAATTAAGAATAGCAAATACGCGGGATTTGGTTTTAAAATACGTTAAGTAGCAAGCTTGCCCGTGAGGTAAATACCCAGAAGTATAAAAACTATATTTGCAAGCCATGCAGCCAGGAACGGTTGCAGAATCTCGCCTTTTCCCATTGCTATAAATACCGCATTGCATCCGTAATACAAAAGCGCAAGAGCGATTGCTAGGCCAAAACCGACAAATGTCCCTGCGCGTTTTGAGCGCAGCGCAAAGGGTACACCCACCAGTATTATTACCAGATTCGTAAGAGGGAAAGAAAGGCGGTGGTATAGGTCTACCGCTACCCTGTGGGCGGCTCTGGGGCTGGCGCGTTTTAGTTCCTTAAGGTATTTACGCAATTGCTTATAGTTCATAAAATCGGTGCGCAATTCACCCCTCATTAAGAAATCTTTGGGTTTTTCGGGAATATCGAGCGTTGTTTCGTCAAAGATCTCCGGTTCGCCCTCTATTGTCCCCTGAGGCGAAAGTTTGTAATAGACCACATTCTTGCCTAACCAACCGCTGCCTGTCCACTGGGCCTGTTTTGCCATTATCTTCGCCTTCGGCTGGAGGTTTGCTTCATGCTCTAGTATTATCAAATCCTCCATGATTTTTTGCGTCGTGTCAAAAGTCCGCGCATAGTACATTTTTTGATTCGCACCCAGTACGGCTAGGTCGTGAATTATGTTAAATTGATCTTTTGATTTCTTGTCCTTATCAAATGTTTGTTCGCGTATGTCCTGGATAACCAGGTTTGCCTTTGGTACGAATAGTTCATTTACCGTATATGCCGATGCGGATACCAAGAACCCCAAAAATAAAAACGGCATAATGATATTGTGAACGCTTAAGCCCGATGCCTTCATTGCCACTATTTCGCGATGGCGCTGAAATGTCCCTAAAACATATATAACGGATAACAGAACTGCCATCGGCGCCGCCTGTACAAATATTATCGGCACAAACGAACAGTAATATGCGAGCAGCTTCCATGTGGGGATGTTTAATTTTAAAATTTCGTCCAGGTGCCCGAATAAGTCAACCATGACGCACAGGAATGTAAACGTGATGATGCAGTAGAAAAACGGAAGCAGGAATTCCTGAATTATGTACCTGTGCAGTAAGCGCATTGTATTTTAGTAGCGGGTTATTTTAAAGGTTAAGAATATGCCCAAAAGTAACATCAGGGCATTTGCCATATTCATGCCTATTGCAGGATGGACAAAGCCGCGGATAACAAGCGCTTCGCCGCCCAGAAGCAAAAGGTAATACACAACTACAACGGCAATGCTTATGCCGAAGCTGATCGTTTTCTCGCCGCGCCTTACCATAAGCGCTATCGGCACGCCTACCAAAACGAATATCACCGCGCTGAAAGACCGCGAGATTTTTTTGTATATTTCGGCAACAAGCATCATGTGATCGATGTCTTTGGCCTTCATGTTGTTTATTTCCTGCATAAGTTCTTTTATCGACATATCCTTGGGTTTTTTATCCATCGCTTTTTTTGTGAGCTCATCTGTCAAATCGAGCGATATCCTGTATGTCTTAAAATTTAGCTTATAAAATGTATTCGGGTCGTTGGGGTCAGGCTCGTCGGAAGTGCCGTCGTATAGCTCGAGTTTTATCTTGTTGCCCGCAGCGCTCGGGAAAAATCTGCCGCGGTTTGCTATAATCGTTCTTGTCGGGCGATCGGCCTGCGGTTCATATATGCGCACGCCCTGAATCTTATTTTTGTCTATCTTGTGGATATAAACCACATAATTGCGGAACGCCTTTATAAAAACACCTTCTTCCATGTATGCGGTAGGATTGCGTATGCCGATTTCTTTTACTAATCTGCGGGTCTCATAAATAGAATACGGCAGTATTCTATCGTTTAGTATTACAAGCAGTAAACTTGCTATGATTCCTACGGTAAGAAGGGGTATTATGATCTGGAATAAATTGAGGCCGCTCGCGCGCAGCATTATGATTTCGTTATCAGATGCCAGCCTTCCCACGGCGATAAGGACGGCACTAAGAACTGCCATAGGTATTGTTATATCCAATAAGCTGGGCAGTAGGTACAGGAAGAGTTTTAGGATATAAACTGCGCTTATGCCTTTTGTTACCATCATTTCGGCTAACCGCAGTATGTTTCCGCACACAAGCACAAATGTGAACACAATAAGAGACAGAAAAAACGGATATATAAGTTCCTTAAGAATATAATTTCTTAGTATTTTCATTTGCTAATTTATCCTCTTGCAAGCGTAAGGACGGTAACCTTTTTTGCCCTTGCGTTACGCAGCGCCTTCGCGCACTCGTTTACCGTAGCCCCTGTCGTGAATACATCGTCAACTAACAAAATGCTGCGTCCGCTCAAACTATCCGGTTGGGTTGCCTCGAAGGCCCCTACGATATTTTTAAGGCGCAGCTCTCTGTTAAGAATAGACTGTGCCTTTCCCTGGGTTTTGCGCCTTAGCCCCTTCGGCCCATGTTCAATTCCGAAAGTTTCCGCCAAAGGTTTTGCCAGAAGCTCGGCTTGATTGAATTCTCTTTCCCTTTGCCTTGCGGGGTGAAGAGGGACCGGGACAATCAAATTTAGCGAGCGCATATCCAGATGTTGCTTGCAAAACTCAATCAACATTTCGCTTAAGGCAGCGGCAAGAGATTTTTTTCCGGCATATTTGAATGAATGTATACAATGCTTAAGAGGCTCTTCGTAACGGCACACCGAATAAGCGCGTTCAAACAAATAATCGGCATCGCGGCATTCATTGCATAAAACATCAGCGTTTTTATCAAAAGAGTACATTTCCTTGCCGCATTTTTGACAAAACGGAGGCATTTGTTTTCTTATCGAAGCCCAGCATGCCTGGCATATAAGCGCGTCTTTGTCGATACTTCTGCGGCATCCAAGGCAGCGTGAGGGGTACAGCACGTCTAAAAATGTCTCTAATACCCTTCGCATGCGCGCAATTATACCATAAATTGGCGCAAAATCGCACAAAAAATCCTGGAGGCAGGGGGCTGCCCTTCCAAGAGCGCTCGTTCGCCCCACCGTGTCGAACTTCGCTCAGCTTTTTTGCTCGCTCTCCATTAGAATTTTGCATAAGGGGAACCGTGGTCGCTCGCAAAAAAATGTCTCTCCAGGGCAACCCCCTGCCTCCATAATTTATATTGTAGCTTAAGGAGCCGAAGCACCTACCCTTTCTTATTTTTAATTGACGCAAATACCGCCTATAACCTATAATAGACGAACGTCAAATATGAGGGTAAGCATATGAATATCCACAAAACTGCGGTAATCGGCTCAAAAGCGGACTTGGCTTCGGACGTGGAAGTCGGGCCGTATACGGTTATTGAGGATAATGTAAAAGTGGGCCGCGGCAGCAAAATAATGGCGCATGCGCATTTGTGCAGCGGCGCGGAAATAGGAGAGCACTGCGAGATTCACATGGGCGCGGTAATAGGCCATACACCGCAGATATTGGGTTTTGACAAGAGCATAAAAAGCGGCGTTATAATAGGTAAGCGCAATATATTCAGGGAGTATGTCTCGGTGCACCGCAGTTCAAAGGCGGGCGGCAAAACAATAATAGGCGACGATAATTACTTTATGGGCTTTTCCCATGTTGCCCATGACTGCATAATCGCCAATAACATTATTGTGTGCAATAATTCGTTGCTGGCAGGCCATGTAGAAGTCGAAGACAGGGTATTTATCGCCGGCAGTTGCGGGGTGCATCAGCTTGCAAAAATAGGAAAACTTGCCATGATAGGAGGCCTTTCAAGGGTCAGCAAAGACGTTCCGCCGTATATGATACTGGAAAATGATTCTGTAATAGTTTCTTATAATCTCGTCGGCTTGCGCCGAGCAGGATACGATGCGGCGGCAAGGGCAAAAATAAAGTGGGCATATAAAGTTTTATATAAGGAGGGACATTCCGTCTCTCACGCGCTGAAACTCCTGGAGGCCGAAAAACATAAGGATATAAAATACCTGATTGATTTCATAAAGGCCTCCAAAAGAGGCATATGCAGGCATAAATCGCAGAATGTTCAAACTTACGGAACTCAGGAATAATAAAGGGAGGAAAATATGGATTATTTATTAAATGAAGAACAGGTTATGATAAGAGATTTGGCCCGTCGTGTCGCCGAGGAAAAAATTGTTCCCGTGCGCGCGGAGCTTGACGAAAAGGAAGAGTTTCCCTGGGAGGTAATGAAGACACTTGCCGAATGCGATTTGTTCGGCGTATATATCGAAGAAAAATACGGCGGGACAGGCGGCGGCGTTATGAACTTATGCGTCGCAACCGAGGAGCTCTCGAAGGCATGCGGCGGCATCGCCGTATCTTATGCCGCAAGCGCGCTGGGGACATTTCCTATAGTTCTCTACGGCACTGACGCGCAGAAGCAGAAATATCTTCCTGATCTGGCAGGTGGCAAAAAGATCGCGGCATTTGCGATTACTGAGGCAGCCGCCGGCTCGGACGCAGGTGCTATTCAGACTACAGCCAAAAAAGAGGGTGATCACTATATTTTAAACGGAACAAAACAGTGGATAACAAACGGCGGCGAGGCAGAAGTTTATACCGTCATAGCAATGACAGATAAGTCAAAAGGCGCGCGCGGCGCAAGCGCGTTTATAGTAGATAAAGGAACGCCGGGTTTTGAATTCGACAAGAAGGAGAAAAAATTAGGTATTCGCGCATCCGCAACAAGGGAGCTGGTGTTTACCGACTGCAAAATTCCAAAGGAGAATTTACTCGGGAAAGAGGGATTAGGTTTCATAGTTGCCATGCGCACTTTCGATGTTTCAAGGCCTGGCGTAGCGGCGCAGGCGGTTGGAATAGCGCAGGGCGCGCTTGATTTGGCGGTGAAATATTCTACGGAGAGGGTGCAGTTTGGTAAACCTATATCGTCATTTCAAGGCATACAATTTATGCTGGCTGATATGGCAATGCAGGTGGAGGCGACGAGGGCTCTTGTCTATGCCACCGCGAGAATGATAGATTCCGGAAACACAAGTTGCTCCAAGGAATCGGCAATGGCAAAGACGCTTGCTTCGGATGTCTGCATGAAAGTTACCACAGATGCCGTCCAGATATTCGGAGGCTACGGCTACATGAGGGATTATCCTATAGAAAAATATATGCGTGACGCGAAAATAACGCAGATTTACGAAGGCACAAACCAGATTCAGCGCGGAATAATTGCTTCGGCGCTGATTAAAGAATCGCATAAATAAAACCAAAAATTAAAAATAAAAAATCAAAGACATATATCAAATATACAAAAATTGTTATTACAAACACAAAAATTTTTACATTTTTGATTTGTGTTTTTAATATTTAATTTTTGGTATTTAATATTAAACAGCGTTGCACAAAGATGAATATCATAGTTTGCATAAAACAGGTTCCCGATACGGCAGACGTGAGGATAGACCCTAAAACGAATACGCTTATTCGTGAAGGGGTAAAATCCATTATTAACCCGTTTGATATGTATGCCATCGAGGAGGCCGTCCGCGTAAAAGAGAGAACCGCCGGTAAGGCGACTGTCATTACCATGGGTCCGCCTCAGGCCCAGGAGGCGCTTCGCGAAGCGGTTTCAATGGGAATAGATGAGGCCGTCCTTATATCGGACAGGGCATTTGCGGGAAGCGACACATGGGCGACAAGCTATACGCTATCCGCGGCAATAAGGAAACTGGGAAATTTTGATTTGATTTTATGCGGAAAGCAGGCCTCAGACGGGGATACGGCGCAGGTGGGCCCGGGAATTTCCGCGCATTTGGATATACCGCAGGTAACGTATGTTAAGAAGATAGAAGACATAAAGCCGGGCTGCGCGAAGGTTGAACGCATGACGGAGGAGGGTTTTGAAATAATAGAATCGCCGACGCCATGCCTTTTGACGGTTGTAAAGGAAATAAATACCCCGCGCCTGCCGTCTCTAAAGGGAAAAATGCGCGCAAAGTCATGCCAAATTATACATTGGAGCGCTAAAGACCTCGATGTGGAACATAATAAGCTCGGCTTGAACGGCTCTCCGACGCAGGTTGTCAAAATATTCACTCCTCCTCCGAGAACTGGCGGCGTTATGCTAAGTGGTTCTACCGGAGAAATTGTTGAAAAACTTGTAAGCGAATTAAAACCCGAGGTGGGTGCTTAAATGATAAAAGTCTTAATTGATAAATGTACCGGCTGCAAACTTTGCGTGAAGGCCTGCCCCTTTGGCGCAATTGAAGTAGCGGATAAACTCGCCGTTATAGATATGCCGAAGTGTAATTTCTGCGGCGCCTGCGTAGAAATATGCAAATTTAAGGCGGTACTTATCGAAAGAACGCCTCTCGAGGCGAAAGACCTGAGTTTATATAAAGACGTTTGGGTGTTCTGCGAGCAGAAAAAAGGCATAATACAGAGCGTTTCCTATGAATTATTGGGGGAAGGAAGGAAACTGGCTGAGAAATTAGGCGTGCATTTATGCGGGATTTTATTGGGCGATAACGTACGCGAGCGCGCAGAGGAAATTTTCCTGCGCGGCGCGGATATTGTTTACCTTGTCGATTCACCGCATTTGAAGAACTATCTTGATGAGCCGTATACAAATGTACTGCTTAACCTTATAAGGAAATATAAACCGGAAATTTTGCTCTGCGGCGCTACATCTATAGGGCGCTCGCTCGTCTCCCGCGTAGCAGTCAATATCTACACGGGCCTCACCGCCGACTGTACGGGATTGGATATAGATACAAAAAAGCGCCTTTTGCTGCAGACGCGCCCCGCGTTCGGCGGCAATATAATGGCGACTATCATCTGCCCGAATTACCGTCCGCAAATGGCAACCGTGCGCCATAAGGTTATGCAGGACGCTTCTGCAGATAAAAAACACCACAAGGGGAAACTTATTTCGGAAAAATACCCCCAGGAAACCCTTTCTTCCCGCACAAAGCTTCTGGATATAGTGGAAGAAATTACCCAAACCGTAAATCTTGCCGAGGCGGATGTGATTGTTTCCGGAGGAAGGGGCCTGCAGGGCCCGGAGAATTTCAAGTTAATTGAAGATTTGGCAATAACCCTCGGCGGCGCAGTCGGCGCTTCGCGCTCGGCGGTGGATGCGGAATGGATCGCGTATTCGCATCAGGTAGGGCAGACAGGAAGGACGGTGTCTCCGAAGATATACATTGCCTGCGGAATATCAGGCCAGATACAGCACTTAATAGGTATGCAGTCTTCAAAGATAATAGTGGCCATAAACAAAGATCCCGATGCCCCGATATTCAAAGTAGCAACCTACGGAATAGTCGGGGACCTTTTCGAGGTAGTTCCGGCCCTCACAAAAAAGTTCAAAGAAGCCCTCAAAAAATAATTTCAAAATTTTTCTTGACATTCCCCCGCCCTTGTTATATTAATTATTATAACTGTAATAACCATAATAACTATAAATATGGCCCATGCACGTTTCATAACGGTAGACGAAATTGCCGAATATTTACGGATACCCAAGCCGACTGTCTATTTTATGGCGCAAAAAGGAGAGATACCGGCGTTTAAGATAGGCAGGCACTGGCGTTTCGAAAAAGAGGTATTTGACGCTTGGGTTGAAAAACAAAAAAACCGCGCCTATTTAAAGGCACAAAAGAAGAAGGAATAGAAGGCATGATGAACTTTTTTGCATTGAGCGGGTTAATAAATGCAATAACAAGCACCGCGCTGTGCGTCTTTATATACAGCAGAAAAAGAAAAGAACTGCTCTACAGAACATATGTATTGTTTTGCTTAAGCGTGGCCCTGTGGAGTTATTTTTATTTTGCATGGCAAATCGCCAAAACCGAAGAACTCGCCTTAATATTTGTACGCATGTCTATGGCTGCGGCGGTATTTATCCCCGTATTTTATCTTCATCATATCCTCGAGTTGCTGAAAATTGCCGAAAAAAAGAAAAGACTCATAATTTCGGGGTATATATTCGCTTTTATTTCCCTGATTTTTAATTTTACCCCCTATTTTATCAGGAGCGTCTCGCCCAAGCTCTATTTTGAATATTGGCCTAATCCGGGGATAGCCTTTGACGTATTTTTCCTGATATGCTTTTACCTGGTTATATACAGTATACGGATTATTTTTACGGCATTCAAGCAGGCGAGCGGTTTCAGGCGCAATCAGCTTAAATACGTGCTCTTTGCA
>JBDRLY010000039.1:0-27990 GCA_043812735.1 Candidatus Omnitrophota bacterium | reverse complement strand
TTGCATTTCCCGTAGACAATATTATTTTCTTTTACGAAATACCCCACCCTCTCAATAAGAAGCCGGTAGCAGCGCGGGCAATAGGTATTTTCCCCGCTGTGCCCCGGGACGTTGCCGATATAAACGTATTTGAGGCCTTCTTGCTTTGCGATTTTTTGAGCGTCCTCCAGCGTTTTAATGGGAGTAGCGGCAAGGTTTGTCAATTTATGCGCAGGATAAAATCTTGAAAAATGTAGCGGCACATCAGGCCCGAGATTCTCAACTATCCATTTACACATGGAGCGTATCATTTTCGGGTCGTCATTCATCGCAGGCATTATGAGATTTGTTATTTCAAGCCAGACGCCCTGGCGTTTAAGTGTTTTTAACGAGTTTAAAACCGGCTCCAGTTTCCCGTTGCCTATTTTTTTGTAAAATTCGTCCGAAAATCCCTTTAAATCGACGTTCGCGCCGTCTAAATATTTGCACAATTCTCTTAAGGGTTCTTCGTTTATGTAGCCGCATGAGTGCATGACTGTTTTTATGCCGTTTTCTTTCGCGAGTTTTGCCGTGTCAATCATATATTCAAAAAATACAGTAGGCTCTGTATAGGTAAACGCCACAGACGGCGAATTGTATTTTTTGGCAAGCGCTATCACATCCTGGGGCGGGAGGTCTACATTCTGCGTTTCCTGGGGCAATGCCTGCGAGATTTCCCAATTCTGGCAGAATATACAGCGCAAATTGCACCCGGCTGTTGCAATTGACAGTATCTGCGTCCCGGGCAGCATATGAAACATGGGTTTTTTCTCTATCGGGTCCATGTGCACAGCACAAGGCAACCCATACACAAGCGTATAAAGCGTACCGTCTATATTTTTCCTTACGCCGCATACCCCTGTTTTTCCCGGCGGTATCGTGCATGTCCTGGGGCACAAGAGGCATTGGACTAGTTTATTCTCCAGCGGCTTCCAGTATCTTGCAGGCGTTTTGGCAGCCGGCTCCACTTTACTCGAAGCGCTATACGGCTTTGTTGCGCCGGTTAACGCCTCAATATCACCCTCTCTACTCTCTGCCGCAACAAGATTAGTAGCAAGCAGCAGGTAAAGAGCGTTTAGTAGTAAAGTTATTATTCTTATATTCTTCATCTTAGAATGGAGCTCTGAGGGTAATTGAGCGACGGCGAATCTGCACCGCAGCGAGTCCCGAGACTTTGGGACGAGCGAGGAGCGCACGCCGGAGCCAATTACCCTCATAGCTCCAATACTTAGTTATTAATATTCCCCTTAGCTTTAGGATATAGTAAAATAAACACAGGGCAAAGTCAATACATGAAACGTCCGCTGCTATTCGCTATATTTATCGCAGGATTCTTCGCAAGCGCCTCGCAGATTATCCTCTTGCGGGAACTTCTGGTAGTTTTTGAGGGCAATGAACTCGCATTCGGATTCGTTCTCGCGGCATGGCTTTTACTGGTTGGCGCCGGTAGCCTTATCGCGGGTAGATTAAGCGCTGCCGTCAAAGATAAGACGAGTTTGTTTGCCGCAGTCCTTCTTGCAGCCGCAATTCTCTTGTCCTTAACGATAATCGCGTCCCGGCTGATAAGGCCCGTCTCGGGCATTCCGTTCGGCCAGGCGCTGGACGCCGGGTATACTTTTTTATTCAGTTTTATTATTCTTGCGCTGTTATGTTTAACTTTAGGCGCGCAATTCAGCTTAGGCTGCGGGCTTATTCCCGCCGGATGGGTCTATATCCTAGAGGCCATTGGCGCCGGGGTGAGCGGCGTTATTCTCTCGCTATTTCTTGTGCAGCGCATAAACGCATTTCCTCTTGCATTATTACTCGCCAGTTTAAATGCCGCTGTTGCATTTTTCATTTCTGTAGCGTCAAAAAGGCGTTTGCTTTCTTATGCCAGCCTTTTTATTTTCGCAGGCCTGGGTTTAATTATAGTTTCCGGGTTAGGCGAGAAAATAAGCCTTCTCTCTACCAAGCTTTTTTACAAAGGCTTCAGGGTTGTCGCTTCTTATAACTCACCCTATGCGAATCTCACGGTTACGAAAAGGGCCGAACAATACAATATTTTCGCAAATTCTTCCTGCATGTTTACATCGCCAACGCCGGATATTGTCTTTGCGGAAGAATCAATTCATTTTCCGCTTCTGGCTAATAAAAACCCGCGAAAGGTTCTTTTAATAGGCGGGGGCCCGGGTAGTGCTATCTTTGAAATAACCAAGCACCCTGTGGAAAAATTGGTTTATGCCGAGCTTGACCCGGCAGTCATCAATGTGGCAAGCGCCTATATACCCGGGGTAAAAAATACCTTACGCGATGCAAAGCTGGAAGTTAAATATACCGACGGACGTGCCTATGTTAAAAACAGCGCGGACAAATATGACGTAGTACTGTTAAACCTACCCGCCCCTTCCACGCTGCAGCTTAACCGCCTTTACAGCAGTGAGTTCTTCGGTGAAGTAAAAGGGCTTTTAAATAAAGGCGGCATATTTGCTTTATCGCTGCCTGCGCAGGAAGCCTATATGAACGAACAATCGAAAAACCTTAACCGCTGTATTGACAAAACACTGCGCAGCGTATTTGGCGATGTTTTTGTCATTCCGGGCAATATCTACATATATATCGCGCCGCTCAAGCCTCTTGACGCCCAAACGCTTATTAATACATATAACACACGGCACATAGAGACCCGCGTAATCAGCCCTGAATATATAAAGTATAAACTTGATCCCTCCAGAGTACATGGTGCCAGCGCATTCTTAAACGATAATAAGGCAACAAAAATAAACTTCGATTTTCGCCCTGCCGCTACATTTTATACAATAGCCTTCTGGAATTCCGTGTTTCACCCAAGGGCGGGAAAAATATTTGACCTTCTTCTAAATTTGAACATATGGCATTTTATAACTTTGTTGGCTTTTATATGCGTCCTGTTTTTTATGCTAGCAAAACGAAAGATATTTCCGGCGTTAATATTTGCAATTTCAAGCAGCGGGTTTTTTGCCATGGGAGTAGAGCTGATTCTTATATTTGCTTTCCAGATCACTTTTGGCTATGCATATCAGATGATAGGGCTTTTAATCGGGGCGTTTATGGCGGGATTGTCTTTGGGCGCTTATATAATGACGCGGTGTATAGAAAAAGGCCGTGTCAGTTTGAAAATTTTAAAAATAATAGACGCGTTAATTGCTTTTTATCCGCTGCTATTGGCGCTCGCCCTTATAATTTTATCAAGCTATGCCAAGCATCCGATAACGCGGACGGTTATGGCGGTACTTCTTCCTTTATTTGCTATTATCGCAGCGGCATTGGTTGGCGCGGAATTCCCGCTTGCAAACAAATTACGCTTAAAAAGCGTTGCGCCTAATAGCAGGGTTGCGGGGGGATTTTACGCTGCTGATTTATTTGGGGGTGTTTTTTCGGCAATTGTTACGGGATGGGTTCTTGTCCCGGTAATCGGGATATCTTCTACTCTTATGCTTATCGCCTGTCTCAAATTCAGCTCCTGGGTATTTCTAGTAAGTTCCAAGGCTTGAGTTAAGCAACACTCTCAGGCTCATTCCACATCAAAAACAGGAATCGCTTCTTGCTGGTTCGTTGCAATCAACTGATCGTTAAACGCATACACAATTTTTAGTTTTCCATAAACCTTCTTGTCCATTCCGGAAAAACTATCTTTGGGAATATAAAAAAGTACGGGTTCTTCAGAAATAACTAGTTTTTTAAATTCTTCTTCTTTTTCGCACAACTCTATATCGAATTCGGATCGAAAAAAGAATATAAACTCATTCGGAACCCTCTGCTTGTAGGCGACGAACCGCATCCGTTCTGGAAACTGTTTATATAGCGCCTTAACGGCTTTTCTTGCCCTCGGGAAATTAACCCTCCTGGCGATAACCCCCTTTGGTTTTTTCGGCGCCCAAGGTGAAAAAAGAAATGGCGCTGAAATATTCCCTGTAAAAAAAGCTATTATAAGATATACGGACCATTTAGAATAAGTTTTTGGGATTATTTCATATAACCCAATGCCAAATAAAAGAGCCATTGCTGGATACATAGGCAGTAGATAAAATGCCCTTCTCCAACTACTTATAGAATATGCTACGATAAATATCAAAGCCCACACCAGTATTACTAATAGCCTTCTTCTTTTCTCTCGGATAACCTCCCGTCCGAGAAAAAACAACCCCAGGATTACCCCGGGCATTATCATAAAACAGGTCTCAACAAGTTTTTGGATGAAGAATAGCCTAGTGCCGGCGTTCCCTCTATCCGCTGAACCGGTGAAAGCCGGCAACGCAAAATGAAGATATCCGCTTAGTGCCCGTGAAGCTCCTTCTACAGTACAACCTCCTTTTAGTAAAAGCCAAACACCTGGTAAAGCTAACGCTAAAAAAATGCCCATGATAAAAAACGGGCTAAAAAAATCCCTGTAGCGTTTCTGCAAAAGAATAGCAAAAAAACAAATCGCAAAAGACGAAAATCCTACCACGCCCTTGGATAATATACACAGGGCGGTACTCAGACCGAACAAAATATAAAAGATTCTGTTTTTGTTCAGCGCCAGTATCAGAAAAAGGACAGAAAGCGCAATAAAAAACATAAGGGGTATCTCTAAAGTGTTATATCTGGCAACCCGAGGGACATATCTTGTCAAAATCAGACCTATGGCGCTAAAAAACCCTGCATATTCATTTTTCAGAAATGTTCCAATAAAAAATATAACAACGCATGTGCCAATTGCGCATAAAACACCAAAAAACGCGACTGCGAAAGCATTTTCCCCAAGCAGTTTTAAGGATATAGCCGTAGCCCAAAATACAAGAGGCGGGTGATCGTTTTCAAAAGGCGCATCTAAAGAAGATTTCAGATTCAGCCAGTCTCCGGTTCTTAAAATATTCTGCGAGATAGTAGCGTGAAGAGGTGAGTCAAGCTTGCTGAAATAATCATCTCGAAACGAGTCCCAAATAAAAACACAACTTGAGATAACAACTAACACTGTTAAAAGAACCCACATTCGTTTGAAATTTATATTTTCCTCAACCATATCTTTTTGCCCCTTATTTTTTTAGCTTCATTTTGATAACGGCGAAGATAGCTTCGATAAAAATAGCTTTAGACATTTTTGTTTTTCCTATGCGCCTATCTCTAAAAACAATTGGGAACTCCAGTATCCTGGAACCGTTCTTGAAAGCCCTATAAGTAGTCTCTATCTGGAATGCATATCCTCTGGTAGAAATTGTATCGAGATTGATTTTTTCTAATGTCTCAGTTCTCCAGCATTTAAAACCTCCTGTCATATCCTTGAGGGGTAAAGAAAGTAGCGCCTGGGCGTATAACGAACCTAATCTGCTTATAAGTTTTCTTACTAATCCCCAGTTTTCTGTCTTTCCTCCTCTTACATAGCGCGAACCGAGAACCAAATCATAATCGTTTATTAAATTAAAAAGTTCGGGCACGTATTTCGGGTCGTGTGAAAAATCCGAATCCATCTGAAGTATGTATTTATAACCATGGGATAGGGCCCATTTAAACCCTTCAATATACGCGGGCCCTATACCATTTTTTATATCCCGATGCAGGCATTTTATGCGGCCGTTCTCTAAAGACATTCCATCAATTATCCTGCCCGTTCCGTCCGGGGAATTATCATCGACGATGAGAATGTCTGCCTCCGGACATAACTTAAGAAGCGCCTTGGTTATTTCAGCTATGCCTTCGGCTTCATTATAAGTGGGTATTATTATAAGTTTGTCTATTTCGGGTCCTTTAAATTGTAATTAAGTATAGTGGGATAATGCAGTTGTGTAGCCTGCCTTACCGCAAATAAAATGGTGCCGAGGGTCAGAAAACCCACAGCAACCCGACTGTCTGCCTGATGGGGTTCCTGACTTAACCACCATCTGCCTTACCACAAATAAAATGGTGCCGAGGGTCAGAATTGAACTGACCACGCCAGCCTTTTCAGGGCTGCGCTCTACCAACTGAGCTACCTCGGCGCCGAATGTGGTATTACTTCTCTAAAATTTTTACAGAAATTTTGTGGGCTAACTCTACTTTGGGAAGCCAGTTCTTGCGGGCTTTTACTTTCAGTTCTGTCGTTCTCTCCGTTACCTCTTTCACTGTAACCCACACATGGGCTTCTTCAATTATCGCCTCGGCCTTGCCGCGTATTTTATCCTCGACAATCATCGTGCCCATGTCTTTAAGCACAGCGATAGAACGCGTCCATACTTCCTCGTACGGCTTATCAACATCTGCCTTAACTGTATCTTTGCTTATTGCATAGCCCCCCGCTGCCCCTGCGCCAACACCTAATATAATCGCAGGCGCGCATCCGCTTAGAGTTAGCACAGCCAACAGCGCACAACAAACAACGACACAATATATTCTCATAAGGCCTCCTTATTTCTCCGATAAACTTTCTATTGCATCCTCTTGCGTCTGGAAGATGGGGAATATCTTGCTTAATTCCGTTACATCAAAAACGTCTTTTACCCTCTCGCTTAAACAGCATAGTTTCATGGCGCCTTTTGCCTGTTTTATATCCTTGTAGCAGGATATAAGCGTAGCAAGCACCACCGAGCTCATAAACTTGACATTTGAAAAATTCAACACTATTTTCCTTGCGCCACCTTTAACTAAATCCTCCAGGTCTTTTTTTATCACTTCGTTCTCTTCGACGGTAACCTCGGGTTTAACCAAAGTTACGATTGCAATATCATCTTTCTTATCAACCTTTACTAGCGGATGCATTTTTCCCCTCTCTGCCTGCCGGTAGGCAGGCGTAAAGACAAACTTGTTAACAACAAAGGTATCACATCGCGCCGCATAATTCAAGAGTTTTTGTAACATTGCTAAAAAGTCCTTTCTGAACGCAGATGTTCGCAGATTACCTGTCTATCAACAGGCAGACACGCGAATGGTCGCAGATTTGTCTGCGTAAATCTGCGTTGGATTTGTAAGAATCTGCGTTAAAATAGCTTTCGGTTTCTTATGGCTCTACTTAAAAACCTCGCCTGTCTCCTGCGACCAGAATAAAAGGTCAAGATGTGACGCGGGAATATTTAGTTTTTTAGCAAAGCGCATCATATTTTTTTCTATCTTCAGGTACTTTGCCCTGCCCACACGGGAGGGTATTTCTTTTATAACACCGAACTTATTTAAATTCTTGAGAATATGCCTGTCTAAAATCGCTATTTTCTCCCCATCCCCGGTATTCCTTAAAAAATGGCTCGCTTCTTTATAGCCGATGCCCACGATGTTTTTAACAAGCCACTCCCTGCGCTCGCAAGCGCCTTTGAGTTTCACCAGCCGCTGTTTTATACATATTTTACCGCAGCGCTTAAAAAGCTTTCTTGCATTTACAATATACACGGCCTTTTTATTTTTAAACCTCACGGCGTATAAGTATTTTCTTATCCGCCGTACGCACCCTTTAAAAAGCCAGCCGTTTTTCTTAAGCGCACAGATGGCATCCCAGCAGAGCTTCGCCTTTGACTGCGGCGTTAGAATGCAAAAACAAAGCTCGGTGAAAATATCTTTGTCGCTACCCTTTAGCCCGAGGCGTTTAAACTCGTTTAATCTTGATATTATTTCGGGTTTTTTTAGGCGGTAGGTCTTTTTAAGCTGCTTTAATGAGGGCATCTAAAGGTAGTTTAAGGTTGAAAGTGGGCGCTACTAATACCCTCGCCTAAGCGCCCCAAAAATCTCTTCGATATTTTCGGGGCAGGCTTCGGGACGTCCCGCCTGCGGCGGGACAGTGGCGGGGCTGAAGGGATTCGAACCCTCGATCAACGGCTCGACAGGCCGTGGTCTTAGTCCACTAGACGACAGCCCCGAAAAGACAGTATTAAGTTTTAAGGGGATTTACCAAGTTTTGAATCGTTCATAAGCTGTATCCAGTTATCTGTTTCGTAAGCCGAGCGTAAAGCAATATTTAGAAATCTAACGAATTCCTTATCTTTGTAGCCGCCGCTTCCCTCGGCAATGTTTGCACTAATCGAAGTTATGGCAGATAAAAACTGTCTCGCTATGTTTTCGCATTTACCCTCAATGCCGGCTATAAACTTCATTGCCCTTAGGGCATTGTTATGGGCTTTCTTCCAAACGGTTAATTTTCTATAGCCTGGCAAATCCACGTTTTCTTACAACTTAAAACTTACAACTTAAGACTGCTTTTATGGTGGGCGGTAGAGGGCTCGAACCTCTGAACCTCTTGAATGTAAGTCAAGCGCGCTACCGGCTGCGCCAACCGCCCCCTAAAATCGTGAGAGTAATTTAGCACAAAAGAAAATGGGTGTCAACCCTTCGCTGCGCTTAGGACAAGCCCCTCGCTTCGCTTAGGAATCCTTGAGCCATTTTTATTCTTTTGGCTATCGGCGGATGGTTATACAGCATTATCTCAATAAATTTTGACGGTTCCGGGTCGCTTAAATTCTGTTTGGATAATTTTGACATTGCCGAAATAAACGCCTCCGGCATGCCTGTAATTTTAAGAGCGAACATGTCGGCATTGCGCTCCAGATGGCGCGAGTAGCCGTTTTCAATCGGCATAGCGGCTATGCCGAATAAAGAAATCGCCAGTGCAATAACAGGAAACGCGGCGATGTCGGATATTCCGTTAAAGCCTCCACCATAAAGATTGGCGAATGCGCCCCCGGCGGACAATACATTAGCACCCGATTTTATGACGACGCTCGCGATATAAAGCCCCAGGAACGTCACAATGACGCTAACGCCAAGAAGCTTCCAGATATGCAGAAGCTTCTGATGCCCTAATTCGTGCGCCATAACCAGTTCTATTTCGTCTTTTGTGTAATCCTTTAACAGCGCATCCCCCAAAAGTATTCTGCGGGTATTGCCTATGCCCGTTAATGCGGCGTTCGCCTTTTTGGTCTTTCTGGATAAATCTAATTCAAATACCCCCTTAATGTTCGTCCCGGCGCGCTCCGCCAATTTTAGCAGCCTTTGTTTTAATTCTTCGTCCTCAAGCGGCTTTTGTTTAAAGAATATCGGCAATAACACGACAGGCGCGATCTTGCTTAAAATTATGCTGAAAAATATCCAGAATACTCCTGCGATAATCCACCATGTACCGGAAAAGTTTCTCAACAAAAAATACATCCCCAGCGACAGAGGCAGAAAAATTGTGAGTGAAACCAGGATTTCCTTTATTTCATCCCATAGCCACGCGTTAAATTTTTGCGATGAAAGGTTAAATTTGTGTTCCAGAATAAACCCGGAATAAAATCCCAGCGGAAATGTCAAAATATAATACGCTGCTCCTAAAATCAAGAGGTAAAGCACTATATTCAGATAAAAATTATCCGAGATGCCGGCTGCAAAATTGCGCAGCTCTAGCGAAAGCCCGGAAAATAGGACCGCCGTCAAAAATAAAACAGGCACGGCTATGCCGGCAAAAGCTAAGGCATGTTTTATACGTGAATACTGTTTATAATTTTGTCCTGATCTCATTAAATATTCTCATATACCTTTTTGTTCTGTAATCAGGGTAGGCCCAGCACCCCGGTTTAAAGCTGCCGCCTCGATATTGAAGCGTAACCTCGGCATAAATGCCGTCTTTTAAGTAAATTCTGTGCGCGCGGTCTTTTGTCGTCGCAAGGATGAGCTTCGCTTTACTTATAAAACCAGGGTCAAGATTTATCCTCCTTTTTCCTTTCGCGGCGAAACGCTTTTCCAGTTTATTTGTATAAATTTTTATGGCTGCCAAATCGTCCTGGTTTATTAATTTCTTAAAGCCTATGAACTTGCGTTTTAGGCCACTGCCCATTTCTTTATTGTAATAGTCGGTATAGTCAAATTTGAGCACCGGGCTCTCGTAATCAATTTTGCCGAACTTTTTAGACATCAAATCCGCCGCTTCAGCAAATAGCTTCGGCTTTGCCGCTATCATCCCGAGGATCAGTTTCACCTTCTGTGGTTTAGTAATTAATCCCATTTTGCCCTATATTAAAAATGGCCCTAGCATTACTGATAGTGCAGAGTGCCCCGAGCCAAACCGTTCCTGCGGCATAACGCCTCTTCGCTCACTAAACTGCGGGGCACCCTGCTCAATGCGGCTTACAGGCCTTAACGCAAACCCCGCATATCATCTGCCCGATACCCGGTCTTTTTGAAAATTCACGCAGAAGCGACATGCAGCCATCCCTGTCGAAATCCGTTTTGTCTTCTTTTATCGCTCTCACCGGACACGCCGTGATACATGCCCTGCATTTGCCGCAGTCTTCTTTTGCAGCCTTTGCCGGAGCAAGCGGCGCGTTCGTCAATATTGTTGCGTAGCGTACCCTTGCGCCAAATTTCGGATTCACAAGAAGCCCCGAGCGGCCTATCCATCCCAAACCGGCAAGGCTTCCAACCGCGCGATGATCCAGATGCCCCAGTTGCTTTTTAAAGTCTATAACCTGGCTTGCCGGAACAGGCAGGGCGCTGTAGCCTTCTTTCTGCAGAAACCCTGTTAATTTTGTCGCTATTTCATCAAGGAGCGAATTAACCCTTCTGTAATGCATGCTATAAAGTATCGTGGGTTCATTCATTATAGAATCGATTACTTTATCGGATAAATGTATGCCCAGCGATATCGCAAAGTCCAAATCGGAAATTATCTCTTTGGGCTCTATCAAAAATTCGTTTTTTATCGCGCGGATATCGGCGATACCGCATAAATCCGCTCCTAAATCAAGGGCTGTTTTCTCTATTGATGTTATATTTTGATTTTCCACTTGCGCAGGTAATTTAACATGGGGTAATTGGTCATGTCGTAATGAATCGGGGTTAGAGTTATATAACCTTTCTCAAGCGCTATGACATCCACTTCCTTTGTGCCTTTTGCTTTTATGCCTCCGCCGGTCAGCCAGTAGTAAGTCCTTTTGCGCGGGTCAAGCCTTTTTTCATAGCTTTCCTCATAACCGTTTATGCCCATTTTAGAGACAGCAACACCTTTTATTTTCCTTTTTCCGAGCGCGGGCACATTAACGTTTAGAAGCGTATGCTTGGGGATACCGTATTTTTTAACTGTCAGCGCAAATTCTTTTGCAAAGTCCGCGGCAATCGCAAAATCCGGTTTGGTGTAGGTAGCCAGCGATATTGCAAATGCCGGTATGCCCAATATAGCGCCTTCCGTGGCGCCGCAAACCGTTCCAGAATACAAAACGGATATACCAACATTGGGTCCCAGGTTTATCCCCGAAATTACCAAATCGGGCCTTTTATTCAATAACGTATTTATCGCCAGCTTCACACAATCCGCCGGGGTTCCCGAAACGGCATAGCCGTAAAAATCGCCGTTGGAATAACGTTTTGCAACGCGCAAAGGCTGCGAAAGCGAAATTGCGTGGCCTATTGCGCTCTGTTCGACTTCCGGGGCAACAATAGTAACTTCTCCCAATGATTTTACCGCTTTATACAGCGCCTGTAATCCGCGCGAGTCTATGCCGTCGTCGTTCGTTAAAAGTATCCTCATAATTTATGGCCTTTCGCCTCCAATTTGTCCGTGTCCCAAATTACAACGCTGCTTTCGCCGTAAAGCCACCCCCCGCATTCGCCGGGATTGATAAAAATAGTTGTGCCGTTTTTTTTGATTTCTATCTTATGCGTGTGGCCTGAAATTACCGCGTCGTATTTTTTCCCGGGCAATTCGCCCGTGTTACCCAGGGAATGCACCACGCATATATTTTTTTTGCCAAGCGAGATTTCCAGCGGCGCAGTTGTTATCTTTCCGCCGGAGCGTTCGCTTAATCCTTTTTTTTCACCGTCGTTATTGCCAAAAACGCCCTGCCACGGGCAGTTTAGTTTCTCCAGCACAGTTAACGCAAACGGCGCAATGTAATCGCCTGCGTGCAGGACATAACTTACCTTTTCCTTGTTAAAAAAATCAACTGCCCTTTTTATCTGGGGCAGGTTATCGTGCGTATCCGCAATTATTCCTATCTTCACCCCGTTAGACCTCCCTTTAAGCTGACGTACAAATATTGCTTATACCTGCCGGCTACAAATATTTCTCTCGATTTGTTACATATAGGTCTAACGGGGTTCATTTTAGCATCATAAGCGCCATTTGTCTGCCTGCGGCGTCTTTTTCCTTTCTGTATGAAAAAAACAGTTCGTTTCTGCAGGACGTACAGAGCTCGGCGTCAAATATATGCTTGTCCTTTACGCCGGCTCCCGCGAGATGTTTCAAATTCTCTTTTACCAGGTCCAGATGGTAGCCGCTGTGTTTGCGCTCTACGGAACCCGGAAAATATTCTACTAATTCCTCGCCTACACTGTAGCAGCATTTGCGTATGCCGGGGCCTATCGCAACCAACAGGTTTTCGGGAGTTGTCTCAAACTTCACCTGCATGGACCTTATCGTTTTCTGTGTGATTCTTTCATACGTGCCGCGCCAACCTGCGTGGCAAATACCTGCCGCGTTAGCAACCGGGTCAAAAAAATATACAGGGAAACAATCGGCGACAAATACCGCCATGGGAAGTTTTTTTGTGTTTGTAAGCGCCGAATCGGTTTCCTTTATCGATGACTCATAGTCAAGCGCTCCGGAACCCATATCCAGGCTGTCAATTTGGGCAACCCTCGAGCCGTGCACCTGATTAAAGCAGGCAAGATCCCTGTAATCTACCTTAATGGGGGTAAGAAGTTTTTTTCTGTTTGCAAGGACCGTTTCGGTATTATCGCCGTGCCCGAAACCCGTATTTAATTTCCTTGTCCCGAAAACCGCGAGTACCGGATAATCTTTAAAATCAGAAAACACAAAATAATAACCGTTTTTATCGGCGCTAAGTTTTGCTTTCATAATTGGTGGCAGTGGGATTAAGGGTATTTTACTTTTTTTGCGATTCGTATGCCCAAATCCATGCCTTTTAGGCTTGCAGGCAGGGCTGCAGGCGAAACATTCACTCTGACAGATTTTGTAAGCGCATCAAGCGATATAACCCTTGTAGCGCGAACAACGCAGGATAGAAAGACCAGGCTTGCATCCCTGGTGCTTTTTAGTTCCTTCTGGCTCGCTTCTCTAGCTGCCACGGCATGATGGCGCAGGGTATGTACCGGTTTTACAAACAACGGTTCATAAAATACTACGGCTTCTTTTTCGAGTGTTTCTATATTCTCGCTATATGCATCACCCCAGAGCGCCAGTAAAATATCGGCTTCGGCTATCTTCGGGAAGTCTATAGGTAAATTTGACATTATCACGTCACAGTATACCTTACCTTCTTGCGGCGCAGGCGCAACCGAAGCAGATACACTTACGCACTTTCCCTGCAATAACGCGGCATAACCCAGCATATTCCCCATGGCTACTATGCCCTGGCCCGATTTACCGCATATTCTTATCCGCATTAGTCTCTCGTCTTTCACCCCGCCCTTCCTCCCCTACCCTGCCCCTCTTTATATTTAGGAAGGGCGGGGTTCATTTCCTGCCGTATTCGCCGATTACAATCCTGTCTGAGATTCCCTTGCGGGAAGCGCCCAGCGATATGTCACCGGGCATGCAGCTTATTTTAAGATTTTTAATCATATCAACAGGCTCCAAAATATTATTGCGCTTCCCATATTCGGTAGGGCACATTGTCAGCGCTTCCACAAACGCAAAATTCTTCCCCACAATTGCTACTTTAATAGCACGCGTAAGTGCCTTGGGCTGGGCAACAGAATAGCGCGCAACATAACTGGCCCCCGCGCCTATCAAAAGCTTACAGATATCCAGCGGCATTTGCGTATTTCCCTTCGGCGTAGTAGCTGTTATGGCGCCGACAGGCGTTGTCGAAGACGCCGCTCCGCCGTTGCTGGCGCAAATATGGTTATTTGCGCATATAACCGTAATATCTATATTTTTCCTGGCGGCATGCACAAGGTGGGTCGTTTGCAGGGATACCAGGTCTCCTTCTCCGCCTATAACTATTACTCTTAATGCGGGATTCGCTCGTTTAATGCCTGTCGCGCAGGGTACAGCCAGCCCCCGCAAACCATGTAGCATGTCCAGCGCTATATGCGGGCTTGTCGCTAAACTCATACACCCTGCTGCCGATACCAGCACGCATTCAGTTAGCGGTATCTCCAGGTCGAGTATTGCGCGCAAAACCGCGTTAATAACTATCCCGTGGCCGCAGCCGCGGCAAAGCATATGCGGCATCATCTTTGGCCTTAGCATACTATAGAGTTTTTTGCTCACTGGGAAACCTTCCTTATTTTTTCCAGTATCTCAAGCGGCGTAATTGCCTCGCCGTCTGTCTTTAGAAGCGGGACTACGTCCGCCCTCAAGCAGCGCTGAAGCTCGCGAGAGAGCTGCCCTTTGCTCATTTCAGGCACGATTACTTTTTTCCCGTCGCAAAATTTCTTTATAATCTCATCCGCAAAGGGCCATAGTGTCTTAAGCCGTAATGTGCCTACTTTGTAACCTTCTTTGCGCGCCAGTTTCATCGCCGCCGAAGACGCCCTTGCGCAGATACCGTATGAAACGAGGATGATTTTGGAATCCTCAGGAATTTGCGATTCTGCTTTTATTATTTCTTTTGCGTTTGAGAGTATTTTATTCTGTAACCTCTCAAATAATTTTGCCGTGGCTGCGGCATTTGCTACCTTCGGCATGCCGTATTCATCATGCACAAAACCGCTGATGGATAAATTCTGCCCCGAACCCAAAGGCGGCATCGGCGCTACCGTATCGGTCCTGGCGGCGCCGAAAACGGGCGCATCTTTTCTTTTTGACCTATTAATTATCTTTATTGCTTTTTTCGTCGAGACATTTTCTTTAGTCCTTGCGATTTCGCTATCTGCCAATACAACGACAGGGACCCTCAAGGCCTCGGAAAAATTAAACGCTTCAACCGTTAACTCATACATTTCCTGCGCCGAAGACGGCGCCAACACTATAAGCTGATAATCGCCGCGTACGCCCCAGCGCGCCTGCTGCAGACCGCTCTGGGCAGAGGGGATATCAACTATAACTAAGGGGGTTTCGGTGCGTATTGCAAAACTTATAGCATCTGCTCCGTCGGATAGCCCGCTTGCGCAAACATTGGCCATCACCTTTAACCCCGCCCAGGATGCGCCTATGCAACCGGCAATAGCTGCAGTATCGTTCTCCATATCCAAAAACACGCCGCCCGCATCAGGAAGGTGCCCTGCCATATAATTTGCTATTCCCCCGCCATGAGAAGCCGGGCTGGCGGCGAAAAACTTACACCCAAGCGCTATGGCGCCTTGAGCACATGCTTCGCTGCCGGATAAAAAATTTATTTCGGGTTGTTTTACCATATTCTTTTCTATTGGACGGTTATTGCCAAATCGGGACAGAGTATTTCGCACTCAAGGCATTTAGTGCACGAACCTGCTTTAGCCGCGGTTACCGGATAAAAACCTCTGTCGTTTAATTTATCGGATTTTCCGAACACCCCCTGCGGGCAGGATTCAATGCAGATATAGCAACCCTTGCACCATTGGTGATTTATTTCAATTACGGGTTTGGCTTCTCTTGGTATTTTTGATTTTCTCCTGGCAGCCGGCGGATTGTGGCGACGCGCCCGTTTCGGCCGGTTCAAGCGCCTTGCGGGTTTTCTTGATTTTACTTTTTTTATCTTTCTCTTTGCCATATTGCGCCTTTTGGGGTGGTAATATAATACACTAAAACCGCTTAAATTTCAAGTGTGTTGCTTTCTTCGGGTGAGGGGGGATTTTTCTCCGCTTTACCTTGCCGAATATCTTCTCCCGAGCGTAAAAACGAACAGCCCTATTGTAAAAATACCAAGAAAGGCCTCTGAACCTGCCAAAAGGCGGGATAAGCTGTCGGCGGGAATAAAATCTCCGTAACCTAAAGTAGTAAAGGTAACTATACTGAAGTATAAATATCCCCCAAAAGACGGCGTAAATACTTGGCTTGTGCTGCTGTGCAGCGAGCCGAATCCCCTAAATAATAAGGCATAAAAGAATATTAATCCAAGCGCCACCCACATTACTCTATGCGGAATTTCGCCGTATCCGCATAAAATATTCATGAGAAACGAAGGCATAAATGACGGGTCTTTTTTCTTCAAAAGGGATCTCATTTCCATGCATTTTTCCCTGTAACTTGCCCAGCTGGCATCGTCGTACTTGCCGTGCAAGAGAAAATACTTTTTAAGCTCGCGGTATCCTTCTTCGGCGGCGCGCGGCGATTTCTCATCAATTCTCATACGGTGAAATCCCTTGCCGGAGTCGAAGTTTTTTTTCCCGAGGAACCTCGCATTTTCCAAATCGGTCCGCCAGAACCGTACACCGTGCAATTTGGCTTCTACAAAATCTGCTCCGGTTAAATCCGCCTCCGTTAAATTGGAAACTGATAAGTCCGTATGCCATAGCCGTGCACCCCTAAGGTTGGCCCTGAAAAGATTTGCTCCGTGTAAAATAGCGCCGGTTAAATCGGCATCTGTTAAATCTGCGTCTGATAAATCGGCGTGCGAGAGGTTCGCGTGGGCGAAAACAGCCCCTTTTAAATTGGCCTTGTGAAAATTATGGTGGGCTAAATTAGCGTCTTTATAATTCAACTCTGCCACAGCATAGCCTTTCCTGGATTATTTAAGCTGGCTGCTTACTGTTTCGCTGACAAGTTTTCCGTCGGCGCGGCCTCTTGTTTTTTCCATCACGAGCTTCATTACCTTGCCCATGTCGGCCTTGCTGCTCGCTCCGGTATCCGCTATTGCTTCTTTAACTATCGCAATAATCTCCTCCTGCGAAAGCTGCGGCGGCATATACCCTTCTAACACGGCGAGTTCTTTTTGTTCTTTCTCAACAAGGTCCTGGCGGTTTCCTTTCTGGAAACTTTCGATAGAGTCGCGGTGTTTCTTTATATCCTTGGCTATCGCATCAATTACTTCGGCGTCATCAAGTTTATCTTTTCTTTTGTCTATCTGGATATTATTAAATGCCGCCTTAAGCATCCTTAAGGTTGAGACTTTAATATCATCCCGCGCCCTTAGCGCTTCTCTTAAGTCGTTATCTATTGTTTCCTGCAGTGTCATTTCGCTCCTTATCCTTTGAATATTTTTGTTGAACTGCGTTTTATCAATTTTGTCGGCAACAATACTTTAACCGGGGCCTTGTGTTTATTTTGTATTATAGCGCTAAGGGATTCTGTTGCCTGCCGAGCCATTTCAAAAAGCGGCTGTTCGATACTCGTCAGGGGCACATGGCACGATGACGCAATGGGGCTGTTATCAAAACCTACAATGGATATATCGCCCGGAACCTTTAAGCCCTTTTGTTCTAAGGCGCTGAGCGCCTCCGCCGCCATTAAGTCTGAGGCGCAAAATACGGCGCTGGGGCGCGGGTTGGCGGTGAATATATCCTTTGCGGCTTCCCTTGCCCCTTTCCTTATAAAATCCCCTTCAAATATATATTCTTCCTTTACGGGGATATTCGCTTCTTTAAGTGCCTTTTTGTATCCCATCAGCCGATGTGCGCCTGCCTGCGTGGTTAAATTGCCTGTTATCGTGGCAATGTCCCTGTGGCCTAAATCTATCAAATGCTTTGTTGCCTGATACCCGCCCACCGTATTATCTATGCCGACACAACTTATATTCTTATCCGGAAAAAAGTTATTCATTACGATGTGCGGCATTTTTCTTGCGCGTATTTTCTCCAGCAATTCGATATCGCCGTTTATATCCGCGAACAGCACTCCGTCAAACTGCTCCACATCAAAAACTTTTTTCTCAAAGAGCTGCTCTTTTTTGCCTTTATTCGTCACATGGATACTAAAATCTAATTCAAGCCGGCTGCACGCCACGCCTACGCCTTTTATTATCTCGATGGCATAAAACGACGCAAACATATCCTCGAATCTCGGTATGGCCAGCGCGACGCTATAGCTTCTAGGCCTGGCTAATATGGGGGATGTCCTAGGCTGCGGGTTTTTTATTTTCACCCCGCCCTTCCTTTCTATTCGTCTCCCGCCCATGATCAACAGAGGAGGGGCGGGGTTCATCTCTTATTTCTCGTTTTTTCGACCTCTTCAATGCCGCTATCAGCCTTTTATAGCGCGGATCGCTTCTTACATTATCCAGGTCCTTGTCTTTTTCGATATAGGCGACATCGCGGCAACCAAGCGACACGGCTTTTTTTAGTACGGAGATTGCCTCTTCGATGCGGCCGGTAAGCGAAAGGCTGCAGGCGAAATTATACAATACATATTCGTCGTCGGGTTTAAATACGGTGAGTTTCTTGTCTATTTCCAGGCCCTTTTCATAAAGGCCTTTTTTTGTGTAGGCGTCGCCTAATGCGGTTAACACATCCACAAAATCCGGCTTATCAATAACCAGTTTTTCGTAGAACGCTATTTCAAAATCCAGTAATTCGTCCGGCCGCTCATTAGTCATAATAAGTTAACTTGCCTGATTTTATCATAGCTAAATCGACGAAGTAAATAAAAAAATCCCGCCTGCTGCCGCTTACGGCGGCATCGGCGGGAAAAAATTTTGAGCCGATAAAGAATTCCAGCGTTTTGCTGGCTCTCGCTTCGGCAACTCAACCGCCATATCGTCCTGCTGCGGCCTCCTTAAAAACTTTGCACCGGAGCTTCACGGTGCTTTTGTACCTTAAGCGAACGATTTAGGCTTGTAGTTTTGTCCCAAATGCTGCCTACAATCTGGCTGCGCTTCGGGATCCCGATGAAACACTACTTTGTCTTGCTTCATTCGGGACGCCCCATCCTTTCAGATGGTTTACCTTTATCGGCTCATATAAAGTATATCACACAAAAGTGCTTTTGTCAAGGTGGGTACTGCTCAAACTGAGACTGGTGTTTTTATAAAACCGGCATCTCGACTATTCCATCTATATAGACCGAGGCATCTTTTTTTATAAGGTCATTGTCGGTGTCGAATACATGGCCTATTCTTATTTCTATGGAAGCAATATCTTCTTTGTTTCCTGGCAAAGGAACCACAACTTTCTTATAGCAATCATCGCTTATGCCTCTAACTCTGTATAGATTTAACGAATACCCAAAGCCAAATTTTCTATACGGTATATATTTTCCGGATGAATCAAGAAAACCTACAGAAATTATCGGGGCATCACCTTTGGCATAAAATACGATATTCTCTTCATCTAAGAAGCCTCTGGATGCTGGATCAATAAGAACCCTCACTCTGCCTTCACTACAATATTTAAGTTCTTTGCCTACTATCAAGCCAATCTCATAATCTGCGTCTCCGTCCCTCGTCTGTGCTGGGTCTGTAATAAAACCTTTGCCGTCTTTTATTTCGTTAACCTTTATGTTGCTGGGTTCTTCTCCGTCATCATCTTGTGCTTCTGTGGTACGTTTTTCAACTTCTGTCACTATTGCCTTGTACCACCTATCTCCTGCTTCCACTGCTGCCTGCTCCTGGCCTTTCTTTCTATTTTTGATCACTTCCGCGCCCCAAGCAAGATAGAGAGCGCACAAACCTATTCCCAGAAGCAGTGTTGTAATAAAGCGGAAATCATATTTATTCGCTTTGATGGATTCTGTATCATTCCAGTTAGTTTCAAAGTTACTATTTCTCTGAACGGAACCTTGTGCCAGAGAAACTGGGGATTGAGTTCCATATTCTAATCCCTGCGCCTGATAGTTAACCGGTTTCTGGATAGATATGGCCGGTTCTGCTAATACAATATTGGTTTGAGCTATTGAAAATGTAATCGCAATTGCTATTGCAACTATCCTAAACCAGACTTTCTTTGTGTGCGTCATCTTAATTTCCTCCTTACTTTGTTAATACTTACTTAACATCGTAAGTATGTTTCGTAAAAAATTAGCCCAATGGGCCCCTCGCCGAAGCTTACCTTTTACAGATGCACTAAGTATATACCATAAAATTTATTTTGTCAAGTATTTTTAAAAATTATCTTTTCTTCAAGAATGCTTTTTTAATAAACTTCAGCGCCTGTTCTTTTGTCTTTACCTCGCCTTCCACCTGCGCTTCTTGTATTTCACGCAAAAGTTCGCCTATTTTGGGGCCTGCCGGGAGCTTTAGTTCTTTCATTAAGTCATTTCCAGTTATTAATTTTGGCGGTTTGGCTACTTCGGCGGGTTTATTGAGGTAATCTTTTAGCGTTTCTAGAATAAACCGTTCGTGGCGATCGACATTTTCTTCTGTGGTCAAGGGGCCGCGCGTGGCAAATTTATCGGCCAAAGAAAGTAAAAATACGCCGACCCCGTCATCTCCGGCATCCCTGAATATTCTAAAAATTGCTCTCTTTGTAACTTCGTCATTGTCCGCAAGATATCCGGGCCTTAAATGGTGCAGGGTCAGGCGTTTTACCGAATCTGTTTCTTTCGCCGAAAGCCGCAGCCTCTGGCATATCTTCTCCGCCATTTCAGCGCCTATTTTTTCATGGCCGATAAACTTTATCTTGCCTTCATCATCAACAATTTTTGCCGGCGGTTTTCCTATGTCATGTAGCAGCGCTGCAAGTTTTATGATACAAAGCTCCGCTTCGTTTTTTATGAAGCTGGTTTTTGCCAGAAGTATATCCGCCTGTTTCAAGGCTTCAAGAGTATGCTGCCAAATATCAAGATGGTGATAGGGCCCTTGAGCGCAATTTTTCATCGGCTTTATCTCGGGGATTATTAATTCCAGAATTCCGAATTTATCAAGCACTCTTATAAATTTTTCGCTATTTTTAGCTTGAAGAATTTTTAAAAATTCGTCCCTTGTGCGCTCTGCGGAAACATCGCAAACTCTCCCAATTGAATCCGTTATTAATTCCTCTGTGTGGGATTCCAGTTCAAAGCCCAATTCGGCCGCAAGCGAAAACGCGCGGACTATCCTTCCGGGATCGTCTATAAAAGCACTGTCGCTTGCAGCGCGGATAAGTTTTCGCTTTAAATCCTCCCTTCCGTTTACCGGGTCAATTAATTGAAGCGTTTCCAAATCCAGCGCTATTGCGCTAATCGTAAAATCGCGCAGCCGTAAGTCGCCCTCAAGAAATTCTGCGCGAAAATCCGCAAAATCGAGTTCGTAATTTTTATCGCCGGCGCAATATACAACCCGCGCAATGTTATGCACTTCGTCAAGCAGGACATAGCTTGCGCCAATTTGTTTGGCAAATTCCTTCGCAACAGACGGCGCATCGGAATCAATCGCAAAATCCAGGTCAATTTTATCTTCCATGCGGCCTAAAATGGCATCTCTTATATAGCCGCCGACAAGATATATCTTTCTGTTGCGCTCTTTCGCCAATTGCAAAAGCTGCTTAACAATTCCCTCGTTTTTTATTTTACTGAATATTTCTTTCATATGTTATTTACTCAACGCAGATGGTCGCAGATTGTCTGTCTGCCGACAAGGCAGGCACGCGGATTCTCGCAGATTCATCTGCGTGTATCTGCGTTTGATTTGCGTAAATCTGCGCTTAAGGGACATTTGTTGCAGCGCGGTTTAGTCCGACGGCAAAGCTCCTTGCCCAGTCTTACCAATAACGCATGGTACTCATTATAAATTCTAACATTCGCCGGCAAATTTTCCATAAATAAGCGCTGCATGTCATTGTAAGCGGCATCTTGTTTTATAAGTTTATGGCGTGAAAGTATCCTTTTTGTATAAGCGTCGACGACAAAAACGGGTTTCTTGGCAGCATAAAGTAAAATCGAATCCGCCGTTTCGGGGCCTACGCCTTTTACCAAAAGCAATTGTTCGCGCAGTTCCTTTGGTTTTTGGCTGAACATTTTCTTTAAATTGCCGTTGTATTCCGCGAAGAGAAAGTTAAGAAAATGTTTCAGTCTTTTCGCCTTTAAATTATAAAAGCCTGAGGGTTTTATCAATTTGGCAAGCCGCTTGATATTCATTTCATAAAGCTTCTTTGCGGAAAGGGCATTTTCTTTTTTTAAATTGGCAATTGCCTTCTCTACATTCGCCCAGGCGGTATTTTGCGTAAGTATGGCGCCGATTATTACCTCAAAAGGAGTCCCGGCAGGCCACCAGTGTTGCGGCCCAAAACGTTTGGAAAGCCTACCATAAATTTGTTCCAAAATTTTTTTCATTCCTGTATTTGAACTGTTTATTGCATCAACGCTCTCACGTGCGCATCGACCGAGCGCCCCAGCACCATAACATTATACCCGCCCTCAAGCGCGGATACAACCCTTCCCGAGCTGTATGTATCTGCGATTTTAGAGACGATATCCGTAAGCGCAGCAAATCCGCCTTCTGTCAAATTCATTCCGGCAAGGGGATCATCCCTATGGGCGTCAAAACCTGCGGAAATAAGTATAAATTCGGGTTTAAACTTTTCCGCGGCAGGAACAAGTATTTTATTAAAGAGCTCTTTATACTCTTCGTCGCCGCAGCCTTTCGGCAGCGGGGCATTTATTGTATAACCTTCGCCTTTTCCGTCGCCGCGCTCGTCTTGCCCGCCGCTGCCCGGATAATGCGGGTACTGGTGGGCCGAAAAATACAAAACTTTATTATCCGCGTAAAATATATCCTGCGTGCCGTTGCCGTGATGCACGTCCCAGTCAACGATCAGTATTCTTTTTACGCCGTGCTTTTCCAGTAGATATTTTGCCCCGATGGCAACATTATTTAAAAGGCAAAATCCCATGGCGCGGTTTCTTGTAGCATGGTGCCCGGGCGGGCGCAGAGCGCAAAAGGCGCGCTTTACTTCACCTTCCATTACCGCGTCTATAGCCGATATTGTGCCTCCTGCCGCAAGAAGCGCTATATCGCAGGATTTTTTGCATACAGGCGTATCGGCATCAAGAGATGTTGCGCCATTTTCTATTTTTTCCTTCAGGGACGCTACATATTGCGGCGTATGCGCTTTTTCTACCCATTTAAGCGGCGCAGAGCTAGGGTGTATCAATTTCAATTTTGAATAAGTGCCGGAGGCCTTTAATTTCCTGATTATTGTTTTAAGCCGCGTGGGGTTCTCGGGATGGCTCTTGCCGGTATCGTGGAGAAGGTAATCCTCGCTATAAACAAAACCCGTCATTTATTTTACATAAGTCCAAGCCCCTTAAGGTATGCCAGGCTTTTCGGGATGTCCTCAGGGGTATGCGGCTCTACGGTTACGATTGGCGCGATGCCAAGTGTGTCTAATTCCTTAAAAAACGCCGGGAAATCTATTTTTCCCTCGCCAAGGGCAAGGTGCGCATCACTTGTCCCGTCGTTGTCGGATAAATGTATTTCCCTTATTAATCCGGGCGGATATGCATTAAGCGATTCCAAAATAGGCACCTTAGAAAATACGTTGTAATGCGCTATATCAAAGCATGCCTTAAAGTTATCCGAGCCGGCCTTTTTTACCAGCTCAACTATTACATCCGCAGACGTATCTACGGAATTTTCGACGCATATCGTAATGCCGTGTTTTTTAGCTTGTTTTATCACGGCCTCCCAGCACCCGAGGGCATTTTGCATCCAGAGATCCTTTGCGTAATAATAAAATATAGGCTGGTACCCTGTATGCATAACTATATTGCCCGAACCGAGCGCGCTGCAAAATTCTATTGCCTGGATGTATCTTCTCTCGCTTATCCTGCGCACTTCAGTGTCAAAACTGCCTGAGTTTAAATCATGAAACGGCCCGTGCATTATTTTTCTAAGCCCTTCTTTTTTAAATGACTCGTTTATGAGGTTTATTTCTCTTTTTGCGGGCGCATCAAGCGCAGAAGAACCGATATAAATTTCGCAGTTAACCCTGTTGCGCAGAACCTGGGTGAGGTTTTCTAAAAGGTCCCTGTAGGGGACGTGGAAGTAAAGCCTGTCCTGGAGCGAAGCGAAAGGGCTCATTTATCCTCATCTAATTTGCCGACTTTCTCTAATACTTCCTTCGCCACGAAAATTGGGGATTTTGCGCGGATAGCCAGCGCTATTGAATCCGACGGTCTGGCGTCAATTACTATTGCCGAGTTTTTTTCATTCTTAAGGTGCAGTTTTGCGTAAAAAGTGTTGTTTTCCAGTTTATCTATGACTATTTTTTCAAGTTTTGCGCCGAGCCCGTCTATAGTTTCTCTAAGCAAATCGTGCGTCATGGGCCTTTGGGGATGTATGCCGGAGACTTCAAGTTTTATCGCTGCGGCCTCGCTTGCGCCTATTACAATGGGGAGCGTGCGGTCTCCGGTGCGCTCTTTTAAAACCACAATCTGCTCCAGCCGCGTCTCGTCGATAACGATGCGCTTTAATTCCATTTCGACTATGCCGTTAGTTTGCATTATTGCCTTTCTCCCAGAAGGAAATTTACCAACGTGCGCACTAAAGCGCCCCTGGCGCCTTTGGGCTGGTAAGGCTTTTCTTTTTCTTCAAACGAAGTCCTGCCGAAATCCAGGTGTACCCATGGCGTATCTTCCACAAAGAATTCCAAAAATAAAGCGCCTAGTGTTGCGCCGGCGTCCCTGCCGCCGACATTTTTTATATCCGCGACATTGGACTGCAGTAATTCATTATACTCATCAAACATCGGCAACTGCCAGAGCCTCTCGCCGCTTGCCTGTGCGGCGGATTTTATTCTATCCATAAGCGCGTTATCGTTGCCAAAAAGACCGCTGGCAAGTGAGCCGAGCGCCTGTCCGCAGGAGCCTGTTAAGCTGGCAATATCGATAATCGGCGAAAGATTCAGTTTCTTGGCGTAGCAAATAGCATCCGCCAGAATCATCCTGCCCTCCGCATCGGTTGTTATTACTTCTATTGTTTTGCCGTTCATTGCAGCTACCACGTCACCGGGCCTTGCCGCATGGCCCGAGGGCATATTTTCAAGCGCCGAAATTATCGCGCAGACATTAATCTTTGGCTTTAACTGCGAAACAGCATCCATGGTTGCCAGAACCGCCGCTGCGCCGGACATGTCGGTTTTCATGGTCTCCATGCTTGCCGCCGGTTTTATAGATAATCCTCCGGAATCAAACGTAACGCCTTTTCCTACTAGGCCAATTGTGTTTTTTGAGGCGCCGCCGTGGTATTTTAGGACCACGAGAAAAGCACCTTTATCGGAACCTTCGGAAATCGACAAAATCGCGCCCATGCCAAGCTCACGCATTTTTGCCTTGTCAAATACCTGGCATTCCAAATTGCCTTTGCGCGCAATTTCTTTTGCCCTCGTTACCAGCTCTTCGGGCGTAAGGCAGTTCGCCGGCTCATTAATTAAATCACGGGCAAGGTTTGTTGCATCGGCAAGAATCTTTCCTCTCTCTGCGCCGTCCTGGGCATCTTTTATCTTATTTTTATCCTGCTCTAAAATTGCGAGCTCGTCTATATCCGGCGATTTCTCGCGGATATACTTCCCGAAACGGTAAAGGCCCAGTATTGCTCCCTCTACAAGCGCCCCGGTGGCCAATTTTACATCCAGTCCGCCCACGCCTGCGCCGTGAATTACTGTCGCAACCTGCTTTGCTCCTATTTTCCTCAGTGCCTTCAGCGCCTCCGCCGAAACCTGGCGTATTCTGTCGTATTTGAAATCCGCCGGTTTTCCCAGGCCAACTATAACACAGCGTTTTGCGGCGAGCTTCCCCTGGGTGTGGATTACGCATACTTGGTTGAGCGTCCCGGTTATTTCTCCGTCTTTAATAAGCTGGGTAATCAGTCCTCCCAGGGCATGGTCTGCTGCACCGGTGGCGCCGCCGGGTGAGCTCACGCCCTCAAATAAATTAACGATGACGGCATCGCATGCGTATTTCGTTAAATCTGTGCAAATTACTTTTATTTCCACCCCGCTCTTCTTTCTACCCCGCCATTCCTAACATTACAGGAAGAGCGGGGTCCATCTTAGTCCGGTATTTTACTAAATAAAAAATTTAAATGCAATTGATTTCAGCAAAGCAGCTTCTTTGCCTTTTCCACTATCTCGCATTCGCTTTTATAAGACATAGATTTTAGCGCCTCAAGTATCGGGAACCACCTGCACTCTTCGGCTTCCTCCGGGTTTGTGGCGGCTGAGCCGCCTGTATGGCGCAGGAGGTAAAAACTTACCGTCTTAAAGTACTTTGTATCATTTTCCTTGGAATAATACCAGTATGTTATATCGCCGAGTTTTTTCTCTATTTCGCCATCTAGGCCTGTTTCTTCCTTTACCTCGCGTAATGCCGCCGCATCAGGCGACTCGTCTTTTTCGATTTTTCCTTTCGGAAGGCACCATATTTTTCCGCCGCCCCGCACAATGAGCGCTACCTTAATCTGGTTTTCTTCCTTAGCATACACCACACCGCCTGAAGATATTTCTTTATCAAATTTCATAGTGTAAGTACCAGCGCCCGCAGTTTGTTCGCTCGGGCTTTCTTATTCCTCGGAACGGGGCATTGCGAAGGTAGTTTCTGAGCGCAGAGCCGATTATGACGCAGCCTTATAAATACGTTCAAGCGAGTAATAAGAAAGGCCAAGCGAAGAAATTACCGAGCATATGCCCCGTTCCTGCGGCATAACGCCTCTTCGCTCACTAAACTGCGGGCGCTGCTACTCATATCAATGTTAAACTACTGCGCCATTTTAATTGCCGCATCAAGCCGCGCGAGCGTGCGCTCTTTGCCCAGGAGCGCCATCATTTCAAACAGCCCCGGCCCGACGCTTTTGCCGCTCAGCGCTACCCTTGTAGGATGAATAAGCTCTGCCGCCTTTATTTTCATTTCACCGGCCAGCGCCCTTGTCGCTTCTTCTAAGGATTTCTCGTCATAGTTTTCTACGGCGGCTATCTTCTCCTTAAACTTTGAGAGTTTTTCTTTAGTGCCGGGTTTTTTAAACTGCGCCGCCACCGCGGCTTCGTCATAGGTAAGTTTGTCTTCAAAGAAAAACGCCGCATCCTCTAATAAATCGTCTACCAGTTTTATTCTTGGCTGGAATAAACTGATTATTTTCAACAAATACTCCTTATCATAGTCCTTCTTTATGTAGTTTTTATCTATAAGTTTCGGCGCGATTAAGCCGAGGATTTTTTGCGGGTCTTCTTTTTTGATATACTGACCATTGAGCCAGGCCAATTTTTCAGAATCGAATACAGCATTTGTTTCATTTATTCCGTCTATGCTAAAACATGCGATAAGCTCATCCGGGGGCAGGATTTCCCTGTTATCCTTCGGGGACCAGCCTAAAAGCGCCAGGAAATTTATCATCGCCGCGGGCAAATATCCGTTTTCCTTATATTCGCGTATCGCCACCGCGCCGTGGCGCTTGGAGAGTTTCGAGCGGTCTGTGCCGAGTATTAGGGGAATGTGCGCAAATGCGGGTGGTTTGATTCCCAGCGCGTTATACAGCGCCAATTGCTTTGGGGTATTCGAAATGTGGTCATCCCCGCGGACAACGTGCGTTATGCCCATATCGGCATCGTCTATCGCGCAGGCAAAATTATACGTAGGGAAGCCATCGGATTTTATTATGACCAGTTCTCCCAAAAGCGCATTATCAAATTCTATATCTCCGTGGACTAGGTCATTTATTTTTACCGGCTCTGCGGGAATTTTAAATTTTACAGCACTGCCCTCATAGTAAGCGCGTTTCGCGGCAATTAATTTCTCGGCGTACTCCCGGTATAGCTTAAGGCGGTTCTTTTGAAAATACGGGCCCTCATCCCAGTTTAACCCTAGCCACTGGAGGCTTTCTAATATTTCGTCGAGATATTCCTTGCTGGAGCGCAGCGCATCTGTGTCTTCGATGCGCAGTATAAAGGTACCTTTATTGTGGCGGGCAAGCAGCCAGTTAAAAAGCGCCGTCCTCGCGCTTCCTACGTGCAGATATCCTGTGGGGCTGGGTGCAAAACGGACTCTTGTCATTTTACCAGTTCGTAACCTGCTCTGAGGGCATCCTCATTTATTTTTAAAAGAGGCTTCTTGTCTTCGGAAATAAAATCTCTGAGTGACGATGTTAATTTTTCGAGCGAGCTAAGTTTTTTCTTTGCGCAGTAAGCGCCCAGGCACACCATATTCGCGACCTTTGTGCTGCCTAATTTGTCTGCGGTGTCTGTTGCCGGAATTTCTAACACCTCGATATCTTTTCTAGAGGGGAATCTACTTATAAGGGATGTATTTAAAACCAGAAG
>JBDRLY010000038.1:0-3293 GCA_043812735.1 Candidatus Omnitrophota bacterium | reverse complement strand
CTCCCGGCTCCTGCGAATAGACTATCCTTGTTATTACGTCTTCACCGAATGAGACCTGCCGGTTATAACTTGCCCGCCGTGCCTTAATCTGTTCCGTATTTAAATCGACCAGATATGCGACAATTGTGGTCGTACCTATGTCAAGGGCTATGCCGAAATTTTTTGCGGTTGTGTCGCCCGGCTCAATTAAGACTACTTCAATTGTCCCGTTGCGTTTTCCCAGGGTAACGGTCAACTTCCACTCAGACTGGCGCAGCAGTTTTCCGAGTTTTCTAACATTTGCCAGGCCCATCTGCATAACCGGCGCAGGGTGGATTTTCCTAATCTCGCGGTATAGCCTATCCAAATCGCTAACGTTATCTTCCAAACTCGGCAAAGGTAATTCTAAATAATGTTTACTGGCCAAGGGCCCGTGCGCAAATATCTTCTCTTGCGCAATGACAGCAGGTTTTTCGACAGCCTCCGCCGGGGTATAGATTTCTTCCATTAATATAGAAGGATGTTCTATTCTTGATTCAGGCAGGACTTCAACCTTGGCATCGCTGTAAACTGCTGCTCTGCACGCAAGGGTATATCCGTGTTTTTTATCCTTTTGCGTAAGACCCCTTGTTGATTCGGAGCGGACATCGCCTTCAATAACTTTTACCTTGCATTTTCCGCATACCCCTTCGCCGCCGCATATATTGTAAATATAAACGCCGGCCTTAGACGCAGCGGATAACAAGTCCGTGCCTTTTTGCACAGTAACTTCTTTTTTGTCGGGATAAAATATTACTTTACAGTTTTCCATCTATTTCCAATTTGCCTTCATAAACGCCGGGATGCCTGATGCCTCGCGGGGGCCGACAATTACCTCCCATCCTGACTCGTCTTCCAGCTTTCCTTTCATTACCGCCACATAACCCGGAATTATGATTTTTTTATGGGATAACTTTTTATCTACCTCAAATTTCTGTATTGTCGCCACTATCTGCTCCGCCGTGAATTTCTCAGCAGCCCACGCCGTCAATACAGACATCCCTTCGCTGTCTATGACCAGAAGATAAGCAGGGAGCTTTGCTGCTTCAATTTCCGGAGCAACAGTAAAATAAGTAAGGGAGAAATTCGTAGTAATCATAAGCGGCGAAGCGGGGTTTGCCGTGCCGCCTATCTCATACAGTTTTGCCTCAACCGCAATAGGTTTCTGCGGGTCTGTATAGATATTCTGGCGCAAACTTACCAAAGGCAAATGCTCCCAAGTTTCTATGTTGCGAAGAACTACTATTGAGGCATATTTTAAGATATACGTTGCTGCCTGCGCCGTTTCAAGAAAAGACTCAGGCGAATCGGTAAACGCAATAACCGGAAAGCCCAATGGCCTGAAATTTTTCTTCAAGGCAAGCCGCCTGATATTCGTTAAATTCGAAAGCGTCTGGCCAAGCTGCCTTGAGCCGGCATCCAGAACCAGTTCCTTGTGCCCCAAAACTGCGATTTTCTCAGTAAGTGATGCTAATTCCTCTAAACCCTTGCCGTATACAGCGAGGGGAGTTTTATAATCTTTTGCCAATTTAGTCATTGCTTCATAATTTCCTGCGTTCGCCGCATAAATTAACGGCTTATTTTCACTGCAAATTTTCAGCGCGCCTTCAAGCGCTGATAAATCCTGGGCCATTAAAATCAAGGGGAGTTGTGTCTTTGATTGAATTTGTGCAGCTGCCTCAGCGAATTTTTTAGGATCCCCTGTCTCGTTTTCAAGGGCAATTAAATTAACGCGCACCGTTTGCCCTATGCGCTCGAAAACAAGTTTATTTATTTTCTCGACTCGCTCCTCCAGCTCCTTCCCCAAGAAAGCATCGCTGCAGCGTATTGCAATGCCGGTAGGATGATAGAATGTTTTGTCATGGCGGAATAAAACTACTTCCCCTCCGAGTTCAATTTTATCATCATTAATACCCAGCGATACGCTTGCAATGGGCGGCGCCTGCGCGTCGCTTAAAATCATCTTTGCTTCCTGAGTAATGTCAGGGCATTCCTCAAGAGAAGCTTTTTTTGCGGCCAATTTCATAGCAAATGCCAGGCAGGTCGGCGAACCGCACTTTCCGCAGTTTGTTTTTGGTAAATGTTTATAAATATCAAGTCCTGTAAGTGCCATTGTTTTTAACCTTTACCTACATAATTGGCGGCATCTTCAGCGCCGGATGGTCTACCTTTTGCATGAATACTAAAAGTTCCTCCGGCGTTTTTGCCAGCGTCTCATCGGCAATTTTATCTATAAAATCCGGTGTACCCAGCTCTTCGCATCTTCGCTTAAATTTGTCTGCCATTTGCTCCTTCAATTCCTTGGGCATCCAGACAATGCGGTGGAATCCCCCTTCCGCTGAAATAAATTTCTTTGATACCAGGTACAGCCTGCCGACACCCATAAACCCGGGCGACTGCATTCCGCCTCCGATAGAGCCTGCCAATGCGGAAAAACTCATTCCGATAGGCGTCATGTCAGGATATCCCCTATTTACAATCATTACGCCATTCGCTTCAGGTATAACGGCAATAATACATTCAAAACAGCCACAGGCCGTCTCGGGCAATTCCATTATAGAATAGGCGTTAAATTTTTCTATCATATTATTTGATTTTCCATAGATAAATTCGTTTATGCCTTCCCACTGGCCTTTTACTTGGTCTATACACTTGCCTTTTTTAACCGGCTGATTCACACCCTTCGGGTTTATCTCAAAAGCCGCTTTGCCGTCGAGCCAATTGTAGGCGCCGCATAGCCCCAATCGTTCGGGAGATATCATGCATACGTGATTCGGCGCATACGACTGGCACAATTGGCACGAATAAAAAGTATCCACCGATTCATCGGTCATGCCCATCATTGCCTCGTCACGGCGGTTATATACGGCTTGTGCTTCCGGCAGCAGTTTTTCAACATCTTCTATCTTCGTATAAATTGTAACCTGGACTTTATCTGCGATATTCCCGAATTCTGCAACAAACCTGTTTGCAATTATTGTCCCGAAATGTGAAATTTTAAAACCGGCTTTTTTTGCCTCCTTGCCTATTCTAATCCATATTTCATCTCTTTGATTTAAATGCATGACATCGTGCGCCTCGCTTAAGAACCCGTGGATGCGCCGTTCCAATATCGTCTCGAATTCCTTTTGCATCTTCCTTCCTGCAACCTCAATTAAGAGGCCCAGCGGAAGGCTCAAATCGCTTCGGAAGATGCTACCCCTGGTAGAGAAAGGTAACTTTGAAAGCATCCTAGTAGACACGGCAGTAATGAACTTACCAGCTACGACCTTCTC
>JBDRLY010000037.1:0-10758 GCA_043812735.1 Candidatus Omnitrophota bacterium | reverse complement strand
GTCCAGCACATAAATGAACTTTTCCGTGCCGTAAGGGCTTTCCTCTTTATGTGTATGGCCGCCCTGCTTAATATTCAGGGCAATCGGCATCATTTTTTTCTTCAACACATCCCTTGTCAGAATTTCATAGGAAGAGTATTTGTCATAGACGAAATGATCCGCCTTAGCCTGCCTTGGTTTGTGTTCCGCGCCTTTTGTCTCACGCTCTTTTTCTATCTGGCGGTATAACTCGGGAAGGGTTATCCCCAGCGATCTTGCTATCTGGGAATGCGAGACCAGTGTTCCCGTCATGCGCTCGGTCTCTATGCGGGAAAGCGTAGCCACGGCTACGCCCGAGCGCCGTGACAATTCTTCCAGCGTCATGTCTTTTTCTTTACGTAACTCGCGTATAATTTTTCCCACTTTCATGTAACGTATCCCTCCAACTTATTTGATAATATCACAAATAAAAATTTTGTCAAATGGAATTTTTCCAGTCGGCGTTTTAAAAATTTGAGAATTTTGCAAAATTTTATATTGACAGCGGAATAAATCGGCGTTATTCTATTATTTGCTTACCCTCTCCTCCTTTAAAAAGGGGGGCCCTCGTGAAAAAATATTCCCTGGTTCTTTGCGTTATATGCCTGATGTCTCCTTTAATCGTAAGTGCCGATGAGCCGAATGAAGAGCAAATTTTATCCCAATTCAGAGATGAGCCAACAATAGCGGAAATCCGCAAACAGGCAATGAAATTCGCGGAGGTGGAACCGCAGAAAATTCAGCGTTGGCGAAAACAGGCGCAGGCAAAAGCAATGCTGCCGAAAGTAAGCCTTGACTTTGATGATTCTACCAGCAATACCTACGAAATTTATACAAGCCTATCAAAAGACTATATTGTTGCCGGGCCTGATGATAGAACAAGGAAATGGGGTATATCTTTGTCTTGGGATTTGGGTGAAATTATCTGGAACGACGATCAAACAGGCATAGATGTGCGCTCGCGGTTGATGGTGCAATTGCGGGAAGATATACTTGAAGCGGTTACGAGATATTATTTTGACCGGCGCCGAGTCCAAATAGACATGGCGCTTAACCCCCCTCAAACACAAAAAGAAAAAATCGAAAAAGAATTAAAACTTCAGGAACTAACGGCGAATATCGATGCATTAACAGGCGGGTACTTATCGAGGGCAATTTCTAAAAATTGGGCTCGGTGAGTTTCAAAAATCTTCGCATCTTCCGACATTATGCACCACAGCGGCTTCATCAATGCGCTTCAAGAGGCCTTTTAATACGGCGCCGGGCCCTATTTCAAAAAATATACTTACGCCCTGCGATATGATGTAACGCACTGATTCCTCCCAGCGCGTAGAATGGCTGACTTGCACTATCAGATTATGTTTTATCTCATCCGGAGAAACTTCGGGTTTTGCCGTAACATTACTGATAACCGGAAATTCGGGTGCTGTAATTTTTATTTTTTCAAGTTCATCCGCTAAACGCCTGCCTGCGGCTTCCATCAGCGAAGAATGAAAAGGCCCGCTTACCTCCAAGATAACTGCCCTCTTGGCGCCATTTTCCTTCGCAAGCGCTGCTGCGCGCCCTATGTTCTCGGCTTTACCGGATAGGACAACCTGACCCGGGCAGTTTAAATTCGCTATTTCAACAGCGGCCTGGGCACATATTTTTTCAACATCCTTTATATCCAGACCCATTATCGCGGCCATTTTTCCTGGGTTCTCGTTTGCGGCTTCTTCCATAAACATGCCGCGCTTACGAACTAACGCCACCCCGTCTTCAAAGCCAATCGCGCCTGCCGCAACCAAGGCCGTTATCTCCCCCAACGATAAACCCGCAGCAAACTTAGGCATATATTTGCCCTTGGCATTGTTTTTAAATGCTTCAAGGCACGCAATAGAAGTAACCATAATAGCCGATTGGCTATTGTGAGTCCTTGTTAATTCTTCTATCGGGCCCTCAAAGCAAAGCTTTGCTACGTCAAAACCAAGAATTTTATTTGCGCGCTCATAAATATCCCGGCAGGCCGTTATCGAATCATATAAATCGCGCCCCATGCCGACATATTGAGCGCCTTGTCCCGGAAAAAGGTAGGCAATCTCTGTCATATCAACCGAGCCTTAGCGCGACAGTTATAAGCGTCTTAACTAAAAACGCCTTTAAGAATATTATCGCCAAAAATGCAATTATGGGAGATATGTCAATCCCGTAGCGCAGGCTTAAAGGCAAGACCTTTCTTATGGGAGATAAAATCGGTTCGGTGGCTTTATAAAGGAATTGAACTATTGGGTTATACGGATCCGGATTTACCCAGCTTACAAGTGCGCGGATTAAGATAAGCCAGTAGAGTATCGTAAAGCATATATCCAATAGATTCGCTATAGCCGTTAAAAAATTTGCTAATACAAACACTTGCTCCTACCACCTTATTACGCAGGCGCCCCACACAAGGCCCGCGCCGAATGCAACCATTAAAATTATATCGCCTTTTTTTATTTTGCCAGCCTTAATAGATTCGCACAATGCGACCGGTGTTGTGGCGCTGGACATATTGCCGTAGCGGTCAAGATTTATTACGACTTTCTCTTTAGGTATGCCGAGACGCTTGACCATTGCATCTATAATTCTTAAATTTGCCTGATGCGGTATCAAAAAATCCACATCGCCGGTTTTTAGTTTGCTCAAACTAAGCGCCTTTTCGCAAGCTTCAATCATAGCGCGCACGGCAATTTTAAAAACTTCGGAACCCCGCATTTTTATACAATGCAGTTTTCCCTCAATGGTGAAAGTTGATGCGGGTAATTTACAACCTCCCGCCGGAATTTCCAGAAAAGCTGCTTTTGTTCCATCACAGCTAAGGTATGTCGAGAGTATTCCTCCTCGTCTTACAGGTGCAACTACAGCAGCGCCCGCACCGTCGCCAAAGAGAACACAGGTAGAGCGATCCTTCCAGTCCACAACCGACGAAAGCACTTCCGCACCGACAACAAGCGCATTCTTATAAGCTCCTGATTCAATAAATGCTTTTGCTATGCTCAGCGCAAAAATAAATCCGGCGCAGGCGGCGGATATATCAAAGCAGATGGCCTTTTTCGCGCCTAACTTCTCCTGAACAATACATGCCGTTGAGGGCATTTGTCTATCCGGCGTAATGGTTCCGATAATTAAAAGCTCAATATCGTGCGCTTTTAACTTCGCTTCCTTAAGGGCCTTTTTTGCGGCTTCGGCTGCAAGGTCGCTTGTGACTTGGCCTTTCTCGACGATTCTCCGCTGGCGTATGCCCGTACGGGTCGTAATCCATTCATCGGATGTATCAACCATCTTTTCGAGATCAGCGTTAGTGACTATTTTTCGGGGAACTGCCATCCCCACACCGATTATACCGACTTTAACTGACATATCCTATCAACTATGTGCTGGTTTACTTTGTGATCGACAAATTCGCCGGCAACCCTTATTGCGTTTTTTATCGCCTTAGGCGTGGAACGGCCGTGGCTTATTATACAAACCCCATCAACTCCTAATAGCGGCGCCCCGCCGTATTCGGAATAATCCAGTTCTTTCTTGAAAGAGTTGAACGCCGGCAAAGATAAGAGAGCACCCATCTTTGTGAATATATTTTTTGTCAACTTCTGCTTGAGAAAATCCGCGAATGTCTCGCAGAGGTTCTCCGCTACCTTAAGGACGACATTTCCTATTACGCCGTCGGTAACTATTACATCGCAGTGCCCGGAGAATATATCCTTTCCTTCGACATTGCCTATAAAATTAAGTTTCGATGATTCGAGAAGTTTATGCGTTTCTTTCATAAATTCTGTGCCCTTTGTCTCTTCTTCGCCGATGTTTAATAAGCCGATATTGGGATTTGGTTTTTTGAGAACATACCTTGAAAAGGCGTCAGCCATTATGCCGAATGCGCACATGTCCATGGGTTTTGGGTCAATTGTAGCGCCGACGTCTATAAAAGCCGCGTTTCCCTTTAAAGTCGGGTAATTAATCATAATACCGGGCTTATTTATACCCGGTAAAAGGCGCAACGACAAACTTGCGGCGCATACGGCCGCGCCCGTATTGCCCGCAGATACTATTGCATCCGCTCTTTTCTCTTTTACTAAATTAACAGCCACTACAAGCGACGAATTCCGCTTTTTGCGGATACTTACCATGGGCGGCTCATCCATGCTTATTACTTCGGATGCGTGCTCAACAGATATATTAGCGCCTTTGTATTTATGCTTTGCGAGTTCTTCTTCGAGCTTTGCCCTATCGCCGACAAGAATTACCTCAAGCGGGTATTCCTTTACTGCCAGTATTGCCCCTTCTACTTCTGCTTTGGGGGCGTAATCGCCGCCCATTGCGTCAACTGCGATTTTCATTTGTGTTGGCTATTTTTTGGGTTTCTTTTCCTTTATTTCCAGAACCTTTGTACCTTTGTAATAACCGCAAAAAGAACACACCCTATGCGTAAGGATAGGTTTTCCGCACTGCTTGCAATTTGTCATTGCCGGACTCGCAAGATTCATATGCGTACGTGATTTATCCCTGCGCGATTTTGAATGTCTTTTCTTTGGTAATGCCATTTCTTACCTCCCCGAGTGCTCGCATTTAGTTTCGTTTAAATTCTTGCCGCAAACAGGGCACAGCCCCTTGCAGGCTTCTTTGCATAACGGCTTCAGCGGATAATTCAGCATGAGCTCCTGGCGTATATCTTCATCTAGTAATATTTCATCCCTTTCTCCGACAGGATAAACAAAATCCAGTTTCAAAGATAAAGGGGCTTCAAACGAATTCAAGCAGCGTACGCATTCCTCAATCATTAACCCTTGGACGTTTACAGAAACATACGCCGTATCCTTGGATCTCGTAACCCATGCCTCTGCATGAACCGGTGCTTTTAACTTTACGGTCTGCGTCTCTATATCCCAGGCCTTGGCATCAAAATCTTCCGTTAATTCTAAGCCGTCCTGAGGTATTTCATTTATATTGAATTTCACCCCGCCCCTTCCTTTCATACCCCACCCTTCACAGTTATTACAGGAAGGGGCGGGATTCATCTCTTTCCATTAACTACCTCATGCGTTTCGGTAGCTATTTGCAGCTCTTCGTTGGTCGGAATAACCAAAATTTTCGCGCTACCCAAGACATGGTTCAGTTCGCGGACTATACGGCTGCGTAGATACGCCTGATTTTCGCCTATCCCTGCCGTAAAAATAACTGCATCCACCTTCCCCAGGACAGCCGCGTAAGCGCCTATGTATTTCTTAATTCTATAAATAAAAACTTCTATGGCATCTTTCGCTTTTTTGCTACCCTTTTTGGCATATTTGATAAGGTCTCTCATGTCGTTCGTTATCCCGGATAGGCCCAAGAGGCCGCTTTTTCTGTTCAGTAAATCGCTTGCCTCTTCGGCGTTTAACTTTTCTTTTTCCATCAGAAAAAATACAATTGCCGGGTCCATGTCGCCGCAGCGGGTCCCCATCAAAAGGCCTTCCAACGGAGTAAAACCCATTGAGGTATCTACCGATTTCCCGCTTTTTATAGCAGTAATGCTGCAGCCGTTGCCCAAGTGGCAGGTAATAAGATTTAACCTGGTAAGCGGTTTTTTTAAAATCTTGCCCGCTTGATGCGCTACGAATTTATGGCTTGTGCCGTGAAAACCGTAGCGCCGGATTTTATATTTTTCATAAAGCCTGACCGGCAAACCGTACAAATATGAATGCCTGGGCATGGTCTGGTGAAATGCCGTGTCAAAAATAGCAACCTGCGGTATGCCGGAGAATTGCTTTAGGCACGCGTGTATCGCCATTAATGCAGGCGGATTATGCAAGGGGGCAAGTTCGCTGTAGCGGTTTATTGCATTCGTCACGCGCGCATTTATAAGCACTGCTTTATTGAATTCTTCCTGGCCGTGGACTACCCTGTGGCCTATCGCTTCTATATCGGATATATCCTTTATTGCCCCTGTTTTCGGAGCCATAAGCTGCCTTACCATAATCTTGACCGCATGATCATGGTCTCGTATTCTTGAGTTGCGTTCGCCGATGCGCTCGATGCGCCCTTTTGCAACCGACTTCTTCCTGTTTATGTCAAAGACCTGATACTTCAGTGACGAACTGCCGCTATTTATAACAAGAATAAGCATTTTTTACTTTTGTGTCTTCGAGTACTGTGCCTGAACTGCCACTGTCGCAACGGCATCAATAATATCCGAGGTATGGCAGCCGCGCGAAAGGTCGCTTGCAGGTTTCGCAAGCCCCTGCAGAAAAGGCCCTATTGCCTTCATCGCACTCAAACGCTGGCATAATTTATAAGCTATATTGCCTGAATTTAAATCCGGAAATATTAAAACATTTGCATTGCCTTTTATGGGCGAGTCGGGGCATTTTATAACTGCAACGTTCGGTTCAATTGCGGCATCCGCCTGCATCTCGCCGTCGATTAATAACTCCGGCGCCTGTTGTTTTACAAGCCGCGCTGCCTCGGCTACGCGCTCAACCGACGTGCCCATGCCGCTTCCTTTTGTGGAATAACTCAGCATCGCAACTCTTGGCTTAAAATTACAGAGGCACTTTGCCGTATTTGCTGTTTCCAGCGCGATATCGCGAAGCTGCTCAGAAGTGGGGCTTAATACAATTGCGCAGTCGGCAAACAAAAATACGCCGTTTTCGCCGTATTTTTTATTGCCCGACATCATAATAAAAAAACTGGAAACTGTCTTAACGCCGACTTCGGGCCCTATGCAGACAATAGCAGGCCTTGCTACGTCTTTTGTCGCGTGCCCGGCGCCTGCAACAAAACCGTCTGCTTCGCCCATTCTTACCATAAGCGCCGCGAAATATACGTTGTTATCCAGCAGTGTTGCTTTCGCCGCATCAGGCGTTAAGCCTTTTTGCTTACGCAGCTCGTAATACGCCTGTACATAACGTTCCAGCGCGGCGGGTTTATAGGGATCAACTATTTCGTAAGAGCCTTCTTTGAGGGAAAATTTTTTCGCGTTCTTGGAAACGTCGGCTTCTTTACCCATAAGAACTATTTTCGCTATGCCCTCTTTTATAATCAACGAGGTAGCTTCGACTACGCGCGGCTCGTCGCCTTCGGGTAAAACTATTTTTTTCGGATTTTTCTTTGCCTGTACGCGAATTTTGTCAAATAATTCCATTATTTCACTTTAAATTTCTTCTTCAGCGCCTCTTCAACACTGGGCGGAATAAAATTTCCCAGGTCTGCACCCAGAGAAGCGGCTTCTTTTATGAGTTTGCTTGAAAGATACGCATAAGATTCCGACGGCATCATAAATATTGTCTCAATATCATCGGCAAGTTTTCTGTTTGTAAGGGCCATTTGAAACTCATACTCGAAATCGGAAATCATCCTTAAGCCCCTTATCATAACATTTGTAGCCTGGCTTCTGACAAAATCCACGGCCAAACCGTCAAAACTTACAATTTCAACGCCTCGTAAGTCATTGAGGGTATCTTTTACAAGTTTTAATCTTTCTTCAAGGGAAAACAGCGGATTTTTTTGATGGTTTCTAGCGACTGCAACTATGACTTTATCGAATATCTTAAGGGCCCTTTTGATTAAATCTACGTGGCCGTAAGTTATGGGGTCAAATGTCCCGGGGTAGATAGCTAGTTTCATTGCGATATCCTATTTCTGCACGGATGAGTGCAGGTTATAAAATGAAAGGACTGTATCACCATAAGTCTCTGAGCGCAAACATGATAATTCCCCTGCCGAGTTTGGCAACAAGTCCTTCTTATAGTGCTCAATTATTACCAAAACACAGGGGGTTAATATATCACAATCCGCCAATGCCTGCAAGCATTTTTTGGCTCCTCCCACAAAAGGCCGCTGGCCTTTATGCGGGGCCGTGTCTTTGCAGTAGGGTGGGTCCAAAATAACAATATCAAATTTCTCATCTTTGGTGCTTAAAAACCCTACGGCGCGCATCGCATCCATACGAACCAGCTTAGCCTGATTTAACTTATTGATACGTAAAGTGTTAAGATTCTCGTCTATCGCTTTTATGCAGCGGATATTATTATCCACAAACGTAACCCGCGCAGCCCCTCTTGAAAGCGCCTCAATACCTAACGCGCCGCTGCCGGCAAAGAGCTCCAACACCCTTGCGCCTTGTATGCCTTCGCCGATAATATTGAATAACGCTTCCTTAACGTTATCCAGCGTAGGACGCAGCATGACACCCTTGGGCGCATGCAATATTCTTCCCTTATACAATCCGGCTATTACCCTCATATTATCCTGTATGCGTCAGCGAAGGAAACTTTTCAAAAAGTGCGTGTTTTAACAATTTATTCTCAAGGCTAGATAAATGCGCGTCTTTGCCGATAATCCTCGCGGCCTCGCGTTTTGCAACTTCAAGAACGCTCAAATCTTTTAGCAGGTCTCCTATTTTCAACTGCGGGAAGCCGCTTTGCCTTGTGCCAAAAAATTCTCCCGGCCCGCGTATCGAGAGGTCCCGCTCGGCAAGCGCAAAGCCGTCTTTTGTCTGGACCATCGCTGAAAGCCTTGCCTGGCCTTCCTGCGTTGTCGCATCCGCTACCAGAAAACAATAACTACGCTCAGGCCCTCTTCCTATTCTGCCGCGTAACTGGTGCAATTGCGATAGGCCGAACCTTTGGGCATTTTCCACTACCATTACCGCGGCATTAGGGACATCTATTCCAACCTCCAGAATTGTAGTAGCGAATAAAATATCTATTTCTCTTTTTTTAAACCTCTTCATCACGCTTTCTTTTTCCTTTGGCTCTAACTTTCCGTGAAGAATGCCTATTTTTAAATCGGCAAATATGCCTTTTTTGGATTCCTCATACATGGCAGTACACGCTAACGTATCAACGCGGTTAGTTTTTTCTATCAGTGGAAAAACGACATACGCCTGCCGCCCTTCACGGATTTGCTCTTTAAGAAAACGGTAAACACCCTCACGCCTATTCTCCGGAATCCAGTATGTAGCAACCGGCAGGCGTTCCGGCGGCAGTTCCTTTATCGTAGAAATATCCAAATCGCCGTAAAGGGTCAACGCCAATGTCCTAGGTATCGGGGTTGCGCTCATAATCAATAAATCGGGGTTTAAACCTTTATTTTTAAGCAATGTGCGCTGCATAACGCCGAATTTATGCTGCTCGTCCACCACGACAAGCCCCAATGCCTTAAAATTAACTTTCTCCTGAATTAAGGCATGAGTGCCAATAACGATATCCGCTTCGCCTTGCTGTATCCCAATAACGGCATTTGCCTTTTCCTGGGGCGAAAGGCCGTTTATTAAAAGAACAACATTTATGCCCTGCGGGAGAAAAAGTTCGCTGAAGGTTATGTAGTGCTGCTGGGCCAGAATTTCCGTCGGAGCCATGAGGGCGCCCTGATACCCATTTTTTATTGCAAGCCAGAAGGCATACGCGCTTACAATTGTTTTCCCCGAGCCCACCTCGCCCTGCAATAACCTGTTCATGGGCGAAGGCCTTGCCATATCAGCCTGGATTTCTTTTATTACGCGCAGCTGGTCCCGTGTCAGCTCAAACGGTAGTATTTTCTTAAAATCCTCCAGGTCCCGGTCTTTTGCCTTATGGCTTATCCCGGGCGTTGTTTTTTTCACCCTGGAGACTGCCAGCGCAAGCTGCAGCATAAAAAACTCTTCAAATACAAGCCGCCTGCGCGCCCCGTTGAGATAGTTTTCGTTTTTAGGAAAGTGTATGTTCTTTATCGCAAGGCCGATATCCGTAAGTTTATGATTAAACTTAACGCTTTTGGGCAGGCACTCGGGAAGGGAATGGCCGTATTCGTCAATAGTTTGTTTTATTATCTTGCGAAGCCAGCGCTGGGTAATATTTTCTGTAAGGGGGTATATGGGGACTATACGGCCTGTGTGTATGCCGGCTTTGTCTTGTTCCTCATCAAGAATTTCATATTCAGGTGCGTTTATCTGCAGCCTTTTTTGATAATCCTGAACCTTGCCGTAAAGAATTATTTTCTCGCCCACTTTAAATATATTCGCCATATAAGGCTGGTTGAACCAGACAACATAAATTACGCCTGTCTCATCCGCAATTGCAATTTCAAAAATCGAAAACCGGCGGCGGTAGGCCTTGCGCAGCCCCTTTGCCTGGATTTCGCCCTTTACGGTATAGTAATTATCCGCTGCAAGTTTTGATATAGGGGTAAATTTGCTTCTATCCTCGTAGCGGCGGGGAAAATAATACAGGAGATCCTCTATGGTAGAGATGCCTAATCTCTTTAAAAGTTCAAAGCGCCTGGGGCCCACGCCTTTTATGTATTGGGCAGCATCCTTAAGAGAACTGTAGGTTTTTGCTTGCATGTAGCGGGCTTATATGATAAGATTTTGCAACTAAAACAACGGAATATATTTTAACAGGAGATACGGGCAATGTCAAAGATTTGCGAAATATGCGGTAAAGGCCCGGTTGCGGGCCGGCAGATAGTAAGAAAAGGTCTTGCTAAGAAAAAAGGCGGCGTCGGAAAGAGGGTCGTACGCGTTTCAAAAAGAACATTCTATCCAAACCTTCAGAAGGTACGGGCGAAAATAGGTACTAGCGTAAAAACGATAAAGATCTGCACAGCCTGTCTTCGCTCAGGCAAAATCCAAAAAGCCTGAGGTCTCAGTTTTTTTCTTTTTCTAAGTATATCTCACTAAATAAATCATGCAAATGCAAGGTCGGGTTCTTGAGGTATGCAGCTTGAGCCGCGTCGGGCGTTGGCGACGGCTAATCTGCACCGCAG
>JBDRLY010000036.1:0-4480 GCA_043812735.1 Candidatus Omnitrophota bacterium | reverse complement strand
TGGCAAGTTCTATATCGCCCTCTAAAAGCAATATATTATTTTTCTGCGTAGCCCTTGAATCTACTATATAAATAATGCCGCCGTGCCCTTGAGCATTGATATTTAACGTGTCAAAAGACAAATCGCCTATGTGGCCGTCGCGGGCAGATAAATTCATCTTTATATAGGGCGACGTAAACGGCCCCTGAATCTTTATATGCCCTGAGACCTTGCCGCTCGCAAACTCTTCAGCGCTGCGTGAGTTAGAGCCTGATGCAAGCCCCATAAGCTCGGCGAGCGATGCATCCTCAAATTTAAACACGACATCAGCAATATACGGCTTTGCAAAAGAAACTTTCCCGCTGCAGCGCATATTATTTCCGAGTTTTAGGTAAATTATCTCCAGCGTATCGCTGCTTATCCCGTAAGAAAACTCTGTTTCGTAAAAGGGCTGTTTGTTTAAAACCGTGCCGAATGTCATTATTTCACCGCTCCATATATCCTTGCGCTCATGAGGTTGTCTCGCGCTGCACTCTATATAACTTGATACTTCGCTGCCGAATATATCCACATTTTCCAGCCTTATGCCCAATGCCTCTTTCTGTGGGGTATTTCTCGGAAAAGACAGCGTAATATTCCCCGCTGATGCATCAGCTTTTTGCAGGGCATCTAATCTGCTTTTTTTTCCGAAACAAAATTTGTCTATAAAAAGGGTTTCATTTTTTACCGCGATATCTCCGGAGATTGTAAGCGGTAATTTGTCCATAACCGTCATCGTGCCTTCAAGGCTTGGATTCGGGAATTCGCCGTAGAGCCTGCCGCGATATGTAAGTTTCGGAGCTTCAATTACCGTATCGATATTTGCCCATGGCCTGCCGGTTTTGCGGTTAATACTTCCGCTTATAACTACAGGCATGCCAAAGAGCACACCTTTTATTTTTTTGAGAAAGATCTCATTCTTCCTAAAACGAACCTCGCCTGAGATACTAGCTAGCGGCAAATCTGCGGAGCCGAAAGTGATTATGCCGTTCGTGATTAAAATATTGAGGCGCTGCGGCAACATTCCTACGTTGGTTGACAAATTTCCTATAAAAGCGCTCCACTCGGGACCTACTCTTAATACGGGGTCAATAATTTTTATTTTTTTCACCTGGAATACCCGGCCTAAAAGAAAATCCCAGGGCCTTAACCCTATTACTACTTTTTTTGCCTCGACCACCGCGCCGTGGAGCTTAACGTGGTTAAGTACTGTTCCTGCGACTATACCCGCCTCTAGAGAATATATCCTCACGTCCATATTTAGGTTGTCCGAAAGAACGCGTTCCAGTTGCGCCCGAAACCCTTTCAAAAACTTATTAATCCAGACATTTCCTATGAACGCAATAAAAACTAGAATTAAAGCCGTTATGAGCATTGGTTTTGTCTTAATATGCATCATTGAAATTCTAAATGGTCAACCTTGGCGCTAACTTTGATGGGCTGGCCCTTCTTGAACCTTCCGGAAATTATTTCTTCGGCCAGCGGATCTTCCAAAAAACGCTGTATTGTCCGCTTCAGCGGCCTCGCGCCGTAAAGAGGATCGAACCCGCGCTCAATGAGAAACTCCCTTGCGTCGGCACTCAATTCAATGCTTAATTCCTGCTCGCTAAGGCGCTTTTTGACTTCTCCCAGTTCTATGTCGATTATCTGGTAGAGGTGCTGTTTATTTAACGGATGAAAAACAATCGTATCATCCACCCTATTGAGAAACTCGGGTTTAAATACCCTTTTAACCTCTTCCAGAAGCTTTACTTTTATTGTATCGTAGTCAAACTTCTCCTCTGATGAGCCGAATCCCAGCCCCGCCCCCTTGCGCCACATTTCAGCGCCTACGTTTGAGGTCATAAGCAAAACAGTATTTTTAAAATCTACTTTTCTACCGAAACTATCCGTCAGGCGCCCTTCCTCAAGCACCTGTAAAAGTAAATTAAACACATCGGGATGCGCCTTCTCGATTTCATCCAGTAGCACCACAGAATAGGGCCTTCTGCGGATTTTTTCCGTCAATTGCCCGCCCTCCTCATAGCCCACATATCCGGGCGGAGCGCCGATTAAGCGGGATACATTAAATTTTTCCATATACTCCGACATATCCAGCTGTATCATCGCATCTTCGTCGCCGAACATAAAATCAGCCAAGGCCCTGCCTAAAAGCGTTTTTCCTACGCCGGTAGGCCCCAGAAATATAAACGTACCTATCGGCCTGCGCGCATCCTTTAACCCGGCGCGGCTTCTTCTTATAGCGTGCGCGATCGCGGTTATTGCCTCGTCTTGGCCAACGACTCTTTTGTGAAGCTCTTCCTCTATTTTAAGCAGCCTTTCTGATTCTTTCTCTTCCAGCCTTGCAAGCGGTATACCTGTCCATTGCGCGACTATACTTGCAATATCTTCCTCGTTGACCTTTACCTGCACTTCGGTTTTTGACTGGCTCCAGCTCTTTCTTACTTTCTCCAGCTCTATCTTCGCTTCGCGTTCCTGGTCCCTGAATGCTGCGGCTTTTTCGAAATCCTGCGCTTTGACCGACGCCTCTTTTTCCTTACGCAAGCTTTCTATTTTAGTCTCCATGTCCTTTAAATCCGGAGGGAGGGTCAATGTAGACAATCTTGCCCTTGCAGCGGCTTCGTCAATTAAATCAACCGCTTTATCCGGAAGGAACCTTCCGGAAATATATCTATCGGAAAGTTTCGCAGAGGCATCTATAGCATCATCGAGTATTTTCACTTTATGATGCGCTTCGTATTTATCCCTTAAGCCTTTTAGTATTTCGACGGTTTCTGCAACGCTGGGCTCATCAACCATAATTGTCTGGAACCTGCGCTCCAGGGCGGCGTCTTTTTCTATATATTTTCGGTACTCATCCATTGTTGTTGCGCCGATACATTGAATTTCGCCGCGGGATAACGCCGGTTTTAAAATGTTCGAGGCATCTATAGCGCCTTCCGCGCCGCCTGCGCCGACAAGCGTATGTAATTCGTCGATAAACAGGATTATATTTTCCGCGCGTTTTATTTCATCCATAACGGCTTTGATTCTTTCCTCGAACTGCCCCCGGTATTTTGTGCCCGCAACCATGAGTGCCAAATCAAGCGTAACAACGCGTTTGTCTTTTAGGCTTTCCGGCACATCGCCTTTGATTATTTTTTGCGCCAGGCCTTCTACTATTGCGGTTTTTCCCACGCCAGCCTCTCCCAGGAGAACAGGGTTATTTTTTGTCCGGCGCGAAAGTATGCGTATGACGCGCTCTATTTCTTCCTTTCTTCCGACAACAGGGTCCAGTTTCCCGTCACGCGCCAATGCGGTAAGGTCGCGGCCGAAAGCGTCAAGCGCCGGCGTTTTTGTTTTGGACGTAACATTCTGACTGGCGCTGCCCGGGCCGGGCGTACCACTGCCTAAAAGTTCCATCACTTCCTCTCTGACCCTGCCTAAATCAAGCCCTAAATTCTGCAATACCTGAGCTGCCACGCCCTCGCCTTCCCGTATAAGGCCTAAAAGAAGGTGTTCTGTCCCGACGTAATTGTGCCCCATGGAACGCGCTTCATCCATAGCCAGCTCTATGACCTTTTTTGCCCTTGGCGTAAAGGGAATGTCACCTGTTATGGCTGTTGGCGGTCCGGGTTGCACAAGTTTTTCCATTTCCATGCGTATAGCCTCCGCCGTCAACCCCAAATTTTGCAACACTGCGGCAGCTACACCTTCGCCTTCCCGTATAAGACCAAGAAGCAAATGCTCTGTACCTATGTAATCATGATTAAAACGTTTTGCTTCTTCTTTAGCCAGAAGTATAACTTTGCGCGCCCTCTCGGTAAATTTGTTGAACATCATATGTTATAGCCTCCTAAGTTTTTGATATTAATTTTTCGCGTATTAAATCCGCGCGTTTCACGTCGCGTTCTGCCGCGCTCAGTGTTTTGCCCTCAAGTTTCTGAAGATGCGCCGGCTGAATAGTTAACAGGAACTCGTTCAATAATTTCCTGTCCACATCCTTTACCAAACCCATGTCTACACCCAGGCGTACGCTTGAAAGAAGCTCTATCGCTTCTTTTGAAGTAATTATGTAAGCGCTCTTTAACGTACCGTAAGAGCGCCATATCCGATCGTGCAATAAATCCTTCTGCTGCGTATTTAGCACCTGGCGTGCGGCTATTTCATGCTCTAATACCTGCTTTATTATGCGCTCTAAGTTATCTATTATATCTGTTTCGGAATGGCCCAGTGTAACCTGATTTGATATCTGGAAGAAATTTCCGCTTGCCTCAGTACCTTCCCCGTAAAACCCTCTGGCGGTAAGGCCTATTTTTGTTATGGCATGGAGCACCTTATTTATCTGTTTACTTAGCACAAGCGCCGGCAGATGCGTCATTACCGATGCCCTCAATCCCGTCCCGGGATTTGTGGGGCAGGCAGTCAGATACCCAAAGTCTACCGAAAACGCATAATCAAGTTACTCGCTCAACTCGTCATC
>JBDRLY010000035.1:0-2104 GCA_043812735.1 Candidatus Omnitrophota bacterium | reverse complement strand
GCAGGCTATAAATAAAACACTGGCCAGCGCGGCAAACTTATGTTTCATTATTCACTCTCTTTGGGCTGTTGTGTCTGATGTTTTAATTGCTCTAGCGCGCTTTCGTTTATCTTTATGCGGCTTTTATCTTTAAGTTTCTTTACCAATTCCCCGAACGCCTCTTTTCTTTTTTGCTCTATTAAGAGAGCTTCTATCTTTGGCCGGGCCTCCTCAAAACTTGCTATCCTCGCGTCCTGTTTATCGGTAAGTTTTATTATATGGTATCCTATGGGCGATTTTACAACGCCGCTTATTTCTCCGACATTAAGGGACATTGCAGTATTTTCAAATTCAGGCAAAAGCTGTCCTTTTGCAAAGTATCCGATATCGCCGCCCCTGTCTTTTGTCGGGTCAGTTGACTTTTCCTTAGCCAGTTCTTCAAAATTAGCCCCCTGTTTAAGGCTGGTGAGTATATCCTGCGCTTCCTTCTGTGTGTCAACCATGATATGGCTGGCGCGGTAGCGCTCAGGCATATCAAAGCTGCTTTTGTTTTCTTCATAATAAGTACGCATTTCTCTGTCGCTTACACTGGTGATTTTCCTGGATTCATCGTCTACTAACTTAGCGACAAGTATCTTACTCTTTGCCTCATTAAATAGCTCCCTGACCTCCGGGTTATTTTCAAGGCCCCTGGTCTTTGCTTCGTTAATTAAGAGCTCCTCCAGTATGAGTTCATCCAGAAATTCTTGCGGCCTTGCATTAGCTATTTTCTGGTAAGGCGGCGGGAGCTTAGCTATTTCCCTGTTAAACTCTGATTTGGTAATTACCTTATTGCCTACGGTAGCGATAATGTTGCTGCCTTTCGCATTGCCGCAACCGGCTATAACCAGGCTTGATAACAAAGCCGCTGCCAGAAAAACCAAAGACTTCCTCATGATATTCTCCTTTCTTTAAGAACGCGTATAATTGCTAGATTTTATCATATCGCGCCTGTTTTATCAAGTACCGTTGGATATTTCGTTCTAACGGGCGATTGCGGAGATGGTTTCCCGCAACAGCCTGCAATACAGGTCGAATCCTACCGCCTGTACATAACCGTGCTGCTGGAGACCCAAAATATTTCCCGCGCCGCGTATCTGCAAATCCTGCATTGCTATTTTAAAGCCGGAGCCCAACTCCACAAACTTCTCCACGGCATGCAACCTTTTCTCTGACTCACTCGCAAGCACCATATCCTTAGGCACAAGAAAATAGGCATAGGCCTTTCGCTTAAACCGCCCCACCCTGCCGCGCAATTGGTATAAGTCCGCCAAGCCGAACATGTCGGCACGGTTTATAATTGTTGTATTGGCATTCGGTATGTCTATCCCGGACTCGACTATTACCGTAGACACAAGAACATCTATCCTGCCGCTTATAAAATCGCGCATCCTATATTCCAGTACCCTTGCAGGCAGTTTCCCGTGCCCGACTTCAATTTTTGCAACCGGCACCATTTCGCGCAGGCGGGCCGCTATTTTCTCTATACCCTGTATCCTGTTGTTTATAAAGTAAACCTGCCCTTTGCGCTCTAATTCCCTTTTTATCGCGCGTCTTATAATAGTTTCGTCGTACTGGATTATATGCGTTTCGATAGGCAGACGCTCAGGCGGCGGCGTATTTATTATAGAAATATCCTTTGCGCCGACCAGCGACATATACAGCGTGCGCGGGATAGGCGTAGCGGTTAATGTAACCACATCTACCAGCAATTTTATTTTTTTTAGTTTCTCCTTGTGGCGCACGCCGAAACGTTGTTCCTCGTCAACGATAACAAGCCCTAAATCCTTGAATTTAACGTCGCCCGATAAAAGCCTGTGCGTGCCTATAATTATATCTACTTTGCCTAATTTCAAATCTTCTATGATATCCGCCTGCCGCGCCCTCGTTACAAACCTCGAGAGCATTTCAACCCTTAGGGGATATTTCCTCATTCTCTGGGTAAATGTCTTGTAATGCTGTTCGGCCAGAATAGTAGTGGGAACCAGTATAACCACCTGCTTATTATCCATTACCGCTTTAAATGCGGCGCGCAATGCCACTTCTGTTTTACCGTAGCCGACATCACCGCATACAAGCATGTCCA
>JBDRLY010000034.1:0-2872 GCA_043812735.1 Candidatus Omnitrophota bacterium | reverse complement strand
TGATTGAACCAATATCCGCGAGCGTTATTACCAAAGATCTCGAGGAGATTTATTTAGACCATTATCGAAACAAAAACTCTTCCGTAATCGTCATCGCGCACGGTTTTTTTAACAGCCGTAAGTCCATATTAATCCGGCAGCTGGCGCAGAGCTTGGTCGAAAAATTTGATGTTATTACTTTTGACTTTCGCGGCCACGGCGACAGTAAGGGGCTTTTTTACTGGACGGCAAAAGAATACCAGGATCTTGAGGCGGTTTTGGACTTTGCGCGGGAGAAACGTTACCGGAGAATAGGCCTCGTCGGCTTTTCCCTGGGCGCGGCGATAAGCATTATCGGTTTGGCCAAGACAAAGAAAGTAAAGAGCTTTGCCTGCGTCAGCGCGCCGGTGGATTTTGAAAAGATAGATTATTATTTTTGGGAGCTGGATATTGAAAATGATATTTTTTATAGCCTGGTCGGAGAGGGCCGCTACGGCAAAGGGGTGCGGCCGGGGCCGTTTTGGCTGAAAAAAGATAATCCGGTTAACCTGGTGGATAAGATTAAAATTCCCATTTTGTTTGTCAACGGGGACGCGGACTGGGTGATTAAAAGCTGGCATTCGCAGCTTCTATATGAGAAAGCGGCGTCGCAACATAAACGGCTGGTAATTATTAAGGGAGGCCCGCATGCCGAGTATATCATGCGAAAGAACGGGCCGGAATTTGTCGCCATATTGAAAGACTGGTTTTTCGAGACTCTATTGATTCAGAAAACAGGCGGGGAACATGCTTAGCTTGAAACAATTCGTAAGCTCAGAATTTTGCCTTAACTGCCGGGGCTGCTGTATCTTCAAGAACGATTTGTGGCGGCCGCATTTATTGGACGAAGAGAGGCAGATATTAGCTAAAAATGAGGTGCAAACCGGAAAAGAAGGCGAGAGCTTGGTATGTGAATTTTTGATAAGAAAAGAGCATAAATGCCGTATTTACGGAAAACACCCTTTAGAATGCCGGCTATATCCTTTTTTGCTTGTCTCGACGGATAATAATGCCTGCGGTTTGGCCGCGCATCTTGCCTGTCTGTATGTGCAGAATCGGCTGGACACTGATGACTTTAACCGCTACGTGGCCTATTTAACCGATGAATGGGCTAAAAACGCCGGCGTCTTGAAAATATTAAAAGAACAAAAACGAATCTTCCGCTCTTATCCGAAAGAGGAGCTTAAATTATTAAAGGAAGATATTTTTTAAAAGCTAAAAGTTAACACCAGACATTTTCATGCCGTCTGAAAAACCGAATCTAGAGCCGCTCGGAATAGAAAACCGCAGGATTTTTGAAGAGTTCTTAAATCATTCCCCTCGCAATTTAAGCCCGTACAGTTTTACCAATATTTTTATCTGGCGCAAGCTTTTTGATATCCGCTGGCGGATTATCCGAGAGTGCCTGTGTGTTTTCTTCCAAAATGAGCAGGGGATTTTTATGTATCTTTCGCCGCTGGGTAAAAGCGTCGGGGAGGAAGTCGTAAAGGAATGTTTTTCGATTATGGACGGGATAAATCAGAACAGACGGTTTTCCCGGATGGAAAATATAGAGGAAAGCGAGGTTAGTTTTTTTAAAAATATGGGATTTACGGTAAGCGAAAAATATCCGGACTATCTGTATATAAGGGACGATCTGGTGTATTTAAAAGGAGACCGGTTTAAAGCTCAACGCGCCAGCTGCAATCACTTCACCAAGCACAACCAGTACGAATATCTCGCCTATAACGGACAGGACAAAGACGCATGCCTTACACTTGCCCAGGCCTGGGCAGGAGAGCGCAAGAAGAAGGTGGAGGATAGTTTTTACCGGCACTTGCTCGACGATAATCTGTTGGCGCAAAGAGAACTTCTGGCTCATTTTGAAGGGCTTGGCGTTATGGGCAGGGTTATTAAAGTGGACGGGAAGATTTGCGCTTATACTTTTGGCTACGAACTGAATAAAAACACTTTTTGTATCCTGTTTGAGGTGAGCGACTTAAATTATAAAGGCATCTCTGCGTTTATCTTTAGAAAGTTTTGCGAAGAACTGACCGTTTATAAATACATCAATACCATGGACGATTCGGGCCTTGAGAATTTAAAAGCAGCCAAGCTTTCTTATCATCCGCGGCAGCTAGTTTCAAGCTATATTGTTGGCTATGCTCCGGCGCAAATGGTTTGACAACTTGGTTGTTTTATGGTAAATTAACTGCGCAATATTTTTTCCGGAGAAGATTAAATTTAAAAGCAGTTCTTTTTGTATAAAATTATTGTATATTTATGCCGAGGTAGCTTCCCGCAGCGTTAAAGACGGGCGGGATAAATTCGTCCAGATAATTTATGTCGCAGTGCTCCATAAATTATGGACTCATTGACAGTCGGTACCCGACTTCGCAATAAGTGCGAAGTGTGCAGATAAAAGGTTAAAAGTAATTATTTTTTATACGGTTATTGTATGCTTATGCCGAGGTAGCTCAGTCGGTAGAGCGAGGGACTGAAAATCCCTGCGTGGGCGGTTCGATTCCGTCCCTCGGCACCATATTAAAACTCCTGATTTTTATCAGGAGTTTTGCTTTTTCTGGGAAGGAATCGTAAAAAAGGGTTTTAGGGAAAAAGATAGTTTTTCTCTATCGGCGTACTTGAACTTCTTGGCGGAGGGAAGGGGAAGATTAAGGGGAAAACATAAGGGTTTCCCCTTAAGGAATGAGGCTTAGGCCGAATGACGATTTGGTCCCTCGGCACCATGTTAAAAAGGCTCTCAAAAGAGAGCCTTTTTGTTTGAGAATAAAGAGCCGATTCACAAAGAAAATTCTGAATTTTTATTTGTGGCTTGCCCCGAATGATGTTACTTCTTTAAGTGTAACATCAGGAT
>JBDRLY010000033.1:0-27090 GCA_043812735.1 Candidatus Omnitrophota bacterium | reverse complement strand
GCCTACGCGCTGCAGGAACAAGGCGATGAGTTTATTGAAAGTATCGAGGGCTCTTGTTCAAACGTGGTGGGCCTGCCGTTGGAGAGGCTAAGTAAGCAAGTCCTTTAATTCTTTCATAAACTCACTTATGTCTTTGAACTGGCGGTATACTGAAGCGAAGCGGACATAGGCAACCTGGTCTAAGTCGTGGAGTTTCTGCATAACCAGCTCCCCTATCTCCTTGGAATTTACCTCGCGCTCATAGGTTTTCATGAGGGTTCTTTCTATTTCTTCAACAACTTCTTCCACTTTCTCCATGCTAACAGGGCGCTTCTCGCATGCCTTTAAAAGCCCGCTTAAAATTTTCTTGCGATCATAGGCCTCTCTTGTGCCGTCTTTTTTAACTACCATTAAGGGCGTCCTCTCTACATATTCATAAGTCGTATAGCGGCGCTGGCACTTCAGACACTCCCGCCTGCGGCGTATAGACTCGCCTTCCGAGCTCGAACGCGAATCTATAACCTTATCCTCTATATTACCGCAATATGGGCACTTCATTTCTCTCGTGTCCTTACCGGTATGCCGGCAGAATCTAAAAATTCCATTGCAAATTTATCCGGATAGCCGTCGCCAATTACAATTTCATTTATGCCGGCGTTAATAAGCATTTTTGCGCAAATGGCGCACGGCTGGTTGGTACAGTAAAGAGTGCTGTTTTTCAAGCAAACGCCGTGGAGCGCTGCCTGCAATAGGACATTTTGTTCCGCATGCAAACCGCGGCATAGTTCATGGCGCTCGCCGGATGGGACTTTTAATTTTGTGCGCAGGCAGCCTTTTTTTTCGCAGTGTTCTACTCCGGACGGCGCGCCGTTGTAACCAGTCGCCAAGACTCTTCTGTCCTTCACAACCACCGCGCCCACCTGCCTGCGCAGGCAGGTTGAGCGGGTTGATACGAGTTTTGCTATTTTTAAAAAGTATTCGTCCCAGCCGGGCCGTTTAAGCTTTTTCACCCCGCCCATCCTTCCATACCCCGCCCTCCCAATTTTAGGATGGGCGGGGTTCACTAGCAGTCCTTCTTTAATTTTTTCAAAATATCAGGATATAAGGGAAACGCCTTTGTAAGTGCGCTTACTTCTTTCTTTATCCGCTCAACGGCCTTATCCTCTCCGGCACTCGACAATACCTCGTCAATTAGGCGCGCTATTTTAAGCATCTGTTCTTCCTTCATTCCGCGGGTCGTGACTGCCGGGGTGCCTATTCTTAAGCCGCTTGTTACTGAAGGGGGGTTTGTATCAAACGGAATTAAATTTTTGTTCACGGTAATTCTTGCTTTGTCCAGATAAGCCGCAGCGTCTTTTCCGCTAAGGTTCTTGCCTGATAGCTCAACTAAGAATAAATGCGTGTCTGTGCCGCCCGAGACTATCCTGTAATTTAATTTTGCCATTTCGCCTGAGAGGGCCTTGGCATTTTTTACAACCTGGGCCTGGTATTTTTTAAAAGGCTCACCCGCCGCCTCCTTTAATGCCACCGCCTTTGCCGCAATCACATGCATCAGGGGCCCGCCCTGAATTCCGGGGAAAATTTCGGTATCAATTTTTTTTGCCCACTGTTTTTTGCACATTATTATCCCCGCGCGAGGCCCGCGAAGGGTCTTATGCGTGGTGGTAGTAACAAAATCGCAATAAGGCACCGGGCTTGGATGCAGTCCCGCAACAACCAACCCCGCGATATGGGCTATATCAGCCATTAAATACGCGCCTACCTCGTCCGCTATTTCGCGGAATTTCTTAAAATCTATAATTCTAGGGTATGCCGAGGCGCCGCAAAGGATTAATTTAGGCTTATGCTCTTTTGCAAGAGCGCGCACTTCGTTAAAATCTATCTGTTCGGTTCTTTTATTCACTCCGTAAAAAACCGGCTTGAAATATTTCCCGGAGTAATTGTGTGCTAAGCCGTGGCTTAAATGCCCCCCTGCCGCTAAATCCATCGCCAGAAACGTATCCCCTATATTTAGCGCGGCAAAAAAAACGCCCATATTCGCCTGTGTGCCGGAATGCGGCTGGACGTTCGCATGCTCGCAGCCGAAAAGCGCTTTTGTGCGCTCAATTGCAAGTTTCTCGGCAGTATCCATATATTCGCACCCGCCGTACCAGCGCGCCGCGGGATATCCTTCGGCGTATTTATTAGTGAGGACAGAGCCCTGCGCTTCCAAAACCGCAGGGCTTGTAAAATTCTCCGATGCAATTAGTTCTATATTTTCATGCTGGCGAAGCGTTTCATCGAGTATCGCCTTGTAAATTTCGGGGTCAATTTTCTTTAAATTTCCCATTTCTAGCGCGACTCCATTTTCTCTATCTGCCTGATTTGCCGCACTCTCCTTAAATGCCTGCCGCCTTCAAATTTTGTCTTAAGCCAAACCTTAATTATATCCTTTGCCTTTTTGGGCGCAACAAAACCCGCTCCCAGGACCAGTACATTAGTATCGTTGTGCAGGCGGCTCATCTTTGCTGCCAATACGTTATTAGAGACGCCTGCGCGTATGCCCGGCACCTTATTTGCCGCAATTGCAGAGCCTATTCCCGTATAGCAGATTATAATGCCTTTTTTGCAGGCGCCGCTTGCAACGGCTTTTGCCACGGCATAGCTGTAGTTGGGGTAATCGCACGATTCTTCTGAGCGCGTACCGTAATCCCTAACGCTATGCCTTAGTTTTTTTAAATACGGGATTAACTTCTGCTTTAATTTATAACCCCTGTGATCGCTTCCTATCGCTATTTGCATGTCTGTCCTATAATTTCCCCGCTATTCTATCTATGTTCTCTTTAATTATACCGTAAACATATCTGTTAAATGCCTTGTCCCTGCCTACCGGGTCAGGAACTTCGCCGCTTTCGGGGTCGTTTTCAGGTATCGGGGCATCTCTTAAATACTCCCTTAAAAGATGTACCTTGTTTTTTACCTGCGGCGCCTTCTCAAGAATCCTATCCCTGTGCGCTTTCTCCATCACCAAAATTATATCCGACATATTTATAAGTTCATCAGTAACGGAGCGCGAAACATGGTCCGAGACGTCATAGCCCTGTTCTTTCATTACTTCCGCAACCGTAAAAGATGCCCCCGCGCCGGGTATGGCTGAAACACCTGCCGAAAGAATTTCTATGTCCTTTCGCGAGGCTAATTCTTTTTGCAGCATATCACTTGCCATTACCGAACGGCAGGTATTGCCTGTGCACACAACAAGAATAAATTTTGTATCAATTGCTTTTTTAACAGCGCCTTCGCTGACGCTACCCTGACGCAGTATTTTATAGCCCGGTCCGGATAAATCCACCACCGTAGATTCTACACCCAACGCTGTATTTCCGCCATCCAAAACCACATCTATCTGCCCGTTTAATTGCATCAGGACTTCGCTCGCGCTTTTAGGAGGGGCCGCATCCGAGATATTCGCGCTGGGTGCAACAACCGGCACGTTTGCTTCCTTTATTAAGCCGTATGCAATCTGATTTCTCGGAAACCTAAAACCCACCGTATCTGTGTTTTTTGCTTTTAAAACAATCGTAACGGGCCCGGGCCAGAAACGGTGCATTAATTTATATGCTGCCTGCGGAATTTCGCTTGCGTATTCCTTTACAACCCTGGCATCGACGATGTGTATTGATAGTTTTTTTTCCTTCGGCCTTTTCTTTACTTCGTACAAGCGCGCAATTGCCGCTTCGTCGTTTAAATTTGCGCCTAGCCCGTAAACCGTTTCCGTGGGAAACGCAACCAGTCCGCCGTCGCGTAGAATTTTTGCGGCAATTTTTATTTTATTCAGCTGCGGCTCATAGGGATCGAGTTTAAATACTTGGGTCTTTATCTCGGGCATTATCAGCGCTTAATGGATTTGTCCGCCTTGTGGACTTCTTTTCTTAACCTCTTTTTGTAGGCATCGAGCTTTTTCTCTAATTTTTTATCCCTAACAGCCAATATCTGCGCTGCCAATATGGCTGCGTTTTTGGCGCCTGATTTCCCTATAGCCATAGTAGCAACCGGCACGCCTTGCGGCATCTGCACCGTTGAAAACAAAGAATCAATCCCCGCCAGTGCCTTTGTCTCCATAGGGACGCCTATTACGGGAACTGTGGTATGCGCCGCGATAACCCCCGCCAGATGTGCCGCGCCCCCGGCGCCCGCGATTATTACCCCAATAGCGCGTGAGCGGGCCGCTGCAGCAAATTTCGCCGTATCATGCGGCGCGCGGTGCGCCGATAACACCTTAACCTCATGCGGGATCGCGAATTCTTTTAATACATCCAGCGCGCCCTGCATGGTTTCAAAATCCGAGCTGCTTCCCATAATTACCGAGACTTTTAAATTTCGCTTGTTTTTCATTTTTCCCTCGCTAATGCACGCATGCCGATATCCCGGCGGTAATGCATATTTTCAAAATTTATTTCAGATACCGCTTCATAGGTCTTGTCAATCGCGCCCTTTAAACCTTTCCCCAGGGCGGTTATACCCAAAACCCTTCCCCCGTCGGTAACGCATATTTTTTTTGAAGTTAATTTAGTTCCCGCGTGAAATGCGTACCTATCTTTTAATTTTTTTACACCCTTTAGCCCTGAAATCTCTTTTCCTATTTCATAATTCCCGGGATACCCTCCCGACGCAAGCACGACACAAACGCATGCGCGTTTATCCCATTGTAATTTTGCGCGATTTAAGTTTCCGTCGATTGTAAGCTCCATTAATTCCACTATATCATTTTTAAGCCGCGGAAGTATTGCCTGCGTTTCCGGGTCGCCGAAGCGCACATTATATTCCAGCAATTTAGGCTTACCGTTAACTACCATAATTCCCGCATAAAGCACTCCGCTATAGCGCAGCCCCATGTCCTTTAGCCCTTTTATCGTGGGTACTATAATTTCATTTATTGTAGTGTCAAAAATTTCATCGCTTACGATGGGTGCAGGCGAATAAGCGCCCATGCCACCCGTATTCGGGCCCTCGTCGTTGTCGTTTGCCCTTTTGTGATCCTGCGACGAAGCCATGGCAGCGATATTTTCCCCGTCCGTCATAACAATTATAGATGCCTCTTCTCCCTTAAGGCACTCTTCAACGATCACCCTGTCGCCGCTTTTGCCGAATACCCTCTCGTCCATTATCACATCAACGGCTTTCTTTGCTTCATTAGCTGTCCTGGCGACTATTACGCCTTTTCCGGCGGCAAGGCCGTCCGCCTTTACCACGCAAGGCGCGCCTATTTTATCGATATATGCCTTGGCCTCGGAGCTTGTTGTGAAAACTTCAAATTTCGCGGTAGGTATATTGGACTTTTTTGCTAATTCTTTCGTAAATACCTTTGAGCCCTCTAATTGTGCGCCAAAACGATCCGGCCCGAAAATGCGCAGCCCTTTTTTCTTGAATAAATCCACGATGCCCAAAACAAGCGGCGCCTCAGGCCCCACAACCGTTAAATCAATTTTATTTTTATAAGCAAAATCTCTGAGCTTATCCAGTTCTTCTACTTTAACCGGAATACATTCTGCCAGCCCGGCGATACCGCCATTGCCGGGAGCGGCGTAGATTTTCTTAACTCTTTTTGACTGCGCTATTTTCCAGATTAATGCATGCTCGCGCCCGCCTGAGCCGACAACCAAAACTTTCATAGAATATTTATCTTTCTATTGCCTTTTACCGCTTCGCCGATTATCCAGGATTTTAAATTCCGGCTTTTAAGCTCGCGTATTATATTTTTCGCATCGGATTTTTTTACTATCAATACCATGCCGATACCCATATTAAAGGTAGAATACATCTCGCGCTCCGGAATATTACCGCGTTTTTGGATTGTTCTAAATATCCCGGGCACGGCCCATGAGCGCTTGTTTATTTTAAGGGAAATATTACGCGGCAAGACCCGCGGCAGCTTCTCGTAAAATGCGCCGCCTGTAATGTGCGCTATTGCCTTTATTTCGTATTTCCCCAGAAGCGCCAAAACCTCTTTTACGTAAATTCTTGTCGGCGACAATAGCGCCCTGGCGTATTTTTTTAACTGTTTAGATGAGAAAACGCGGCGTATCAATGAATAGCCGTTTGAGTGCGGACCGCTTGATACAAGCCCTATTGCAACATCGCCGGGCTTGATATTTTTCCCGTCGATTATTTTATTGCGCTCGATGGCCCCGACACAAAAACCGGCCATATCGTATTCGTTTTCTTTGTAAAATCCGGGCATCTCTGCCGTTTCGCCGCCCACAAGCGCAATGCCCGCTATCTCGCAGCCTCTAACCACCCCTTTTATTGCTTGGGTTAAGGCCAGCGGCTTCAGCTTGCCTGTCGCAATATAATCCAGAAATAAAAGCGGTTTTGCGCCGGTAGCCAGGATATCATTTACGTTCATCGCCACTAAGTCTATGCCGACACTATCGTGCTTGTTCAATAAAAACGCCAATTTTAGTTTTGTGCCAACACCGTCTGTGGAGGAAACTAAAACAGGGTCTTTATATCCTTTAGGAAAAGCAAACATGCCGCCGAACCCGCCTATTTTTCCGCGAGTTTTCGCGATAATCGGCTTTATCGCCTTGACAAATCGCGCCGCTTTTTTTACGTCAACACCTGATTTTTTATATGTAAGTTTATTTCGCATAGCCTTTCTCCATAGCATATTTATTCGTGCCCTCAGGCGGCTGTATCGGATACTCTCCCGTAAAGCACGACACACAATAATCGCCCCTGTCGGCTGCAACACACGATAAAAGCCCCTCGAGCGAGAGATAGCCCAGGGAATCCACTCCGAGGAATTTCTTTATTTGATTTACCGAGTGCTTTGACGCGATAAGTTCTTTTTTTGTGGGAAAATCTATGCCGTAGAAGCACGGCGATATATGCGGCGGGCAAGACACGCGTAAATGCACTTCTTCGGCGCCCATTTTCCGCAGCGATGCAACACGCGCCTTCATGGTTGTGCCGCGAACTATCGAATCGTCAACCAAAACTATGCGCTTGCCGAAAAATATCTCTTTTATCGGGTTTAATTTTACACTCGCGTTAAAATCCCTGATATATTGCAAGGGTTGTATAAACGTCCTTCCTATATAGTGGTTGCGGACTATGCCTATCTCAAAGGGAATTCCCGAGGCATGGCTGAAACCCAACGCCGCGGAATTGCCGGAGTCGGGCACAGCCATTACAAAATCGGCCTGTGCCGGATGCTCCAGCGCAAGCTGCATGCCTAATTTCTGCCTGAACAAATGCACGTTCTCGCCGAATATGTGCGAATCGGGCCTTGCAAAATAAATAAGCTCGAATATGCAGAATCTTTTTTTCGGTTTGTAGCGTTCAAACGGCATGCTCGAATGAAGGCCGCGTTTATCTATAATCACAATTTCGCCGGGCTCGATTTCCCGGATGAATTTTGCCTGAATTAAATCGAGGGCGCATGTTTCCGACGAAAGCACATAGCTCTTGCCTAGCTTACCCAGGCACAAAGGCCTGAATCCCCACGGATCGCGCACGCCGATTAACTTATCCGGCATCATCATCACCAAACTAAACGCCCCCTTTACCCTAAGCAGGCTGTCTTGGAGCGCTTCTTCTAAATTCCTGAATTTCGGCCGCGCGAGGAGGTGAATTATAATTTCGCTGTCTGATGTTGTCTGGAATATCGAGCCGTGCGCTTCGAGCTCATCCCTTAAAAGCGCTGCATTTACCAGGTTGCCGTTATGCGCCACTGCCATGGCGCCGCGCGAATAGTCAACCACTATCGGCTGCGCATTTTTAAGAATGCTTGAGCCGGCGGTTGAATACCTTACGTGGCCTATTGCGATTTTGCCGTTCAGGGATAAAATTCTTTCTTCGTCAAATGCGTCGCCCACAAGGCCCATCGCCTTATGGCAACGCATATTTTTTCCGTCAGATGCCACAATGCCGCAGGATTCTTCGCCTCTATGCTGGAGCGCAAAAAGCCCCATGTACGTTAGGCGTGCAGCTTCTTTGTTGCCATATACGCCGAACACCCCGCAGTGGTCTTTGGGTTTATAACTTTTTTGCATATTCCACTCCGTTACGGAATATCATAACACCGTCACCTTCCTTGCGCAGGCCTACGCGCGTCCATTGCGGATGATGCAGCGCTAAAACATGCCTCTCAGGATGCGGCATTAAGCCGAATACCCTGCCTGTAGTATCGCAGATGCCCGCTATATCGTCAACTGAACCGTTAGGGTTATCCGGGTAAGAGGGGTTCTTTCCTGTCTGCGTAACATATTTAAACACAACTTGGTTGTTTTCGTAAAGTTTCTTTAAAATATCTTTATTTTGCGCAACAAACTTCCCCTCCCCGTGAGCCACCGGAAGGTATATTATATTTTCTATGCCTTGCGTCCAGATGCATTCATTTTTAATTTTTTCAAGATAAATCCAGCGGTCCTCAAACTTCCCGGAATCATTTATTGTCAGAGTAACTTCTTTATTGCCGGAAGAGACGCCTGGTAATATACCCGCCTTTACAAGTATTTGAAAACCGTTGCAGATGCCGATTATCAGCTTGCCTTGCTTTACAAAATCCTCGAGCTGTTCCCTTAGTTTATATTTTAACTCATTTGCGAGTATCACGCCAGAGGCAATATCGTCTCCGTATGTAAAGCCGCCGGGTATTGCAAGTATGTGGTAGTCCTTCAGGTATTTCTTTTTTTTGACAAGGTCGTTAATATGCACAAGCTCAACCTGCGCGCCGACATATTCAAAGGCAAACTTGGTCTCTAAATCGCAGTTTGTTCCCGCAGTGCGCAATATTATTACTTTTACCCCGCTCTTTCTAGCGGCAAGGTATTCTTTTCTAGTAGAAAGGGCGGGGTTTACCATCTTAGCGGCTTCTGCCATGCTTCCTTAAGTGTGTTTATTTCACTTGAGATTACGGTTTTTCCGTCCAGGCCGCTCACTTCAAAACGCGGCGCGGGAACGGTCTTTCCTATTTTCGCAATGCATACACCTTGCATTATCTCTTCGAATTTTTCCCGGTCTTTTTCGTGAATTTCTACAATGAAACGCGAATTGCTTTCTGAAAATAATATTATATCGTCCCGCGAAATACCTTCTTCTCTCGGCACATCTTTTAGCGCAAGCGTCATGCCTACTTCGCCCGCAAATGCCATTTCAGCACATGCCGCGGCAATACCGCCTTCGGATAAGTCATGGCACGAGCGCACAAGGCGTTTTGCGAGCGCATCGCTTAGTTTTTTCATTAAGGGCACCGCTTCAGCGGGCCTTACCTTAGGAACAGAATTGCCAAGGCTATTGTTAAATAAGGACCAATAAATACTTCCCCCCAATTCATTATAGGTCTTGCCCACAACATATATAAGGTTGCCGGGAGATTTTGCGTCCATGGTTACGGCATTTCTTACATCTTCCATAACCGCCATCGCCGATATTAGCAGCGTAGGCGCAATAGAAACCGACTCCCCGGCAATTTCGTATTCGTTATTCAAGCTGTCCTTTCCGGAGATAAAAGGCGTCCCGAATTTAATAGCAAAATCGTAACATGCCTTCGCCGCGCGCACAAGCGAGCCTAGCTGCTGTGGTTTATTTGTATTTCCCCAGCAGAAATTATCCAATAATGCGACGCGGTTTAAGTTTCCCCCTACTGCGATTATCTGCCTTAGCGCCTCATCTATGCACGATGCAGCCATCCAGTACGGGTCTATCAAGCCGTATCTTGAATTTATGCCGCAGGAAACTATTACGCCTTTATTACTGCCCAGACGCCCAAGCATAACTGCCGCATCGGAAGGCCCGTCATTTCTTGCGCCCAAAAGTGGTTTTATTACTGTCCTGCCCTGTACTTCATGGTCGTATTGGCGCACTATCCACTCCTTGGAGCAGACATTGTAATGAGACAAAATTCTAAGCAGCTTATCCGTCAAGTCCGCCTGTAGCGGAACATCCGGCTCTTCGCGGCGTTTCGGCGCCCATAGCGCCTTGCGCGTCAGTTCCGGCAGGCCGTTATGCAGGAAATCCATATCCATATCGCAGACTAATTTTCCCGCGTAATATAATTTTAACCTCTTATCGAGAGTAAACTCGCCTATGCACGTAGCTTCAACATCTTCATTTGCGAATATCTCAAGAATAGCTTTTAAATTTTCCTTCGGCACGGCCAGAATCATTCTCTCCTGCGCTTCGGATATCCATATTTCCGTATACGACAAGCCCTTATATTTCAGGGGTACTTTTTCCAAATCAACTTTTACCCCGCATTCGGCGCCCATTTCTCCCACTGCGCTTGAAAGGCCGCCGCCTCCGCAATCGGTTATCGCGCAGTATAGATTCATGTCCCTTGCCCGTAGCAGCGTATCGAGCATTTTCTTCTCTGTGATTGGGTTGCCTATTTGTACGGCGCTTGCGGATATCTTTTCCGATTCCATGGTGAGTGCACCGGATGAAAATGTTGCGCCGTGAATGCCGTCCCGCCCTGTGCGTCCGCCTACTAAAACAACCAGATTCCCCGGCTCTACTTTTTTAAACGATTTATCCCTCGGCATAATACCCACCGTACCGCAGTAGACAAGAGGATTTCCCGTGTAGCTTTCGTCGAACAAAACCGCTCCGTTTACGGTAGGTATGCCCATTTTATTTCCATAATCCCGTACGCCTGCAACTACGCCTTTCATTACCCTTTTGGGATGCAATACTCCGGGCGGAACGTCTTTGGCCTTTGTATCAGGCAAGCCGAAACAAAACACATCCGTATTAAAAATAGGCTTTGCGCCGAGGCCGGTACCCATCGGATCCCTTATCACGCCGCCTATGCCGGTGTTTGCGCCGCCGTAGGGTTCAAGCGCCGAAGGGTGGTTGTGCGTTTCCACTTTAAAGCATATGTTGTAATTATCATCAAATTCTATTACGCCTGAGTTATCCTTGAACACGCTCACGCACCAGGGTTTATCAAGCTCCTTGGTTGCCTTCATTATTGTTTGTTTGAGTAAATTATCTATCACCTGCGAATTGCCGTTTTCGGTGTATTCTATTTTCCCGCGAAATGTTTTATGCCCGCAGTGCTCACTCCAGGTCTGCGCAATCGTTTCAAGTTCGCAATCCGTAGGATTCCTGCTAAGCGATTTAAAATAATTTTTTATCTGCCGCATTTCGGTAACGTTCAAGAAAAGCTGCCCTTCTCTGGAAATTGCCGAAAGCCCCTCATCGTCCGCATTTAACATAGCTACTTCTATGGGGTTGAATTTATATTCCGGATTGGGCAGAGTTTCTTCTTTTTCGCAAACCGCGTGCTGGATTACTTTATTCAATAACAGCTTCTCGCAAATCATATCGAGCTCTTCTTTGGCGGGGCTACCCTCAATTATATATTCTTTTGCCGTTTTTACTTTGAGCGGCTTTTCTATGCCCAGGTCTTTTATGCCCTTTATTATCGATTCCTCCCACGGATCCATTACGCCCGGATTATATGCAACCTCTATTACAGCCAGCCCCTGGCCGGTGGTTTTATTTTGCGCGCCTTTCGCCTCGAGAGGCTCTATCTCATATAGCTGCGTCACGGGATCGCACAAAAGCTCCGCGCATATTCTTTCGACATCCGGCTTTAACACTTCGCCTTCAATAAAATAGACCTGGGCAAACTTAACCGAAGTTATAGTTTCAACACCCAGGTCTTTTATGTCTTTTTTTACGCCTTCGCCTATCGCATCAAACAGGCCAGGCTTGTCTTTTATCTTAATTTTATAGAGCACTTGCGTATTAGAGTCCTAAGCGCCTGAAGATTCTATCTATGTTGCGCAGATAATGTTTCGCGTTAAAGGCGACGGTGAGTTCCTTCTCGCTAACGAGCTTTTTTACGTCCTTGTCTTTTAATAAAAGAGACTTAAAATCTTCTCCGGTCCCCCAGGATTTCATCGCGTTGCGCTGTACAAGTTCGTACGCCCTGTTTCTGGAAAGGCCTTTTCCAACCAAAAGTACTAAAACGCGGCTCGAAAATATAAGCCCGTGTGTCCTATCAAGATTTTCCTTCATCCTCTCGGGGTATACGATTAAGCCGTCAATTACGTTGATTAAATCGTTTATCATAAAATCCAAAAGTATGGTTGAATCAGGCAGAATAATCCGCTCAACCGAAGAATGCGAAATATCACGTTCATGCCAGAGCGCAACATTTTCCATTGCGGCAAGCGCGTTTGCCCTTAATATCCTTGCTAGCCCGCACAGGCGCTCGCAAACTACCGGGTTTCTTTTATGCGGCATCGCGGATGACCCTTTTTGCCCTTTTTCAAACGGCTCTTCCGCCTCAAGAACTTCCGTGCGCTGCAAATGCCTTATTTCGGTGGCAAACATCTCTATGGATGAGCCGATAACTGCCAGCGTTGAGAGAAAATGCGCATGGCGGTCGCGCTGCACTACCTGGGTAGAAATCGGCGCAGGATATATCTTTAATTTTTTGCATACATATTCCTCGACATAGGGGTCTATATTAGAGTAGGTGCCGACTGCGCCTGAAATTTTGCCTACCGAGATAACGTCTTTCGCCTCTGTCATGCGGTAGTGGTTGCGCCTGGTCTCATCATAAAATAAGGCGAGTTTCAGCCCGAATGTAGTGGGCTCTGCGTGCACACCGTGCGTGCGGCCGACGCAAAGCGTATATTTATACTTTTTGGCTTTCTTTATAAGCGCGCTGCGCAGCCGTTCAAGGTCGTTTATCAGAATTTCGGATGCCTCTTTCAATTGGCAGGCGAGCGCAGTGTCAACAACATCATAGGAGGTAAGCCCCAGGTGTATATATTTGCCTTCTTTTCCTATATTCTCTGTCACATTTTCAACAAATGCGACTACGTCATGGCGGGTGCGCTTTTCTATTTGCTTTATCCTGCCTACGTTGAAACGCGCTTTTCTCTTAATAACCGGTATGGCTTGTTTGGGGACTTTACCTAATTTGGAAAGTGCTTCGGCGGCGCAAATTTCGACATCCAGCATTTTTTGAAATCTACTCTTTTCGCTCCATATTGCCGCCATTTTTGGAAGGCTGTATCTGGGTATCATATTTCACTACCTCCGGTGAGTGCCTTATCCCGCCTACACCAGTTCGGCGGGATCAAATTCGTCCCGCCACTGCGGGGCTCATTAGATTATACTAAATTTTAAAAATTCCGTCAAACTTTCTCTTGACAGTTCTGCCGCAAAAGTGTATATTAACCACAAAAGCGGGAGGTGAGTTATGAAAGTTACAGCTATAATATTAGTTTTAATTCTTGCTTTAAGCGTGATTCCGTCGGCAACCGCGGCACAGCAAGTAAGGCAAAGGAAAACTTATTTCTGGCAGCCATTCACTACCTGGTGTTCGGATGTGTTTATATTTACGCTAACAGGCGTTTACCGGCCGGATCAAGAAGCTGATGAAGGCAGGCCGCGTCCGAAGTCAAACAACCCCTGGTTCTGGTAAACTTAAACTCCCGCAAAGAAAATAAAAGCCAGTTCTTTTTTAAGAACTGGCTTTTTTATTTGGTTGCGGGGAACGGATTTGAACCGTTGACCTACAGGTTATGAGCCTGTCGAGCTACCAGGCTGCTCCACCCCGCTCATAGACTATATTACATAAGGCCTATATTGTAAAGAGAAAACTGCTCTGCCGTAAATGCCGTTATTTACTGCGCAGGGAAGCAGCTATAAAACTGCTAAACAGCGGGTGGGCTTTATTCGGCTTAGACTTAAATTCCGGGTGGAATTGGCATGCAAGAAACCAGGGATGCTCTTTTAACTCTACCATTTCAACCAAATCTCTTCTGGGATAAATGCCGCTGAATACCATACCTTTTTTCCCCATGGCGTCTCTATACCTATTATTAAATTCGTACCTGTGCCTGTGACGCTCAGAAACCTTCTTCTTTCTATAGGCCTGATGCGCCTTTGAGCCTTTCTTTATGGCGCAGAGGTATGCGCCAAGCCGCATGCTGGCGCCTTTTTCCTTTACTTTCTTCTGCTCTTCAATGAGGCTTATAACCGGGTAACGGGTAGTTTTGCAAAACTCGGTAGAATTCGCGCCTTTCATTCCGCAGACATTCCTCGCAAACTCTATTACAGCTGTCTGCATGCCCAGGCACAAACCTAAAAAGGGTATGTCGTTTTCTCTTGCGTACCTAATGGCCTGTATTTTCCCTTCTATCCCCCTCGAGCCAAAACCGCCGGGCACAAGAATGCCTTTTACGCCATCAAAATATTTCCCGGGCCCGTGTTTTTCTATATCTTCTGAATCTACTTTCCTTATCGCCAATTTCGTATCATTGGCTACAGCGCCGTGAATCAGCGCTTCATAAATAGATTTATATGCGTCTTGCAGTGTTATATATTTACCGACCACGGCTATTGTAGTTTCCCGCGACGGAAATTTTAACTTCTTTACCACTTTCTCTTCCCAGTCAAGAAGGTCTCCATCCGCGCATTCAAGATTTAAAAGCCTCACTATTAACTTATCCAGCCCTTCCTTTTTAAACCGCAGCGGGATTTCATAGATATAATCCACGTCCACAGCCGGTATCACGGCCTCCTTGTCAACATTGCAAAAAAGCGCTATTTTCGCCTTTGTGTCCTCCGAGAGGTCTTTTTCCGTTCTGCAGATTATAATATCCGGCATAATACCTATTTCGCGCAGCGTGCCGACGCTGTGCTGGGTGGGTTTTGTTTTTATCTCGCCGGCGGATTTTATATAAGGAACCAGCGTAACGTGTATGTTTATCGCATAATCCCTGCCTACCTCTAAACGGAGCTGGCGTATAGCCTCAAGAAAAGGGAGGCTTTCTATATCGCCTACCGTTCCCCCTATTTCCACTATAACAACGTCCACCTTCTTATCAGCCGCTACTTTCTTGAGGGAGTTTTTTATCTCATCGGTTATGTGGGGGATAATCTGGACGGTTTTTCCTAAATAATCGCCCCTTCTTTCTTTTGTTATCACGGAATAATAGATTTTCCCGGTTGTTATGTTGTTGCTCCGGTCAAGATCGGCATTGGTGAAACGCTCATAATGCCCCAGATCCAGATCGGTCTCGGCCCCGTCATTTAAAACATATACTTCGCCGTGCTGATAGGGATTCATGGTGCCGGGATCTACGTTTATGTATGGATCGCACTTTATGAGCGTTATTTTTAGCCCTTTTGATTCAAGCAGTTTGCCTATAGATGCTGAGGCAATACCTTTGCCCAGGCTGGAAACAACTCCGCCGGTAACAAAGATAAATTTGCTCATTGTTTACCCCGCGTTTCGTAGGTTGAATAGTAATATGGCGTGAATGCTTCAAATTCCGCGCCGCATGTATCAACCTGTTTATAAACAGGTACGATAGCATGCTTTTTTCTGAATGCGCGCATCCATAGCTCATCTTTTCCTAAAAGATTTGCAAGCTGCCTGTCGGAAAAGCCGGTTTGTTTGGCAATGCCGATTAAAGCCGCTAACGAGGGCTCATCGGAAGTATCCGCTATTGTATTCTCTAATTCTACTATTTCTTTTATGCTATCCAAAAACCATCTGTCTATCCTGGTCAATTGGTAAATTTCCTCTATGCTCATTTTTCTTTGAAAAGCCTTCTTTATAAAAAACAGCCTTTCGGCATTGGGCATTCTGAGTTTCTCCAGCAGTTGTTCTGGCGTTGGCTCATATTTTAAATTCTCCAGTCCGCACACTCCTATTTCAAGAGAACGTAACCCTTTCTGCAGGGCTTCCTTAAACGTCCTGCCTATAGCCATTACCTCACCTACGGATTTCATTGATACCGTTAACACAGGGCTCGCCGCAGGAAATTTTTCAAAAGTAAACCGCGGTATTTTTACCACACAGTAATCAATTGTGGGCTCGAAACAAGCTGGTGTTTCTTTTGTGATATCATTTGGTATTTCATCGAGTGTATACCCGACCGCGAGCTTTGCCGCAATTTTGGCGATAGGAAATCCCGTGGCCTTGGATGCCAGGGCTGAGCTTCTCGAAACCCTTGGATTCATTTCAATAATTACCATTCTTCCGGTATCCGGATTTACCGCAAATTGGATATTAGAACCGCCGGTTTCAACTCCTATTTCCCTTATGCAGGCAATAGCGGCGTCCCTCATTTTTTGGTATTCCTTATCGGTCAAAGTCTGCGCGGGGGCAACCGTGATGCTGTCGCCTGTATGAACTCCCATTGGGTCAAAATTTTCTATGGAACATATTATTACAACGTTGTCTTTTATATCTCGCATCACTTCCAATTCAAATTCCTTCCACCCGATAACGGATTCCTCTATCAGGATCTCGCTCGTCATGCTAGATTCAAGGCCGTGCTTGGCTAATTCTTTGAACTCTTCTATATTATATGCTATGCTTCCGCCGGTCCCACCCAGAGTAAAACTGGGGCGGATAATCACAGGAAAACCTATATTTTTTACCACTTCAAGCGCTTCTTTTAAATTATATGCCAGGGCACTTTGCGGTAAATCCAGGCCTATTTTTTTCATTGAATCCCTGAACAGTTGCCTGTTTTCGCCCTTCTTTATGGCATCGATATTTGCGCCTATTGTTTTAACCTTATATTTTTTCAATATGCCATGTTCTTCCAATTTTACCGCAAGATTTAAAGCGGTCTGCCCACCCAATGTAGGAAGAAGCGCATCGGGTTTTTCATAAGCAATGATCCGCTCTAGCGCTTCCGTATTGAGCGGCTCTATATAAGTATGATCTGCCATTTCAGGATCGGTCATAATAGTAGCGGGATTAGAGTTTACCAAAACTATCTCAAACCCGTCTTGCCTTAAAACCTTGCAGGCTTGTGTTCCGGAATAGTCGAATTCACAAGCCTGGCTTATAACTATTGGGCCTGAACCGATAATTAATATCTTTTTGATGTCAGTACGTTTAGGCATTTTGTTCCATCATTTTTATAAAGTTTCCAAATAGATATTCCGCATCGTGGGGGCCCGGAGAGGCCTCGGGATGAAATTGTACAGAAAATATTGGTAATGTTCTATGTCTCATTCCCTCCAGGGTATTATCATTCAAATTCATATGTGTCAATTCTATATTTTTTTTATTCAGTGAATCCATATCCACACAGAAATTATGATTCTGGACCGTAATTAAAACCTTGCCGGTATTTAGGTCTTTAACTGGGTGGTTAACTCCATGATGGCCAAATTTAAGTTTATAGGTCCTGCCGCCCAGGGCCAGTCCCAGCATCTGATGTCCCAGGCATATTCCAAATATTGGGAGTTCCCCGAGCAATTTCTTTGTTGTTTCAATAACGTACCTAACCGCCGCCGGGTCGCCGGGCCCGTTAGAAAGCAACAGGCCGTCGGGTTCTATCTCTAATATATCTTTGGCATCGGTCCTTGCCGGCACAACTGCAACTTCGCAATTTAATTTCAAAAGTTCTCTTAAAATATTGAATTTCACACCGCAATCAAGCACAACTACTCTATATTGCTTCTCTTTTGCGTGAGCCCAAGTATATCTTTTGTCAGTTGAAACCTCCTTAACCAAATCCGTACCGACTAATCCCGGCAAGGCCTTCAATTTTTCCAATAAATTTTCTTCTGACGCATCAGTGGTTGAAATAATTGCCCTTAGGCTACCCTTTGACCTTATGTGCCGCGTAAGTGCGCGCGTATCTACGCCCTCTACGCCAAGAATATTATTTTCCTTGAGATATTCATCGAGTGTTTTTTGTGAGCGCCAATTGCTGGCAATACGGCTATATTCCTTGACTATAAAACCCTCCACAAATGGCCTTCTTGACTCCATATCTTCCGCGTTAATACCGTAGTTGCCAATCAAGGGGTAGGTCATAGCAACAATCTGGCCTTTGTAGGAAGGATCGGTGAGGATCTCCTGATAGCCGGTCATGCCGGTATTAAAGATAACCTCACCGCATCTCTCCCCGCTTGCACCGAAAGCAGTGCCCGAGAAGCTTAATCCATTCTCAAACACGATTTTTGCTTTTAGCATTCAGCCTCTTCTTTTCCTTTTCTCCACCTTGATTCTTCTTACTACCGCCAAAGTCATTCCGCCGCTAGAGAACTCTTCGCATTGTAACACTGGAAAGCGTCGAAGAAAAGTACAACTTGCATCATGCGCACAGGTTGTGCATAATCCTTTCTGCTCCATGGCGCTCCTCCTTTTCATTTTATACGCCGGCGTGCTCAAGGCGCTTTGAAGCCGGTTTTTTGTTTCCGTTTAAAACCGCCTCCGCCTGTTTGCGGTAGGCATCCATCACATAAGGAATACCTGAGACCTTGGCTGCATCTTCGGTTAAAGCCATGAGGTCTTCTCTTGTAATGGCGCTGATTCTGAAACTCCTGCTGCCTGCCATTAGCTGCTGTAGCCCGACTTTTATTTTCTGCGCAAATGAATATATACCCACAGCCCCTAACGGTATATCTTTCATGCGTTCACCATATTTGTCTTGTAATTCTTCGTAATAAACGAAGATCTCCTTTTCGGTTTTGCCAAATTCTGAAACTGTCGTCGGCAAATTCCCTTCTTTAAGCCAGTTGGCAATATTTTTTCCAACCATACCCGGGATCATCAGCGCCCTGCCCAGACATACTGCCTTGACATAAGGTGCGCCCATCGCAATAACTTTGAAAATATGATCCTCGCTGGAAAATCCGCCCGCTATGGCAATATCAGGAATACGCGTGCCTTTTTTCTTTAATTTCTCACAGAACTCATAAGTAAGCGCCTGCAAATAAAGGGTGGGGATTCCCCATTCGGTCATCATTCTCCAGGGGCTCATGCCTGTTCCGCCGCCTGCTCCGTCGACGGTAAGAAGGTCTATTTTCGCGATAGATGCATATTTAAGCGCCATAGCCAGCTCCAGCATAGAATAAGCTCCCGTCTTCAGGGTAATTCTCTTAAAGCCTAAATCCCGCAAGCGTTTAATTTCTGCCAAAAAGCTTTCTTCCGAAACAAAGCCTAAGCGCGAGTGCCTTTCAAATTCCTTTATGGCGCCGTCTTTAAATGCCATTTGGGTTGCATGAATTGACGGATCAGGTGTAACTATATACCCGCGTTTTTGTAATTCAAGCGCGCTCTCTAAGCTCTTCACTTTTATTTCACCGCCGATACACTTTGCGCCCTGGCCCCATTTTAATTCTATAGTCTCTAAATTATGTTTCTTGCGCACATACTCCGCTACGCCAAGGCGCGTATCCTCAACGTTCATCTGGACTAAAATCTCGCCGTAGCCTTCGTGAAACTTTTTATAAACTTCTATACGCCTGTCCATCTCGGGTGATTTTTTTATCTTTCCGTGGCTATCAAGCTCAAGCTGGGGATCTACGCCACATACATTTTCTCCGCATACTAAAGTTACCCCAGAAATAGCCGCGCCTATAGCGAAGTGTTCCCAATTTTTGCGGGCTATTTCCGTTGAACCCAATGCGCCGGTAAAAATCGGGAGCTGCATTTTTACTTTGCTTGTCCAACCGTATTCGACTTCCGTATTCACCGTTGGAAATGTAGTTGTATCTGGATTTCCGTTGGTGCCTTCAGGGAGCCCTTTTGCCCCCTGGGCGTATCCTTGGATGTTCAAATGAGAGTAGTCAACGGGATAATCTTTATCTGCGCCTGCCGTAACATCTCCAAAAGGTCCCGGATAAATTACCTCGCGCCCCCTGAAAGTGGCTTTGAAAACATCACAGTTACCTCGGCATCCGTCTACGCAGCGGGAACAGATACCGGAACTCGGCACTACGGCTTTGGAACGGTTAAATGTTCTTGTCGCATCGTTTGCATTCGGTCTTTGTAAATTCATCGCTTATAACCTCCTTTTTGGTTTTCTATTTGTTTGTTTGTATTCCTCTTCATGCCTTCCATCATAATGATCGCATCTGCGACCTCACCCATGCTTTTGCGGGTATCCATACTGTATTTGCGTATTTTAAGATATGCCTCTTCCTCACTTATCCCCCCTTCCTTCATTAAAATTCCTTTTGCCCTTTCAAGTTTTTTTCTTTCCTCCAATTCCTCCTGAATCACCTGACTCTTGGTAAGCAGCTCTGCGTTTTCAATTGCAACCGCCGCCTGATTTGCTATTGCTGTTAATATTTCTATATCCGTATCCTTAAAATCATAGGCATGCGATGTATAGCAATTAATAACGCCTGTAACTTTTCCTTTTACAGCTAACGGCATGCATAATAGGGACTTGAGCCCTTGTTTCTGCGCGATATCGCGGTATTTATATTCTTTCTCCTTGGTTACATCTTTAACTACAATGGGCTTGTTCAACTTTGCCGCTCTTCCGGCAATTCCCTCGCCGAATTTTAGCGGAGCTTTTTTGATATACTCCTCGCTGATATTTTGCGTGGCCATTATGACAAGTTCGTTAGTTTTTTCATTGAGGAGCATAATTGAACAGGTGTTAGAGCCCATTGCCTGCGCGGTTACCGTTACGACAAGCCGAAGGATATCTTTTAGGCCCAAGTCGGATGCAATTGCTTTGCTTATCTTGGATAACGCCTTTATTTGCTCTTCGCGTGACGCGGTTTTCATCATTTTTTGCTTAATTTTTAGGCAGATGGTTTCAAAAATAAAAAGGCGTTTTGAAAAAACGCCTTTGTTCTTATTTCAGGCACTTACCTTGTGCCTATTTATAAGTATCCCTACTATAAAAAGTAAAAAACAGGTTATTTTGGTAACCTTTTCCAAAGAAGATATTCGTCAATAGCAGCAGCGGCTTTTCTGCCTTCAGACATTGCCCAGACAACCAACGATTGGCCGCGACGCATATCCCCGCATGAAAATATGCCTTTTTGCGAGCTCATAAAATTAGCGCCGGTTTTGACGTTGCCTTTTTCATCCAACAAAAGACCTGAATTTTCGACAAGTCCCTGTCTTTTTGGAAATAAAAACCCCAATGCCAGAATCACCAGGTCTGCTTTAACTTCAAACTCGCTTCCCGGTATTTCCTTTATAGCATGGCCTGCGCCGGGATTAGCCCTAGTGCATTCTATTTTTACACAGGAAAGTTTTTTCACCCTGCCCTCTTCTCCGACAAATTTCTTGGTTGATACCTGCCATAGGCGAGAGCATCCTTCCTGATGGCTGGTGGTTGTTTTTAAAATTACCGGGTATTTCGGCCACGGACACTCCGGGCTCCGGTATTCCGGAGGCTGAGGTAGAAGTTCAAGTTGTACTATTTCTTTAGCACCCTGCCTGTGCGCCACGCCTACGCAGTCAGCGCCGGTATCGCCGCCGCCGATTACTACAAGGCGCTTGCCCTTTGCATTAATCAAATTTTGCTCGGGAACTTTCTCTCCGAAAATTATTTTGTTTGCCTGCATAAGATAATCCATAGCAAAATAAATTCCTTTTAAATTCCGCCCATCAATACTTAGGTCGCGCGGCACGCAGCTTCCCCCCGCCAGGCATATGGCGTCAAATTCTTTTTTTAATTTTACAACTGAGTAATCCAGCCCCACGTTTGTATTTGTAACAAAAGAAATCCCCTCTTGTTTTAAAATGCTAAGCCGCCTATCCAGCACCCACTTCTCCAATTTAAAATCAGGTATGCCATAACGTAAAATCCCGCCGGGTTTATCATCTTTTTCAAAAACACTCACCAAATGGCCTCTTTTGTTAAGCTCATCCGCCGCCGCCAGTCCGGCAGGGCCTGAACCGACTACCGCCACTTTTCTGCCGCTGCGCACCAAGGGTGGCCTGGGCTTAATCATGCCTTCCTTGAATGCGTGCTCAATAACTGCGAGTTCATTTTCCCGCACAGTAACGGGTTCGTCATTTATACCCAAAACACAGGAAAATTCACACATTGCCGGGCAAATTCTTCCGGTAATCTCCGGAAAATTATTGGTAGTTTGCAAAATTTCCGCCGCTTTATGCCATTGGCCGCGGAACAAAAGGTCGTTCCACTCCGGGGTAACATTGGCCAGCGGGCAACCCCAGTGGCAAAACGGCACTCCGCAATCCATGCAACGCGATCCTTGCTGCCTTGAATGTTCTTCCGTGCGTAATACTGCCACATCCCGCCAGTCTTTAAGGCGTTCGCGTACGGGCCTGTATTTCGGCGCCTGCCGCTTCAGCGTTAAGAAACCGTTTATATCAGCCATCACTCACCTCAGCCGAGACTAATTCCTTTTCGGCAGCTCCTTCTAATACACGTTTGTACTCGACCGGCATAACCTTAACAAAATTGTTAAGCTCCTGCCTAAAATTAACAAGTAGCTTTTTTGCCTTGGGGCTGGATGTATAAAGATAATGCTTCGCCAGCAGCTCCCGTATAATTAATTCGTCATCCGCCGACGGCTCTTCCAGCGCAACCATGCTCAAATTGCAGCGCAAGTGCAGGTGCTTATCCACATCATACACATATGCAATACCGCCTGACATGCCTGCGGCGAAGTTTCTTCCGGTTTCGCCCAAAATAACAACACGCCCGCCTGTCATGTATTCGCAACCGTGGTCTCCCACGCCCTCCACAGTTGCATAAATACCTGAGTTGCGTATACAAAATCTTTCTCCGGCCACGCCCATGATGTAGGCCTCTCCTCCTGTCGCGCCGTAAAATGTGGTATTGCCGATTATAATATTTTTATCGGATTTGAAATTTGTTTTACGCGGGGGATAAATAATAATTTTCCCGCCGGAAAGTCCTTTGCCGACATAGTCGTTTGCGCTGCCTTCCAACTTTAAAGTAATACCCCTGGCTAAAAATGCGCCGAAACTCTGGCCGGCGGTACCGGTAAATTTAAAATGAATCGCGCCCTCAGGCAAGCCTTCCTCGCCCCAGTGCCGGATAACTTCGCCGCTAAGCATTGCACCTACGCTGCGGTTGGAATTGTTAATGGGCACTGCTGCGCTTACAGGATGTTTCTTTTCAAGCGCTTCTTTGGCAAGGGCGATGAGCTTCAGGTCCAAAACCGCGGTTATGCCGTGGCCTTGCTTCTTGGTACAATGCCTTCCGGCTGATATCGACAGTTTCGGCTGGTAAAGTATTCTGGAAAAATCCAGGCCTTTTGTCTTCCAATTCAGGGCATCCCTGTTTAACTCCAGCAAATCCGTGCGGCCGATAAGTTCATCTATTTTTCTTATACCAAGTTCCGCCATAATTTCTCTTACTTCTCCTGCCACAAAACGGAAATAATTTTCCAGATATTCGGGTTTTCCGCTGAATCTCTTGCATAATAGTTCCTGCTGCGTTGCGATTCCCAGGGAGCAATTATTCAAATGGCAATGCCTGAGCATAACGCAGCCCAGAGTGATTAACGCTGGGGTGGCAAAGCCGTATTCCTCTGCGCCTAAAAGCGTGGCTATAACCACATCCCGTCCGGTGCGCATCTGGCCGTCGGTTTGTAATCGCACGCGAGAGCGCAAATCATTCAACACTAATGTCTGATGCGTTTCTGAGAGGCCGAGTTCCCACGGCAAGCCTGCGTGTTTAATCGAGCTCAATGGAGAAGCTCCGGTTCCTCCATCTCCTCCTGAAATAAGTATTGTATCCGCATGGCCCTTTGCAACGCCGGCCGCAACAGTACCCACGCCAGCTTCAGAAACAAGTTTTACGCTGATCCGCGCCGACGGATTGGCGTTTTTTAAATCAAATATCAGCTGCGCCAGGTCTTCTATGGAATAAATATCATGGTGCGGCGGAGGAGAAATCAGGGTAACGCCCGGCGTGGTATAGCGCGTGCGCGCTATAGTGGCGCTTACCTTATGGCCGGGCAACTGCCCCCCTTCGCCGGGTTTTGCGCCCTGGGCAATTTTTATCTGTAACTCATCGGCGTTAACTAAATAGTTAATAGTAACGCCGAACCTTCCGGAAGCAACCTGCTTTATCGAAGAGCGCAGGCTTTCCCCGTTTGATAAATGATTAAAGCGCTGCGGGTCTTCTCCGCCTTCGCCTGAATTGGACTTTGCGCCCAACTTATTCATAGCCAGCGCGATCGTCTCATGCGTCTGCCTGCTTATCGAACCGAAACTCATAGCGCCGGTCACAAAGCGCTTGATTATATCGGATACAGGCTCAACTTCTTCTATCGGAACCGGCTTTAATTTTTTACAAAACTTCAGAAGCCCGCGCAAGGTCACTGGCCGCGGCGTCTGATTGTTGATAAAATTTGCGAATTCCCTGTATTTTAGCATGTCGTTGTTGCGCGCCGCCTGCTGGAGAAGAAAAATTGTATCCGGATTCCACAGGTGCAATTCTCCGCCGGCGCGCCATTGGTAAAGCCCGCCGCTAGGCAGTATCGGTTTTTGTGCAGTGATTGGCCCAAAGGCATCGCTGTGCCTTTTAAGCGTTTCTTCGGCAATCACGTCCAAACCTATACCCTCAATGCGCGACGCTGTTCCCGTAAAACATTTCTCAACAACCTTACTTGATAAACCCAGCGCCTCAAAAATCTGTGCGCCACGGTAGCTCTGCAGGGTTGATATGCCCATTTTGGATAGCACTTTCAATATGCCTTTCTCCAGGGCCTTTATATAGTTTTTCTGTGCCTCCCCGAAGGAGAGCTCCAACTCTTTTTCTTCTACCATATTTTTTATGGCTTCGTAGGCGAGGTATAAATTAATGCAATCCGCACCGTAGCCGAAAAGCAGCGCCACGTGTGCTATTTCGCGCGGTTCAGCGCTCTCTACAATAATACTAACCCGGGTGCGCATTGCGTTGCGCAGCAGATGATGGTGTACGGCGCCTACCGCCAGAAGCGCAGGCAGCGCAGCATGGTTTTTATCCACTCCGCGGTCGCTAAGGATGATAATGGCGTAACCGCTTTTTATCGCCGCGGTGGTTTCCCTGCAGACCCTATCTAGCGCCGCTTTAAAACCATTTTCGCCGCCCCCTGCCTTAAGCAAAAGCGAAATAGTTTTTGTCTTAAACGGCCCTCCTCTAATACAGCGGATTTTTCCTAATTCTTCGTCGGTTAAAATGGGATGTTTAATTTTAAGCCTGCGGCAATGCCGCGGAGTTTCCGAAAGAATATTTTCCTCCCTACCAAGATAAGTATCTACGCTCATAACCAGCTCCTCGCGAATAGGGTCTATGGCAGGGTTGGTTACCTGAGCAAACAGCTGTTTGAAATAATCATAGAGAAGCCGCGGCTTTGCGGACAAGGCTGCTAAAGGCGTGTCATCGCCCATGGAACCGGTAGGCTCAACGCCTTCGATTGCCATAGGTTTCATTATTATATTCAGGTCTTCTCTGGAAAAACCAAAGGCCTTTTGCAGGGAAACAGGGTTCTTTGCGGCCGGTGGTTTTGAGAAATCCTTCATGCTAAGGCTCTCAAGGGTTTTAAGGTTCCCTTTAAGCCATTTTGTGTACTGGCGCCTCGAAGAGACACTGTCCTTTAATTCCCCGTCATCTATGATGCGGCCCTCCAGCGTATCAACCAGGAACATTTTTCCGGGTTCGAGCCTGCCATTGACAATGATATCCTCGGCGGCCACGTCCAGCACCCCTGCTTCGGATGCCATAACGAGCATATCATCTTTGCCTACGCAATAACGTGCCGAACGAAGGCCGTTGCGGTCAAGTGTCGCTCCTATAAACCTTCCGTCCGTAAAGGCTATAGCCGCCGGGCCGTCCCACGGTTCCATAAGGCAGGCGTGATATTCGTAAAAACTCTTGCGTTTTTCCTCGATATGCGGATTTTGCTGCCAGGCTTCAGGAATAAGCATCATCATCGCATGCGGCAATGAGCGCCCCGCAAGCACTAAAAGCTCCAACGCGTTATCCAGATTTGCCGAATCACTTCCTCCCGGAACAATAATAGGCGGGATTTTCTTAATATCTTTTCCAAACAGCCCATTGGTAAATTGCCCCTCGCGCGCATGCATCCAGTTGATATTGCCGCGAAGAGTATTTATCTCACCGTTATGCGCCAAATAGCGGAACGGCTGCGCCAAGTCCCAGGTGGGAAAAGTATTTGTGCTGTAGCGCGCATGTATCAGTGCAAATGAGGATGCGATTGCATTATCCTTTAGATCCGGAAAAAATTCTTTAAGCTGGCTGGACATCAGCAACCCTTTATAAATAAGCGTCCTGCACGATATATTCGTGATATAAAAGAAATGTCTCTGGCTTAAATTCGAACTGCGCACGGCGGCTTCTATTTGTTTTCGCGCAATATAAAGTTTTCGCTCAAAGGCAGCTTCGTCTTTTAGCCCGTCCGGGCAGGCAACGAACACCTGTGCAATAAACGGTTGTGTCTGTTTCGCAGTCCTGCCTATTACCGAATCGTTAACCGGTACTTCGCGCCATCCCAATAGCCCAAGCCCTTCTGTCTTTAGAGTGCGCGTAAAAATTATCTTGCAGAACTTGCGTTCTTTCTTATCGTTAGGCAAAAACACAAGACCTGCGGCATATTTTTCTTTCGGCGGCAAATTGATATTTATCGCCGCGCACGATTTTCTTAAAAATTCATCGGGTAATTGTATCGATATCCCCGCGCCGTCGCCTGTTTTGGGATCCGCTCCCACCGCCCCGCGGTGTTCCAGGTGTTCAAGCGCAAGAATGCCCTTATCAATGACGGTGTGGGACTTTACGCCTTTAATATTACAGACAAACCCCACCCCGCAGGCATCATGTTCAAACGAAGAATCATACAGACCGCGTTTTAACTCTTCCATCTCTCTACCTCAATACCCAGCTTTCTGATTTTTGCGCGCATAGTGTTACGGTTTATGCCTAAAATTCTGGCTGCCTTAAGCTGGTTGCCTCTTGTGCGTTCTAAAGTTTTTTCAATAAGAGGCCTCTCTATTGTCTCCAGTACATACTTATATAAAACCCCTTCTTTTTCGTTGCTCAAATATTCTTCTAAATTAATCATATTTTTTCCTGTATCTGCTTTGCCTAAAAATTAAGCACTGTGTAGCGAAAATTAACGGAGGTGTTCACCGACCGGCCGGAGGCCTCCGTTAACTTATGCCCTAAATATCAAAATACAAATAGAACTCATACGGATGCGGTCTCATCCTTACAGCATCTATTTCTTTTTTGCGCTTGTATTCAAGCCAAACGTCTAAAACGTCCTTTGTAAATACGCCGCCTTGCATAAGATAGTCGTGATCCGCCTCAAGCGCATTGAGTGCGGTATGCAGCGAACCAGGAACAGTCGGTATATTCTTCAGCTCTTCTTCCTCCA